>NZ_AMXG01000057.1:0-58415 GCF_000313235.1 Pseudomonas sp. PAMC 26793
GGCTTGAGTGTTAAAAGCAAAGGCAAGATCCAGAGCGGAAGCAGAGCTGCTTTTCTGTGGGAGCGGGCTTGCTCGCGAAAAACCTGAGAGCGCCGCGTTCATCCAGAATGCCAGCGTCATCGTTAACGACCTTCGCGAGCAAGCCCGCTCCCACATTTGGACCGTGCCCGCTTTAGCTTTTGATTGTGCTGTTGCTCTAAACACTCAAGCCGGCCGGTAGGCCGCTGTGCTCTTGCTTTTGATCTTGATCTTAGGCGCCCCGTTAAACCACGCTGGCCGAACGCAGGCTTTGGAGCGTGGGTAACCCGGCAGGACGCCGGGTTAGCCGCGCTGGGCCAAGGATGGCCCATCGCGGCGGCCCACGGTCCAAAGCCGGAGTGAGGGCACTCCGAGCCTAAGCGAGGAGCCGAGTGGTGGGGCAAGAGCGTTTTGCTTACTTTTGCGCTTTTCAAAAGTGAGCCGCTGTAAGAGCGGAACCATAGGCGGCCGTTACCTAAATAACGGATATACCCCCAAACAGCAGAACTTGCACCCCCCGCGATCCCATGAAATAGTCCACCCAAGCAAGTGCTTGGTTGGCGATCATCGGAACACAAAGGAGCGCGTCCATGTCTGTCGCTTTTCGTTTGCCGTTGCAGATCTTCTTCGAACGTGAAGCGCGACACCCGCGCCAACGGTTTCTGGTCCAACCCATCAAAGGCGGCGAGGTCCAAACCCTCACCTGGGCCGAAGCCGGCCACCAAGCCCGTTGCGCCGCCCACTGGCTGCGAGCCCGCGACTTGCCCCAGGGCTCCCACATCGCCCTGATCTCGAAAAATTGCGCCCACTGGATCATCACCGACCTCGCCATCTGGATGGCCGGCCACGTCTCGGTCCCGCTCTACCCTAATCTCACCGCCGACTCCGTCGCCCACGTACTCGAGCACTCCGAAGCCGCGCTGGCATTTATCGGCAAACTGGACGACTGGCCCGCCATGTCCGCCGGCGTAATGGCCGACCTGCCCACCATCAGCCTGCCGCTGTGCCCCGAAGGCGAATTCGACTTCACCTGGGCCGACCTGCAAGCCTGCTCACCCATCCAGGACAACCCCGCGCCCGCAGCATCCGATCTAGCCACCATCATCTATACCTCCGGCACCACCGGCCTGCCCAAGGGCGTGATGCACAGCTTCGGCGCCCTGGCTTTCGCGGCCACTCGCGGCACTGAATTGTTCGGCCTGGGGGAGGGTGATCGCCTGCTGTCCTACCTGCCGCTGTGCCACGTGGCCGAGCGCATGTTTGTGGAAATGGCCTCGATCTACACCGGGCAAACCGTATTTTTCGCCGAGAGCCTCGACACGTTTCTCACAGACCTCAAGCGCGCCAGGCCGACAGCACTGTTCGGCGTACCGCGCATCTGGACCAAATTCCAGATGGGCGTCTACAGCAAAATCCCCGCAAGCCGCCTCGACACCTTGCTGCGCCTGCCCTTCATCGGCAAACGGGTCGGCCATAAAGTGCTCGCCGGGTTGGGCCTGGACGCTGTGCGCGTGGCGCTCTCCGGCGCTGCCCCCGTGCCCGAAGCCCTGTTGGCCTGGTACCGCAGGCTCGGCCTGGATGTGCTGGAGGTCTACGGCATGACCGAAAGCTGCGGCTATTCCCACGTGTGCCGTCCCGGCGAGCAGAAACTCGGCTGGATCGGCCCGCCATGCCCGGACGTTGAAGTGCGCATCGGTGACGACGGCGAAGTCCAGGTGCGCAGCGGCGCGACCATGCTCGGTTATTTCAAGGACCCGGTGAAAACCGCCGAAACCATCACCGCAGACGGCTTCCTGCGCACCGGCGACAAGGGCGAGCAGGGCGCCGATGGCCGACTGCGGCTGACTGGACGCCTGAAGGAAATCTTCAAGACCAGCAAAGGCAAATACGTGGCCCCGGCGCCGATCGAAAACCGCTTGGCCGAGCATGCGCGTATCGAACAGGTGTGCGTGGTGGGCGATGGCTTGAGCGCGCCCATGGGCCTGTGCGTGTTATCGGTGGTGGGCCTGCAAGATGCCGATGGACAGGGGCGGCAGGCATTGCAGGGCAGCCTCGAACGCTTGCTGGAAGAGGTCAACCAGGCTCTGGATAAACATGAGCGCTTGCGCCAACTGGTGGTGGTGAAAGACAGTTGGGCGGTGGAAAACGGTTTCCTCACGCCCACCTTGAAGATCAAGCGTAACGTGATTGAAGCCGTTTACGGGCCACAGTTCATGGCTTGGAGCGAGCGCTCCGAAGCCGTGCTGTGGCAGGATTGAGCACTGACATAAAACCAATAAGGACCGATCAATGAGCCGGTGGCGCACCCAACCCAACATCGAACAACTCAATGCGAGCCAGAAAAACACCATCGGTGAAGTGCTGGATATCCGCTTTGAAAGTTTTGACGACGAGTCCCTGACCGCCAGCATGGTGATCGACCACCGTACCCATCAACCCTACGGCCTGTTGCACGGCGGCGCGTCGGTGGTGCTGGCGGAAACCGTGGGCTCCATGGCGAGTTACCTGTGCATCGACGCCAGCAAGTTCTACTGCGTGGGCCTGGAAATCAACGCCAACCACCTGCGCGGTTTGCGCAGCGGGCGGGTGACGGCGGTGGCCAAGCCGATTCATATCGGACGCACCACCCACGTATGGGACATCCGCCTGACCAGCGATGAAGGCAAGGCCAACTGCGTATCGCGCCTGACCATGGCCGTGGTGCCGCTGGGCGAGACCCCGCCGGCCCGATAGGCGTGGCGTGAGTGTCATCATTCCTGGCAGTTACAGTCATTGCCGTGACTGCCCGGTCTGGGGAGAATCAACACTCTGTTTACGGTGATGGATCTGGTATGTCGCAGCACGTGTTTTTTGCTCACGCCAATGGCTTTCCTTCGGCGACCTACGGCAAATTGTTTGCCGCCCTGGCCCCGGAGTACACCGTCGCGCATTTGCCGCAACACGGCCATGACCCCCGATTTCCGGTGGATGACAACTGGCAGAACCTGGTGGACGAACTGATCCACCACCTTGAGCAACAACCGGAACCGGTGTGGGGCGTGGGCCATTCGTTGGGTGGCGTGCTGCACTTGCATGCGGCCATGCGTTGCCCGCAGTTGTATCGCGGGGTGGTGATGCTCGACTCCCCCGTGCTGACCCTGGCGGATCGCTGGGTGATCCGTGCGGCCAAGCGCTTCGGCTTTATCGACCGGCTGACCCCGGCGGGTCGCACCCTGGGCCGTCGTGAAGAGTTCGCTGACCTGGCGGCAGCGCGCCAGTACTTCGCCGGCAAGACCCTGTTTCGGGGCTTTGATCCCGACTGTTTTGATGCCTACCTGCAACACGGCCTGGAGCAGGTGGGCGACCGCCTGCGTCTGCGCTTTGATCCGGCCACCGAGATCAGCATCTACCGTGGCGTGCCCCACACCAGCCCCGGCCAGGCCCGGCAACTGAAGGTGCCACTGGCGGTGGTGCGTGGTCGGCAGAGCCGGGTAGTGATGCGTCACCATGCCAGCGGTGTGGGCCGCATGCCCATGGGCGAAATGCTGACCATGCCCGGCGGCCACATGTTTCCCCTTGAGCGCCCCCAGGACACCGCCACCTTGATCAAAAACCTGTTTGCCCGCTGGGAAGCTCGCCAGCGCGAGCGCAGTTGCGCATGACTGCGCCTGTCGAAGAAGTCCGCCTGGCGCTGCCGCACATCGAGTTGGCGGCGCATCTGTTCGGCCCTGAAGACGGCCTGCCGGTCATCGCCCTGCATGGCTGGCTGGACAACGCCAACAGCTTTGCGCGCCTGGCGCCGAAACTCCATGGCCTGCGCATCGTCGCGCTGGACATGGCCGGCCATGGTCATTCGGCCCATCGTCCCGTCGGTGCCGGTTACTCCCTGTGGGATTACATCCACGATGTGCTGCAAGTCGCCGAACAACTGGGATGGAAACGTTTTGCATTACTTGGCCACTCCCTCGGCGCCATCGTTTCCCTGGTGTTGGCCGGCGCCTTGCCGGAGCGCGTAACGCACCTGGGATTGATTGATGGCGTGATCCCGCCGACCGGCACCGCAGACAACGCCGCCGAGCGCCTTGGGATGGCGTTGCAGGCGCAATTGAACCTGCAGGACAAGCGCAAACCGGTGTACAGCACCCTCGATCGTGCGGTGGAAGCGCGGATGAAAGGCGTGGTGGCGGTCAGCCGCGAAGCCGCCGAACTGCTGGCCCAGCGCGGTCTTATGCCCGTTCCGGGCGGTTACACCTGGCGCAGCGACAGCCGTCTGACCCTGGCTTCCCCGATGCGTCTGACAGAAGAACAGGCGATGGCTTTCGTCCGTCGAGTCGGCTGTCCGACACAGCTGGTGGTCGCTGAAGACGGCATGCTGGCGAAACATTCCGAATTGCTTTCCGGGCTTCCGTTCCAGGTGACCACCTTGCCCGGTGGCCATCATTTGCACCTGAACGACGAGTCAGGGGCTACCCTTGTTGCAGACTGTTTCAATCGGTTCTTCTCCACGTCTTGACTTGGCGGGGTCAACTGCCGAGGCTGGGCGGATCGAAAGGGAGTCAACCATGAACGATCTCAACACCGCAGCGCACCCCAATGGCCAGGGCGCGCTCATCCGATGAGTATGCCGAAGGGATTTATCCGTATTCTGGGGCTGTGCTGTTTCAGCCCGCTGGTGTTTGCCGCCGACGTGCCGGGTAGCCAGGACTTGCCCGCCGTGGCCCGTCAGGTCGACGCGCAGATCGTAGACTACCGCCCCGCCGAAGATAAAGAACGCATCTACCCGCTGGGCTCGATCCGCAAGATCAGCGGCCAGTTGCGCTATGAAGCCCAGGCCACCGCCCGTGGGCTAAACACCGCCATCACCTACGAACTGCCCGCTGAACACACCTCCAGTGCCGCCTTTACCGCCACCCGCGAAGCCTTGCAGGCCCAGGGCGCGCAGTTGCTGTTCTGGTGCCAGGCCCGCGATTGCGGCGAAAGCAGCCTGTGGGCCAATGAAGTTTTTGGTAACGCCAAGCTGGTGGGCGCCGACGGCCAACAGGAATACCTGTTGCTACGTCTGGCAGCACCTCAGGACAACTCCCTGGTCGCGCTGTACGGTATCACCCGGGGCAACCGCCGGGCCTATCTGCATGTAGAACAACTGGACGCCAGCGCACCGCTGGGCGACTTGTTGCCGACGTCCGCCACGCTGCTGCGGGAGCTGAAAAGCACCGGCGAGCTGGACTTCCCCAAGCTGGGCGCCAAACCTGACGCCACCTGGCTCACGCTTATTTCCCGTGGATTGAACCTGGATGCCACCCTGCGGGTCAGTTTGACCGGGCCTACTGCCGAAGCATGGCGCCAGGGCTTGATCGATCAGGGCGTACGTGCGGCCCGCCTGGAAACCGGCACCGCCGAGGCGAAGGGTTTGCACCTGCATCTGATACGCTGACCGTTCCAGGGCGAACGGACCCGCGCCGTTCGCCTAAGCTCTTCCTCTTACAGACTTCTTTTCGAGAAACCACATGCTCAATAACGATCGCCTGCTGGTGCAGATCCTGCTGCTGGTGTTGTTTGGTGCCAGCTTCTGGGTGATGGCGCCGTTCTGGTCGGCGCTGTTCTGGGGCGCGGTACTGGCGTTTGCCAGTTGGCCGGTGATGCGCCTGCTCACCCGCTGGCTGGGTGGGCGCGAATCCCTGGCGGCCGGAATCCTCACCCTGGTCTGGATGCTTCTGGTGGCGTTGCCGCTGGTGTGGCTGGGGTTCAACCTGGCTGACCATGTGCGCGACGCCGTGGGCCTGATCAAGGATATTCAGGTGGATGGCTTGCCTGCGGCGCCGACCTGGCTGGGCTCCATTCCGTTTGTCGGCGAGCGGTTGGTGGCGATGTGGGACAGCATCGACCAGCAGGGCGCGGCGCTGATGGTCACGTTGAAACCTTATCTGGGCCAGGTGGGCAACTGGTTACTGGCTCGCAGTGCGCAGATCGGTGGCGGCATCCTGGAACTGACCCTGAGCCTGGTGTTCGTGTTCTTTTTCTACCGGGACGGGCCGCGCCTGGCGATGTTTGTCCATCGTCTGCTGGAGCGGTTGATCGGCGACCGTGCGGGTTACTACATCGAACTGGTGGCGGGTACGGTGCAGCGGGTGGTCAACGGTGTGATCGGCACCGCAGCCGCCCAAGCGCTGCTGGCGCTGATCGGCTTCTGGATTGCCGGGGTGCCGGGAGCATTGGTGCTGGGCATCGTCACGTTTTTGCTGAGCTTGATTCCCATGGGCCCGCCGCTGATCTGGATACCGGCCACCGCCTGGCTGGCGTGGAAGGGCGACTACACCTATGCGGTATTCCTGGGCGTGTGGGGCACGTTCATCATCAGCGGCGTGGACAACGTGCTCAAGCCGTACCTGATCAGCCGTGGCGGCAACCTGCCGTTGGTGATTGTGTTGCTGGGGGTGTTTGGCGGGTTGATTGCGTTCGGCTTTATCGGCCTGTTTATCGGCCCGACATTGCTGGCGGTAGCGTATAGCCTGTTGACGGATTGGAGCGCCAGCCAGGCTCAGGTGCGGCGGGAAGATAAAGCCGGATAACTCGTTGCAGATGAGCTTTTTGTGGCGAGGAAGAGTCCTCCGCCCACCACTGGGTCCCCCCCCCCCTTCAGGTGTCTTGGCGCGAGCACGACGTATTTGAACTTCGATCCTGGAAACAATATGTAATGCGTTAGGTTGGAACAAACTCCTACGTAAAACTCACCCATGGATGACGAATGCTTCTGGCGAAATCGCCAGGTACTTAGTGCATATTCGGCAACTCCTCCATAGGGTGATGACTGATCATGATGGCCAATTTAGGCAACTTTCTTGCACGCACAAATCAGATGCTGCCTCCTCCGCCCAGTCCGGTACCCGTTCAACAAGGTCACCGACCAAAAACAGATATCCCCGAAACGTTTGTCAATGGCTCTGGATCCAATGGCGACCTGACACAACGTACATCCGATGCCCATTCGACAGACCCGTCCAAGGGCGTTGACTTTGCTGCTAAATCCACAGGCTCAAGTGATACGCCTGTGCGCCTGACAGAGAATTCAGCGGGTTGGGTTAGTTACCACCACGGTATTAATCTGGCTGAGGCGATTGAACCCGGTTCCTCAAAACGGATGACGATCGATGAGTTAATAGCGCTACCTGCCAAAATGAGCGAAGAGGCGGTTACTGAAGAACAGGAGTTGTTTCTTGCCTCTACACGAGTGGGCCCCACGCTGGAGTGGGCTGTGGCGAACGGCATTATTCCCAAAAAAACGGACTACAATCAGGAAGATATTTACGCAGCAGCAACGGCACTCGAAAAATATCAAGACAAGCTGGCAGCCGCACTGACGAGCCTAACGACGCCAGTACCGATGAGAAAGAACTATTATATTGGCACACAATTAGTCTCACCCATCCGAGGGCATTCGGACCCAGACAATAAAAAATACCCAGTTGCTATCTATGAAGATCAACGCTTTATTGATGATTTCAAGGCTGACTTGAAAGACAAAAAAGAGGCGTACGCTACTATTATTGGACAGTTGCTTTCTACCATTCCTTTGGCCGGTGAGGTGACGTTCTATTCGCTGCAGCCACCAGGCACAACGGGTGATCCGGACCGCAGCACCTTTCTGATCAAAACGGAGCGTGACGGAAAGCAGGTTTATTATGAAGTCAATCCTGGGCTGGGGATCGCCCAAGAGCGGCCAGAACTAAAGGATGTATTTAATGGTAGGAGCGTTATCGGTCAGAAGCAGTTGCGTGATGGAACGTTTTCTGATGAGTATTTCGTTTGGGAAAAGCCAAACATACAAAGTAATCGGTACCGACCGAAGGTGGAACTTCGCGGCAAGGCCGTGTCGGATTATAGTGTATTTTCAGCAAAAATATATACGCCCGAGGTGCTTGAGCATTTTCCGAGCCTCGATGCGCACTCTTCTGATATGTCAACCAGTTTGCAAGCGCAGTTAAGCCGAAGACGCCATGAAATAGCTAACGGTTTATCCGATAATTTTTTTATGTCAATGAGTTGGACTTGTTGCACATGGCAAAAGAGGACCCGGATCGGGTAACTCAGGCTGAGAAAGACGACAGAGAGGATTATCAAACGTTTCGCGAAGATAGGGATAAGCGCCGAGAGTTCTTGAAAGGCCTTGTGCCTATCTGGCGTAGTATTGAAGCCTTTGTGAAAGGCCAGCCCATTGAGGGGGCTGGACTTATTTTGATCGATATCCTCTCTTTTGCACTTCCCATAGGAAAAGTGGCCTCCGGCTTGGTAAAGGTTGGAGTTAAAGGCGCTCAAGTGGTGTTTAAGGCTGCGCTTTCCAAGTTCTCAACATTAGTAAAGAAGGTGATTGGTTTTAACAGTAAGGCCGGCGTACAGGGAATTAAATGGGTAGGAGGAGTGCCGGGCATAAAATGGGGCGAGGCGGCAGCCGGGCATGCCGTGAAGGGCCTTGAGCAGTTTAAAGTGAATTCCTCTGCGCTCCTCAAAAGTACAGCCGGTATACGGGAAATTGAGCTTAATGGAAGCAAGTATTTCGCCGCTGGCAAACCGGATGCCGGCGACGGTGTGCATTACCTGTTGCGGGTGCCAGACCCTAAGGATCCATCAAAACTGATTAGCAGCGGTAAGATCGCTAAGCCGGATGACGTCGGTATCTGGAGCCGAAGAGGGGAAACCGGCGGAGGAAAAAGTGACTCTCAGCCTTCAAGCCGATCAGGAAGTCGGGTTGAAGGAGATCCTGTAGTGACGTTATCTGAGGGCAAAGGCAGCTTTTCTGCTGAGGCTGCTACTCCCAAGGGCGCACCGATTGCCATAAAGAAAACCATGCAAGAACTTCAGAAACTTGATGATGGTGTATTTATATTTACTGACTATACCAAGGGCGGCCAAAAGCGCCTCAATATACTTTCCCACGGAAAGACGCTGGGAACTCACGGCGGAGATACAAAACTGGCAGCGGCCAATCTGCGTAAAAAATTAATAGAAAAAGGTATTGATCTTGAAAGTTACGACAGGGAGCGAATACTTGCATGCTATTCGGGTAGCAATGACACGAAGTCTTTCATTACCCACTATCAAAAACTTACGAACAAACCCGTCAAGGGATACGATGGGGTAGTAACAACAAGTATGACACCAGAGAGCATCCAGAAAGATTTCGATACGGCCGTGGCAATATATGGGGATGAGCACAAGGCAGCGCAAGCAGTTGCGGAAAACTACGCCCACAATAAAATCTTCACTCAATCGAAGGAACGTTCTTTCTCACCCTTTTCACGGCCTTTCAAATACTGGCTATTCCGCTACAAGCCGATCACGGTGGGTGGGTGACAGCCGTCATCACTTTTGGGGCCTTAGACCCGCTTTATCGCTAGGGTGCCCTCGGCAACCATATCACCGCCGTCAGGCCGCCGCCCGGCGTTTCTTCCAGGCTCAACCTTCCGCCCAGGCGTTCCACCGCTTCCTTGGAAATCGTCATTCCCAAGCCTACGCCGCCGGAGTTCCGGTTGCGCGAGCCTTCCAGCCGATAAAACGGCTCAAATACCGCCTCGCGTTTATCCGCCGCAATCCCCGGCCCATGGTCGATCACCTTGACCACCAGCGCCTGTGGGCTGTCCGCCAGCTCGATGCGCGCCGTGCCGGCATAGCGCAGGGCGTTGTCGATCAGGTTGTTCAGGCACGAGCGCAGGGCCATCGGTTGCACTTGCAGCGGCGCGCATTCACCACTGCATTGCACGTCGGAGCCGCGGTCCTGGGCGTTTTCACTCAGGGATTCTACCAGCGCCTGCACATCCAGCCAATGCCGGGTTTCACTGGTGCGCTGCTCGTGCAGGTAGCTCAGGGTCGCGTCGAGCATGCCGATCATGTCATCCAGGTCCTGGCGCATCTGGCCCTGCAGCTTGGTGTCTTCGATCTGCTCCAGGCGCAGCTTGAGCCGTGACAGCGGCGTGCGCAGGTCGTGGGACACAGCGCCCAGCATGCGGGCACGCTGGGTGACCTGTTCGCGGATGCGCTTTTGCATCAGGTTGAAAGTCGACGCCGCTTGCCGCGCTTCCCGCGGGCCGGACTCGTTCAACGGCGGGCTATCGAGGTCCAGGCTCAGGCGCTCGGCCGCCGCGCTCAGGCGCTGGATCGGTCGACTCAGCAGTTTGGCGCCGTACCAGGCGGCGATGATCAGTGAGAAAAACTGGAAGGTCAGTGGCACCACCGGTCCGCCGAACCAAGGGCGGCGGTGCTGCTTGGGCATTGGCGTCAGCGTGCCGTCCGGTTGCTCGATGAATGTTTCGTGTGGCGGTGGCGGCGGCGGGCCGTAGTGGTGGAACCAGAAAAAGGCTAATACGTGCGCCAGCACAATCGCCACCAGCAACACACCGAACAGCCGCCCGAACAGGGTGTTGAAGGCGTTGCGCATCAGCCGATATCCCGGGCGTCGAACAGGTAGCCTTCACCGCGCACAGTCTTGATCAACTGTGGAGCCTTGGGGTCATCCCCGAGTTTTTGCCGCAGGCGCGAGACCAGCAGGTCAATGCTGCGGTCAAAGGCTTCGATGGAGCGACCACGGGCCGCGTCCAGCAATTGCTCGCGGCTCAGCACCCGGCGCGGACGTTCGATAAACACCCACAGCAAGCGGAATTCAGCGTTGGACAGCGGCACCACCAGGCCATCGTCGGCCACCAGTTGGCGCAGTACGCTGTTGAGGCGCCAGTTATCGAAGCGGATATTCGCCCGTTGCTCGGTGCGGTCATCCCGCACGCGACGCAGGATAGTCTGGATGCGGGCCACCAGTTCGCGGGGCTCGAAGGGCTTGGACATGTAATCGTCGGCCCCCAGTTCCAGGCCAATGATGCGGTCGGTGGGTTCGCAGCGGGCGGTGAGCATCAGGATCGGGATGTCCGATTCAGCCCGCAGCCAGCGGCACAGCGACAGGCCGTCTTCGCCCGGCAGCATCAGGTCGAGCACCACCACGTCGAAGGTTTCGGCTTGCATGGCCTGGCGCATGGCGGCGCCATCGGTCACGCCGCTGGCGAGGATATTGAAACGCGCCAGGTAATCGATCAGCAGTTCGCGGATCGGCACGTCGTCGTCGACGATCAACGCGCGGGTGTTCCAGCGCTTGTCTTCACCCACAAGCGAGCCATTTTGATCGTCATTCAGCACAGGAGTCAGGGTTTGCATGGTGCGATCATCTACCTGGTGGGCCGCCGGGCCGAGGATCGGCGGCGAGGTTGTTGCGTTCAGCATAGGCGCCCAGCACCGGGGCTGGAAGTTCTGTACGGTGGTTCACGTGTGCGAGGCTAATCTTCGGGGGTATTGCAGGCATGTCGGGAATGTATCTGTTTCGACACAATTGCCCGGGAGCCCGCAATCTGGCGGCTAAATCGCGAATTACCGATCATCGGATCCCGCAAACGCGCAGCTTGCGCTACAATCCGCGCCGATTTCGACTTGCCTGAGAGCCCATTCCAATGTCCGTCTGCCAGACTCCTATCATCGTTGCCCTGGATTACCCCACCCGTGACGCCGCACTGAAACTGGCTGACCAGTTGGACCCCAAGCTTTGCCGGGTCAAGGTCGGTAAGGAACTGTTCACCAGTTGCGCCGCTGAAATTGTCGGCACCTTGCGTGACAAAGGCTTCGAGGTGTTCCTCGACCTGAAATTCCACGATATCCCCAACACCACCGCGATGGCGGTCAAGGCCGCCGCCGAAATGGGCGTGTGGATGGTCAATGTGCACTGCTCCGGCGGTTTGCGCATGATGGCGGCCTGCCGTGAAGTGCTCGATCAGCGCAGCGGCCCCAAGCCATTGTTGATTGGCGTGACCGTGCTGACCAGCATGGAACGTGAAGACCTAGCCGGCATCGGCCTGGACATCGAGCCACAGGAACAAGTGCTGCGCCTCGCGGCGCTGGCGCAAAAGGCTGGCCTGGACGGCCTGGTGTGCTCGGCGCTGGAAGCCCAAGCGTTGAAGACCGCCCACCCGTCGCTGCAACTGGTGACCCCGGGGATTCGCCCGGCGGGCAGCGCCCAGGACGACCAGCGTCGCATCCTGACCCCGCGCCAGGCCCTGGACGCCGGTTCCGATTACCTGGTGATCGGTCGCCCGATCAGCCAGGCGGCCGATCCGGCCAAGGCGCTGGCGGCGGTGGTTGCCGAGATCGCCTGACTAAAGCGGCCACGGTCTCTGTGGGAGCTGGCTTGCCTGCGATAGCATCGACTCGGTATCACTGAAACACCGAGTCGCCTGCATCGCGGGCAAGCCCGGCTCCCACATTAACCGTGTGTGCAGAACGATCTGCGGTGTGTCAGCTGACTTTCAGTACCAACTTCCCAAAGTTCTCACCGTTGAACAGCTTCATCAGTGTCTCCGGGAACGTCTCCAGTCCTTCGACGATATCTTCCTTGCTCTTGAGCTTGCCCTGAGCCATCCAGCCGGCCATTTCCTGCCCGGCAGCGGCAAAATTCGCCGCGTGGTCCATCACCACAAACCCTTCCATCCGCGCACGATTGACCAGCAATGACAGGTAGTTGGCCGGCCCTTTGACGGCTTCCTTGTTGTTGTACTGGCTGATGGCACCGCAGATCACCACGCGCGCTTTCAACGCCAGGCGGCTGAGCACGGCATCGAGAATGTCGCCGCCGACGTTATCGAAATACACGTCTACACCTTTCGGGCACTCGCGCTTGAGGCCGGCGTGCACGTCTTCGTTCTTGTAGTCGATGGCCGCATCAAAACCCAGCTCATCCACCAGGAACTTGCATTTGTCGGCGCCGCCGGCAATGCCCACCACGCGGCAGCCTTTGATCTTGGCAATCTGCCCGGCAATGCTGCCCACCGCACCGGCCGCTCCGGAAATCACCACGGTGTCCCCGGCCTTGGGCGCGCCGGTATCCAGCAGGGCGAAATAGGCGGTCATGCCGGTCATCCCCAGTGCCGACAAGTAGCGCGGCAACGGTGCGAGTTTCGGATCGACCTTGTAGAAACCCCGTGGCTCACCGACGAAGTAATCCTGCACACCCAGGGCACCGTTGACGTAGTCCCCCACGGCAAATTTCGGGTTGTTCGAGGCGATGACTTTGCCCACGCCCAAAGCGCGCATGACTTCGCCGATACCTACCGGCGGAATGTAGGATTTGCCCTCGTTCATCCAGCCACGCATGGCCGGGTCCAGGGACAGGTATTCGTTATGCACCAGCACCTGCCCGTCCTGGGGCGTGCCCACCGGTACTTCCTGGTAGGTGAAGGTGTCCCGCGTGGCAGCGCCGACCGGGCGTTTGGCGAGCAGGAATTGGCGGTTGGTCTGGGCAGTCATGGCAGGGACTCTTGAGAAGTGGACCTTGAGTGATAGACCCTTCGAGCCGCACCGGCAAGGTGCGCGGCACCTGCGAATGCCCGTCGATCCACTGCAATGATAATGACGCCGGTGCCCTTATCACTGCCGCTCATGGTTCGCCAACCGGGCTTTTGATAGTGCTGACGTGCCCATGGCCGCTCTGGCTAGACTGGGGTCATCGAGCATCCCCATCGAAGGACATCACCATGAGCATGACATTTTCCGGCCAGGTCGCCCTGGTGACCGGCGCGGCCGCAGGCATTGGCCGCGCCACTGCGCTGGCGTTTGCTGCTGAAGGCTTGAAGGTTGTCGTTGCTGACCTGGATGCGGCGGGCGGCGAGGGCACTGTGGCGCTGATTCATCAGGCTGGTGGCGAAGCGGTGTTTGTACGCTGCAATGTCACCCTCGAAGCAGATGTACAGCAGTTGATGCAGCAGACCGTGGCCACCTATGGCCGGCTGGACTATGCGTTCAACAACGCCGGGATCGAGATCGAGAAGGGCAAGTTGGCCGACGGCAGCCTGGATGAGTTCGACGCCATCATGGGCGTCAACGTCAAGGGCGTGTGGCTGTGCATGAAGTATCAACTGCCGTTGCTGTTGGCCCAGGGCGGCGGTGCCATCGTCAACACGGCCTCGGTGGCCGGGCTTGGGGCGGCGCCGAAGATGAGCATCTATGCCGCGTCCAAGCACGCGGTGATCGGCCTGACCAAGTCGGCGGCGATCGAGTACGCAAAGAAGAAAATCCGCGTCAACGCGGTATGCCCGGCGGTGATCGACACCGATATGTTCCGCCGTGCCTATGAGGGCGACCCGCGCAAAGCTGAATTTGCAGCTGCCATGCACCCGGTCGGGCGTATCGGCAAGGTCGAGGAGATCGCCAGCGCGGTGCTTTATCTGTGCAGCGACGGCGCTGCCTTTACCACAGGCCAGGCATTGGCGGTGGACGGTGGCGCGACCGCGATTTAGGAACTGATGCTGATGCCATTCAGAAAAGCGTTGGCGGCGCTGTGAGGCTTTTCTGCAGGTGGCCAGATGCCTTGGCCGAATATGTATCAACAGGTAAATAATCCAATTAAATCAATGATTTAATAAATCTTCACCACGGCTGTGATTGGGCTTCTGTGCTTAACTGGTTTGGGTTAAATGACAACAGTTTAAGTGAGTGGCTCATGGATTTAGGGATCGATCGACAAGCCCTTGTACCGGTAGTGCAGCAAATCGTCAGCGCGTTGGCCGCCTGGATTCGAGAGAGCGGAGCCAGTCCCGGGACGCGCTTGCCTTCAGTTCGGCAACTGGCCCACGATAACCTGCTCAGCCAGTCCAGCGTGATCGAGGCGTTCGAACGGATGGTTGCCCAAGGCGTGCTGGCCTCAAGGCAAGGCGCGGGTTTCTGTGTGGCCCAGCCACCCGCCGAGCGTGGCCTTCGCTGCGAAAACCAATGGTATGAGGGCGCCGAGTCCGGGTGGGGCGCCTTTGTCGACAATCAACTGGGTGAACTTAAACTGGGATGCGGCTGGCTGCCGGACACTTGGCGCGAGAGCGACGACATCAGCTACGCGATTCGGGAGGTCACCCGCACTGATACCGCCGCCGTCTTCAACTACAGCACGCCGCTGGGCCTGCCGGCACTGCGCGAACAGTTGCTCAAGCGCCTGGCCCACATCCACGTGGCGGCCCGGGTTGACCATATCCTCATCACCCAAGGCGCGAGCCATGCCCAGGACCTGTTGATCCGCACACTGCTCAAGGCCGGCGACACCGTGGTGGTGGAAAGCCCGGGCTACGGCAACCTGTACCGCCAACTGGCCTTTCACGGTGTCAAACTGCTGGAAGTGCCCCGCACACGCAGCGGTCCGGACATGCCTGCACTGGAAGCGCTGTTGCGCGGGCATCGGCCCAAGTGCCTGTTCATCAACAGCCTCTATCACAACCCCACCGGCACCAGCCTGTCCCAGGCGGTGGCCGAGCGCTTGTTGCAACTGGCCCATTCCCAGGACTTCTTTATTGTCGAGGAAGACGTCTATGGCGATCTGCAACATGCCACCTGCACTCGGCTGTCGGCGTTGCCCCACGAGGACCGGGTGATCTATATCTCGAGTTTTTCCAAGACCCTCAGCAGCGCTTTGCGCGTGGGCTATCTCACGGCCAGCGGGACGATCATCGCGCAGTTGGCCAAGGTCAAGACCATGACCGGTATCGGCACCTCGCGGTTCGCCGAGGCGGTGGTGGCGACATTGCTGGCCAATGGTACGTACCGCAAGTGGGTGCAACGTCTGCGCCGGCGCTTGAACACCGAAATGGCCGTCACCCTGCAGGTGCTGGAAGACGAGGAGTGGGAGGTGTTTGCGGTGCCTGCGGGTGGCATGTTCGTGTGGTCGCGCCCTGGCGTGGGTGACTGTTCGACGCTGCACGCGCGGGCTCGTCGGCTTGGGGTGTTGCTGACGCCGGGGGCGCTTTTCAGCCCGACGGGCGAGCACAGTGACTGGCTGCGCATCAACGTGGCCTATGCTTCAGATCAGCGCGCCCTCGCGCTGTTCAAGGCCATGGGCCCGGCAGGATCGACCTCTACCATTCTGAAAACGACGAGGGTGTAGCTTTTTGCCATTATTGTGGCGCCAAACGCTTGTGTTCAGTGCCCCGGGGTTGCGAATCTCGCTGCATCGAAACCGGGCCTGATGGCATTCGCCATTGCAAGAGGACTCAAGTGCAATGATTTCTGCCGTGCAACGACGTTTTGCCAACCTCGGTATGGCAAAGAAACTGGGTTTGGGCTTCGCCTTGGTGTTGCTGTTGACGGCGCTGGTGGCGGCGATTGGCGTGTGGTCGCTGCAAACCGTTGGCCAGCGCTTCGAAGGCCTGAAAGCCATGTCGGCGCTCAACAGCGGCCTGCTCAAGGTGCGCTTGATCGAACAGGACTACGCGTTGCATGCCGACCCCAAGTCGGTGGACGCCTTGCACGAAAGCGTCGACGCATTGGCCGCCCAGGCCACGACTCTCAAGGACCAGTCGCCCGCCAACGTCCCGGTGATGACCGACGTCGAGCAGGCGCTGGCGGCCTACCGCAAGGCGTTCGA
This sequence comes from Pseudomonas sp. PAMC 26793, assembly GCF_000313235.1. Lineage (NCBI taxonomy): Bacteria > Pseudomonadati > Pseudomonadota > Gammaproteobacteria > Pseudomonadales > Pseudomonadaceae > Pseudomonas > Pseudomonas sp. PAMC 26793. Next base: position 16,424 of record NZ_AMXG01000057.1, read on the forward strand.
CGAGTTTGTCGAACTGACCCAGACCAAGGACCTGGCGTTGGAAATGGCCAGTTGGTCAGTCTCCAGTGTCGCCAACAACCTCGATGTGTTGCAGGCCGGGCTGGCGGATGACGGCGCCTATGGCCTCAAGGAAAGCCAGGGTAAGGAAGGCGCCGAATTTATCGAGCAGGCGGGGCAGGTCAGCCAGGTCTCGCGTCTGATGCTGCAAGCCATGAACGAAGCGCACGTGCGTCTGGATCAAAGCCGCAAGGGCGATGATGAGAACGCCGAGCAAGGCAAGATCGAGCAGGCCGATCAGGCCCTGGCCCAGGTCGAACAGCTGAAAACCACGGTCAAGGATCCCGGTTATCAAACCGTGCTTAACGAAGTGTCCGGGCATATCGCCGCCTTCAGCGAAAAACTCGGCGAGTACACCGGCCTGCTGGCCCAGGAAAAGGTGGTCTACAAGCAACTGCACGAGCGTGCCGCCGAGGTGGTCACCCGGGTCAATCAGGCCTATGACGCAGAAGACGTGTCGATGCAGGCGCAGTTGAAGAAAAGCGCGTTGCTGATCATTGGCTCTTCAGCCTTGGCCTTGCTGGTCGGGCTGATTACGGCGTGGATCATCACCCGGTTGATCGTCGCCCCGCTGCGCAGCGTGATTGCGGTGGCCCAGCAGATTGCCGCCGGTGATCTCAGTGGCCGCATGGACGTCAGCCGTCGGGATGAAATGGGCCAGTTGATGCTCGCGATGCAGCAGATGAGCAGTGGCCTGAGCAATATTGTCAGTGGGTTGCAGGCCGGTATCGAGCAACTGGCCAGTTCGGCCCATTCGCTGTCCAGCGTGACTGAGCAGACCAACGTCGAGGTCAGCAGCCAGAAGGAAGAGACCGAACAGGTCGCCACGGCGATGAACCAGATGACTGCCACCGTGCACGACGTGGCGCGTAACGCCGAACAAGCGGCCCAGGCTGCGCAGACCGCGGATGACAAGGTCGACAGCGGCCAGCAGGTCGTGCGCCAGAGCTTGCAACGTATCGAGTTGCTGGCCAGTTCCGCGACCTCTGCCAGTACCAGCATCGAAAGCCTGAGTGCGGAAATCCAGAATATCGGCACCGTACTCGAGGTAATCAAAAGCGTGGCCGAACAAACTAACTTGCTCGCCCTGAATGCGGCCATCGAAGCGGCCCGAGCGGGCGAGCAGGGCCGTGGTTTTGCGGTGGTGGCCGATGAGGTTCGGGCACTGGCCAAGCGTACCCAGCAATCGACCGAGGAAATCGAACGGCTGGTCAGCACCTTGCGCAGTGCTGCGCAGTCTTCGGTGCAGCAGATCAAGCAGAGTGGCGAACTGGTGAAGCTGGCGGTCAGTGATGCCCTGGAAACTGAAAGTGCCCTGGGCAGCATTGCGGCAGCAGTGTCGCTGATTCAGCAAATGAACCAGCAGATTGCCGCGGCGGCCGAAGAGCAAAGCTCGGTGGCCGAGGAAATCAATCGCAGCGTCACCAGCATCCGTGCCAGTGCCGATCAATCGGCGTTGAGCATGCAGGGCAACGCGGCGTCGAGCATCGAGCTGGCGCAGTTGGGCACGGAGCTTAAGGGGATGGTCGGGCACTTCCGCCTTTGATCACCGCAGGCCTGCGGCGATCAAAGGGCAGGGGCGTCAGGCGTTGTTGACCAGGAAGGTCAGCAGCGCTTCGTTGACGAAGTCGGGGTTTTCCCGGCTGGAGATATGCCCAGCGTCCGGAATCAACGTCAGTGTGCAGCCGATCAAGGTCGCCATTTCTTCGGATTCGGCCGGTGGGCGTGGCTTGTCTTGCTCCCCGCACATCACCAGGGTGGTATCGGTGTCGAGGCGCGAAAGCTGCTCCAGCACATCGGTGCGGCTGAAGATAATCCGGCCAAGGGGCACGATGCTTTGCAGCAGGCGTTCTTTCGGAAAGGCCTTCAGCGCGTTGCGAAAGTCCTGGTACAAGGCCGATTCGCGGTCGATGCCGGGGCGGAAGAAGATCGGCGCTACCACATCCAGCAACGGCTCCGGAATGGCGCCGGCATCTTCGATCATCTTGAACAGCGAAAAATAGTACTGGCGAGTGGCTTCCGGCTCGGCACCCAGGTGCGTGTCCATCAGCACCAGGCTGTTGACCCGCTCGGGTGCCAGCAGCGCCAGGCGTGCGCCCCACATGCCGCCGACCGACAAACCCACGAGGTTGACCTGGGCAACGTCCAGGTGATCCAGCAGGGCCAGGTGCTGGCGTGCGAGGTCGTCCAGGGACGCGGTGCTTGCAGGCAGTGGGCCGGACTCGCCGTGGCCCCATAACTCGGGGACGATCACTCGGTATTGTTGCGAAAGGGCTTCTATCTGCGGTGCCCACATCTGGCTGTCCCACAGGTAGCTGGAGCCGAGGAGAACGGCCGGGCCGGTGCCCTGGTCGAGGTAGTGCAGCGGTTGTCCATCGATGATCACGACAGGCATGGCAAGGCCCTTTTCGTTAACGGAGAGAGGGGCCTTTTTTACGCTATTCGGGGGGAAGGGGATAGGTGCAGAGTGATGGCATGTGGCGAGCGGATTTGCCGCCCACCACAATGGCAGGGGATCAGTCGTAGATGGCTTTCTTCTTCCAGTCCGCGTCCGCATCCACCTCTTTCAAGCCTTCGGTCAATTCGTTGACCTCGTCTTCAGCCGGTTCGAGGTTGGTCAGCACCATGGAGTTGGCGCGAGCCAGTTGTTTCTCCAGCAATTGCAGTTGCTGGCTGTACACCACGGGCTCCGGCTGTTTGCGCAGGTACTGTACGCCGCGTTCGAACGCCAGGCGTGCCTGGCCAGGCTGGCCCTGTTGCAGCGCGTGCTGGCCCAGGTTGTTGAAGAACTCGATGTGCAGCAACACCAGGATGTGGCGGATTTCCTTGATCCAGTGCTTGGCTTCATTGGTCGGCAGGAAACCGTCCTGGGCCGCACGGGTCACCTGGCCATGCAGGGCTTCCAGCAGAAAGCGTACATCCTTGGCCTTGGCTTCGGTCTGGATCGGGCCGGGCGGGTTATTCACCGGAATCGATTCGCCCTGGGCCACCAGCGCGTTAAGTTCGGTGATGCGTGCCTTGAGCGCCGAATTCGACTTGTCCAGATTCAACAGGCGCTGATTGACGTTGAGCTCCAGGCGGGTCAGCAGCAACTTGAGTCGCGGCGTCATCAATTGGCCTGGAAAGGTCTCGGTGATTTCACCGCAGCGGCGCAGCCGGTCATTGAGTTCGATCCGGGTCCGGTTCTTTTCCAGCTTATTGTTTTCCACCACGTGGTTCATGTAGCCAATGGCGATCAGTATTACGATCCCGGCTATTACCAGCAGGGTGATCATGAGTGGTGTCACCGGTGTGACCTCTTTATGGGGTTTGCGTTGAAGTGTAGTGACTGGTGCAGTGGCCGGATAGGACTGAGCGACCAGTTGCGTCAGTAGTTTCTTCTATATAGCGGGGCAGTCCCTGCGTAGATGCACATTGCCATCATTTGCTGTGACCAACTATAGCGTCTTGTGGAACGCCAGAATATAGGCGCCAAAGCCTGGACGGCGAGAAACCCTCGCAACCCCCTTAAACCACGGCGAAGTCATTGATTTAAATAAATTTATCCTTGGGGGTTGACGACCTCCCAATCCATCCATAGAATGCGCGCCACTTACAGCGTAAAGCACACAGCGAAACGCGGTAGGGAGTGAATGTTGTACGTGTGTCCCCTTCGTCTAGTGGCCTAGGACACCGCCCTTTCACGGCGGTAACAGGGGTTCGAGTCCCCTAGGGGACGCCATATGCGGGAATAGCTCAGTTGGTAGAGCACGACCTTGCCAAGGTCGGGGTCGCGAGTTCGAGTCTCGTTTCCCGCTCCAATTTTTAAGCAGTGTTGCTCTCGGCGGCACTGAGTGAAACCAGGGCATAATCTTCGGATTTAACCTCTGGGCACTGAAATACACACCATGTGTTTCAGTAGCGTGTCCCCTTCGTCTAGTGGCCTAGGACACCGCCCTTTCACGGCGGTAACAGGGGTTCGAGTCCCCTAGGGGACGCCATTTGCGGGAATAGCTCAGTTGGTAGAGCACGACCTTGCCAAGGTCGGGGTCGCGAGTTCGAGTCTCGTTTCCCGCTCCATATTTAACAAAAACGCCGATCAGCAATGATCGGCGTTTTTGTTCGTGGGTTTTTTATGGGATGGGGTGCAAAGCTACTTTCAGACCGGCTCTAATCCTGTCCAAAGCCAGACGACGGCCTCACCCTCCACGGTTGGCATTGGAGCGCCATACTCCAGGACTTGCTTGCTGTCCGGTCTATATTCGCTGACCCAGGCACCCGGATATGGACAGGGTTGGCCACTGTTCGCGCGCATGCCGCTGACCGTCCAGTGCCAGCGAACGACGCGCCCTTCATGGGCAGGCAGTCGCTCGTTCAGCTGGATATCGCACGAGGCGAATCGGTCGGTTTCAACTTCCCAGCGGCCTGCGCGAGGCGCCGGATCGTGGGTGTTGGCATAGCGGGCAGGCTCTGGAGGTGTTTGATCCGGGTCACGTTGCCATATCACCCAACCATCTGCGGACTCTCCTTCGAGGTTCGGCATCAGTTCGCCCTGTTTGAAGGCTCGCCGGGTTTGCTCCTGTCCCGGAACCCGCCACCATCCGGCCTGAATACAGGCAGTACCCGCTACGCCACAAAGAGGCATTGGTGTAGAGGTTTGGCCAGAGGGCATGGGCGGTGGGGCGGTGAAGCGCATTGCTGGCGTCGGCCAATCGCTGTCGGCGTCAAAGCGCGCCATCCAACGCCGACTGTCAGGGTCAGTGAAGCGCTCGTTGGGGTCGCCGTCCCATTGGCCGAAGCCCAGCAATCCCAAATTGTCGTAGCGGATAGGCTTGAGCAGTTTGTTCAAGAGCATGGGCAGTTCGGGCACGCCTTGTTCGACGGGGTACAACTCCGGCTGTTCGCCCAGTTCGATCCATTGGCCGCTTTGTAATTCGGTGATGCTGATGCGTGGGTGAGACAGTGCCGTACGTACCTGTTCGCGGGTCAGGTCGAGCTTTTCGCGCCAGTGGTCGGCGAGCAGGAAGGCCCAGGTGGGAGGGCGGATGCCGTTGAGCAACTCGTTTCGCATCGCGAACTCGTAGTCGATATCGAGTCCATAGAACGCCGGAGTCAACGCTCTTTCCCACGTTGTAACCTCCGCACGCGTGCCGTATTCCATCGGATTGGCCATGGCGAAACCGCTGTAGACCTGATGGGCCTTGAGCAGGTCAGTGGTCTTGAGGACAAACGCACGCCAGGCATCGCGGTTATCCAGCCACCATTGCCAGCGGTAATAAAATACGATTGAGGAATATTCTGTTCTGCTTCCGTCAAGCCGATACCAACTGAGCCAGAAGTCGCCCGATGTCGTCGGTGAGCTTGCATGGTTTGTTTCGTCGGAAAACCAGAACACGAAGTGCTCGTGTGGATGGGCATCCATGGCCTGCCTGCGAAGATCAGACTCCTCCTCAGGGTAGGGATGCGGGCGATCGGTGTCTTCGTGCATGGTCATGGTGTAAGGGTGACCAAGCATTTTCTCGAAGGCTTCGTGGATATCCACCATCAGCAGGGCAACATCGCGATGAGTGCCAGGGGTGGACGGAAAATAGAAGCTGATGAAGGGGCTGACGCTGTGGGACGCTTCCTCTGTTCCTGATTCGGAATTGGGCCATTCTTTCAGTAGTTCGATAAATAGATCACGTTCTTTTACGGTAAACATTTGGTGAGTTGTACTCATAGCTATTTCTTCTTCCTCGCCTGTTCACTTGGTGTAGGTTTCTTTCCATCTCCTTCAAAGCCAGTGCAATCCTCCGGCACCCGCAACAACGCAACTTTCTCTCTGCCGATTTTGTCTGGATTGACGCCTGTTACGGGTTTCATCAGGTTCGCGTAATCGGATATTTGCTTTTTTACCACCCAATCTCCCGGGAACTTGATCTCCACCGCCGCAAACACATTGTCGGTTTCAAACGGTTCCTGTCGGTATTCAACAACGATCAGGTCGGGTGCCAGCAATCCCTTCGGGCGTGGCCAAAATGGCTGGATATCGCTGCCGAATCGTTTGGGGCGCGTTGCAGGGGTCCCAAGCAATGCCTTCTTGCTGGTGGCGTTGTAGTTCGGTTCTGATTTGAGTGGGCTACGCCACTCCAGCGCCTCGTCTACGGCCTCAAAGAACAACGAGGCGGTAAATTGTTTTAGTGCGACTTCAATCGTGGTTTTCACGGTGTCGCCGGCAATTTTCTTGCTGATGCGCCGTGGTACTTTGATCGGCATCTGCAGGGCAACCGCGCAGACTTGGCTGATCGCCGGACGAAAAGGCACCTTGCGCTCTATGTACTCCTTGAATTCGATGTTCTCTTGACCTCTGCGAGAGACGGTGCTGTTGCCGCCGCGATCTACGACGGCAAAGGTCGAGCTCTTGACCTCGATTTCCCGCGTCATTGCTTCAATGGTGGCGCGAAGCGTGTCCTTGATCTGTTTCCTGCGCTCGGCAATCTCCACGGCAAGCTGGGCCAGATCGGTGGCGGTTTTAGCGTTTTCAAAAGCCTGATTCGCCCGGTAGGCCCGGTAGGCACCATCAATAATGCGAGCGATAACAGGGGCGAGAGGGCCGGGCATCAGTCGAGATCTCCGCTGTGCTGATCGAGAAAGCCATCAGGAAAAATAGCCTTGGCCTCGACGGGTGAGGCTTGATCATCGAGGGCCATTAGATAGGGCTGCCAGGTTTCGATGATTCGCTGATCACCGCGCATGATTGCCTTATGGGCCTGCACGGACCTGGATGAGTCGGTAGCCGTCCATTCAGTTCCGCCCAAGGGGCAGGTCAGTCCTTCGGTGAGGAGAGTAGCGCCATCAGTAATGCGATATTGATAGCCTGCGAAGGCGCGCTGATCGTTCTTCAGAAGGGTGTAACGCCCCAGGAATGCCCCGGGCGGTTCGGGAGACGATTGCGGGCTACCCAGCGGATTGCCCGTACCGTATGGCTCGGTGGTGACGGGGCCTTTGATTTTGATGGTCAGCCCGTCAAGGGTAATGCCATCGTGGTCAATCGTGATGCTGCCACCTGGGGCCTTCAGCACAATGCGCTGGTTCGATGTGATATCGAACACCGGCGTTTTTTGCTCAATGCGTTGCCCGGCGGACAGGCGGTAGCGGTTGCGGACTGATTGCTCTGAACTGCCGCCTATCTGGATGTCATGGTCAGCGGCAATCTTGTCATGTCGGTTGTTGGCAATCTCTTCAACCTGGTCACCGCCGATATGGGTGTGATGATTACGCCCCGTCGTCTGAATTCGATCACGTCCGATCTCCAGATGCTGGTCTTGAACAACCGCAATGCGCTCATCGTTGCCCACTCGTTCGCTGCGGTTACGACCGATTTCAACCTGCTCGTCGTGTTCGACTTTTTCACTGCGATCATTGCCCACGAATATCGTGTTGTTGTGCTTGATATGAACGTTCTTGTCTTTCTCGGCATGGATAAACACTTCCTCCTGCCCCAGCTCATCCTCAAAACGCAGCTCATTGAAGCCTTCGCCCTTATGGGTTCGGCTCTTAATGGTCATGCGTGTCTTGTGTTTGGGCAGCGGGTAGGGCGGCAGGTTGGTCTGCCGGTACGCGGTCCCCGTGGCGATCGGCTGGTCAGGATCACCGTCCAGATAGCTGATCACCAGTTCCTGACCCACACGCGGGATGGCCATGGAGCCCCAGGTCGCCCCGGCCCAGCCTTGGGTGACACGGATCCAGCACGAGCTGTGGTCGTTGTTTTTGTCCGCGCGATCCCACGGGAACTGCACCTTGACCCGGCCCCATTCGTCGCAATAGATCTCTTCACCGGGCGGGCCGACCACCGTGGCGATCTGTGGGCCGTCGATGCAGGGTTTGTCACGTAGCGGGGCTTTCCAGTCGGAAGTCCAACGGATGGCGCTGGCCTTCAGCTCATAGGACGTGCCGTGGCCGCTGCCAAACGATTCTTCCTGAAGGCTGGTGTGCTGCTTGCCCTCGTGCTTGATGGCGATGGTGCGCCAGCGGTCATTGAAGTCCTCACGCGGATGATCGTTGAGGTCGAAGGCCAGCCCCGGTTGCAGGCGTTCATCATCGCCTTCCAGATGGGCCAGCTTGGCGTCGTTGCGCAGCGCGGCCAGGCGCGTCTTGGTGAAGGGCTTGCCGGCGATGTCGCGCTTGTAGCGGCCGGGGTAGTCGTAACGTTCGTAGTCCTTGTGCTGGTTGTTCAGGTCCTGGTCGCCGGTGGCGGTGTGCTGCTGGTTGTAGCGCGGATGGGTGAAGGTGTAGTCGCGCTGCACCTGCACGGCGGTGCGTACCTGTTCGGTGTAGTGGAAGCGGTTCAGGGCCGGTTCCATGGCGTCGCCGCCGCTCATGGGCTGGTAGACCACCGGGCAATCGGTGTGGGTGCCGATGGTGCCCAGGCCGCCGACGCGGTCGGTGAGCCATAGGGTGTGGCCATCGGCGCGGTGTTCGAAGGTGTAGAGCAGGCCTTCTTCGGCGGCGAGGCGAGCGATGAAATCAAGGTCGGTTTCGCCAGCTTGTACGCAGTACTCGCGAGGTTGATGATCGAAGCAGAGGTAGGTTTTGACGTCGGTCAGTTTCTGTTCCGCCAGCATGCCGATGATGATGTCGGGCACGGTCTGGCCCTGGAGGATGCGCCAGTTGGAGCGCAGGCCGAAGCGCGCCAGGGTCGGCTCGACCACGGCGGTGTAGCGGGTACGGCGAAAGCCGGTGTCGCCCTGCTGGAACAGGCTGACCAAGCCGTGGACGTAGCTCACCGCGCCAGAGGGTGAACAGCGCGGCCAGGTCGAGCATGCGGTAGAAGTCGATGGCCGGGTGATGGCTGACCAGTTCCAGCGTGAGTTTGAACGGCTGGGACAGGCCCTCCTCAAGGGTGAACGAGACCACTTCGAAGGGATCGCCCCGCAGCGGTTCGAAGGTGTAGCGCAGGTCGCTTTGGCGGGGCATAAGACCTCCTGATGGTTTCGCGCAGGGGTTATAGCTTGAGGATTTTGTCCAGTGAGGTAAGTACCTCTCGCGTGATGGCGTTCAAACGCAGGGTGTAGATCGAGTACGCGGTGACCAGTACGACGGCGGCCAGTGCCCACGGTGTCCACAACGGCCAGGTACGTTTGATCCGGTAATTGCGCGGCGCGACATTTTTCAGTGGATCAGTCAGGCGTTTGGGTGTCTCGCCGCGCAGCGGGCGCAACAGGCCGTGCAGTTGGTTGATGATCTTCTGTATTTCGTCATCGCCCTTGGCATGGGCGCCGTATTTGCCTTTGAGGCCGGAGATCAGGCACTGGTACATGAACTCCAGCACATGCTGGTACCTGGCCGCTTCGGGGATCATGTTGTTCATGACGGTAAAGAATTTTTCGCCGCCCCACGTCTCCTCATGAAACTGACTGAGCAGTGAGCGTGCACTCCAAGTGGAGGACTTGCCCCAGGTAGTGCTCATGACTACCTCATCCAACAACAGGCACAGGCTGTAGGAGTAGGCCTTGAGCATGCCAGCGTCGTAGTCGAGCTGACTGACTTCTTCCATGATCGTGGTGATTTGGTTGCTGACGCTTTGGTACAGCGCGGGCACATTGTCGTGCCGGTCTAAACGACGCAGGCGAATCACTAGGCCGATCAGCGGCGTGGCGGCATCGCACAGCGGGTTCCACGCCAAGCCGCGCATGTCGAATTCGGGATCTGCGAGCAGCGGTTCAGGTGTGGTGCCAGTAGGCGTCGGTTCAAGGGTGTTTTCGGGCGAGGCGACAGATGTTGGTGCCGTGTGGGTGGCTGTGTTCGGTATGGCGTCACTCATCGCGTGCACTCTTCTCTATCTAGGATCTAGGTTGGTTGCAGACTTGCAACGCCAGTCCGGCATGGAAGTTCGCTGCTGGCGCCACTCTAGGCTGACAAGATTTGGCGCCTCAATAGGGCGTGGACGATCAAGAGCCGTCCTACAATTGCTGATGTAACAGGCTGTCAGTTTTGACTGTCTTGGGCGGGCTCTTTTCCAAGGCATTTCTCGACTGTCTTGATAGGAGGTTTCCCGGTTTTTCATGAACTCTATGAGCGATGTCCGCTCACACAGGCAATGCCAATCAAGGCAATGCTTGTTGTTCAAGAGCTGTTCTGCGCTTGATGCGCCAGCAGGAAAATTTCACAGGGATGCGAAATGGAAGTGTTTTTTCGGCCAGGGCGGTGTTTGGCCCGTTTCTGCACGTTGTACTCGCCCGTTACCGTGCTGGTGCCGGTGTATACCCGGCGTGACGGTTTCGACATCTGTGCATTGCACCCCAAGGAGCCGTTGAAGGCCTGTGAGTCGGCGCAATGAAATCTCCCAAAGCGGCCTTTTTCAAGAGGTCGTCATTCAACGCGATAGGGACATCACCCGTGAAAAAAGCAATCTGCGCCACCGTGCTGCTGTTACTGAGCGGCTGTCTGACCATGTCGGGTGAATACACCGTGACGGCTCAGGACGCCTCCGGCGCCCCGTTAAAAGAGCTCGGCAGCTACACCACCCAGGGGCACAATATTTATCCCATACGCAATGCGTTCTGCCTCAACGCGCCGGGGGCTACTGTCATCATTCGTGATGCCAGAACCGGCGAGGAGCTGCGCAGCGAAAGCCCTTATCACTGCCGTTAAACCTCAAAAAAAGGATTTCCATGAGAGCATTTCTGATAGCGGGCCTGGCACTTGCCGTGAGTGGCTGCGGCAACATTTCCAATATCCGTGCTTACAACACGCCCTATGCTGAACCCGCAGCGGGTGACACCGCACGTCTGCGCGTGATCACCAATGGCATGGCACGCGGCGTGCCTGGCCGTGATTGCATCGACTGGCGTGTGCCTGGCTCCGGGGTGATGGCCGTGTCCGAATCCGGCTTTGCGGGTCAGAATAATGGCCGCAGCCTGGGCATGCCCGAGAGCAACCGCCGGGTGGAGGCGCAAGCGTTGGCGCGTACCGAACTGAAGGTGCCGGCAAACAAACCTTTCGCCATGAACTTCCAGAGTGAGGGCCACGTTTCTGCCGGCTATTCCTACAGCTGCAAGCAAAGCTTTCGCTTTACCCCTAAGGCCGGGGAGGATTACGAGCTGATCCTGCTGGAGAGTAGCCAGTGCCTCGTTGCATTGCAGCGCTTGGACCCGACGGGGAAGCCGGAGAACGTGCCGGTGGAGAAGGCCAAGCTGTGCAATGCGATGGATATGTTCTAGGCCGTAAGCACGACCTGGTTAACGTCAACGCCGATCAACGTTGATCGGCGTCGAAACGTTTGATAACGGTCGTGCTTTGTTCGGCGCAGGTGTTGCGCGAAGGCGGTGTGTCAGTCCAAGTAGGCGGTGACTGACACACCGCCTTCGCGAGCAAGCCCGCTCCCACAGGGTTTTTCGGTGAAGTTTGAAATGGGTTATCAAGGCTTGCCAGGATGCGGCTCCGGATACTGCGCCGCTACATCCAGTGCTTTGGCATACGGCCCATCCCACAATTGCGCATGCAGCTCGCCCACACGCTTGGCCATCGCCGCGTCATGCATCACCACTTCCAGGTTGCGCGAGTTATCGAAGTAACCACCCAGCCAGTTACTGGTCCCCACCCAGGCCACTTGCCCGTCGATTTCCATGGTCTTGCTGTGGATCACCCGCGCGTAAGGAATAAATCCCTGCTTGGCCTCGGGCAGCGTAACGATCTTGACCTCGACATTCGGCAGCACGGCCAGGCTTTTCAGGTACGGCAATTCCAGTGCTTCAGTGTTCCAGTTGGACACCATCAACTTGATCGAGACCCCGCGCGCTGCCGCTGCACGCACTGCATTGTCGATCATCGCGTAGTAAGGCCGGGTTCTGTCAGGTCCATAGGACAGCGGCGCGTAGTCCAGCAGTTGTACGCGCACTTCCTTTTTCGCCTCGCCCAGCAGGCGTGGCAGCTCCAGCTGTGAATCACCCACGCCCGGCGGGTTGTAGCGTTGGGGGCTGGCCACCAGGTAGTTGCCGGTGCGTGCGGGTGTGGCGCCTGTGGCGGGCAGGGCAACAGGCTTGTTGTCGGCCAACGCAGCCTGGGCCTGCCAGTCCTGTTCAAAAATGGCCTGGGTCTGGGCGACGACGGTTGCATCACTGATCAACAGCCCGGTTTCGTGGATATGCTCCAGCGAACGCCAGTCGAAGTTCTGGCTGCCGATAAACGCCTGCTTGCCGTCCACCACCAGGTATTTCGCGTGGATGATCCCGCCACTCAGTTGCCCGTACGAAAGCACGCGGAAGGTCAGGTTGGGAATCGCGCGCAAGCGCTCCAGGGTCGACGCTTCCGACAGCCGGATACCTTTTTCTTCCAACAGAAAGCGGATTTTCACCCCGCGCTTGCCGGCGGCTTCCAGGTGTTCGATGACCGTGTCCATCACCGAGCCGGGATGGTCGGCCGCGTAGAACTGGCCGATATCAATGCTGTTTTTTGCACCGTCAAACAACTCGATCCACACCGGGCCCGGCTGACGCAAATCGGCCGTGCCCAACGTGGTATCCACCGGCACGGTGTGCACCAGTTCAAAACCCGGAATTGAAAAGTCCGCCTGGGCAAGCGGACTGAGGAGCAAGCCGGTCAGGCCTGCGATACGCAACTTCATCGAGAGGGACATAGGCGTCTCATCGGGCAAAAAGAAAGGCGGGCGCATCATGCGCCCGCCTTGAAGGTCATGCTGTGCGGGTATGCAGCGGTGTCGGCACCAGGTGCGGCACTTCACCCTGTACGCGGGCACCGGTTGCCGCGCGGATCAGCAGGATTTTCAGCTGGTCGTTGATGCGCTCCAGGCTGTCCTGGAAGAAGTTGTGGAACACCACGCAGAACAGCGCGATGGCGATACCCAAACCCGTGGCGAACAGGGCCGTACCGATACCACCGGAAATCTGGCCCGGGTCGGACACGCCGGCAGTGGCCAGCGCCTTGAAGGTGTCGATGATGCCCAGAATGGTGCCCAGCAGGCCGAGCAGCGGCGCGGCGGTGGTGATGGTTTCGATGATCCACAGGCTGCGGGACAGCGGCGCGCGGGTCTTGAGGTACTGGGTTTCGATCTCGTCGTCCAGGTCCTTGCGTGAACCATGGGAAGCCTTCTGCGCCAGGATCGGCAGCACCATACTCAGCGGCAGGCTGTCACGGCGGGTCAGGTTTTCCGGCAGGTCGCGCTCGCTGTGCACATTGGCGCCCAGCACGTCAGTCAACGCACGGGCCTGGCGGCGCACGTAGGCGAAGTAGATGCCACGTTCGATGGTGATGAAGATCGCAATCGCCAGGGCGGCATACATCACATAAAAGGTGATTTGGTGAAGCAGGTTCATGTCCATGATGCTGAGCCTCGCAGTTAGAAATTGGCTTCCAGGGAAACGGTGACGGTACGGTCAAGCCCAACGATGTAAGCCGGGTCGCCGTCGCGGAAACCGCTGTAGCTCGCCGAGTTGGTCTTGGTGGTGTACACGCCGTCCAGGTACTTCTTGTCGAACAGGTTGTCGACGTTCAGGCGCAGGGTTGCGTCCTTGACGACTTTCTTGTCCACCGGCAGGTAGATACCGGCACCGAGGTTGAAAACGGTGCGGGCGGAGATGGCTTCGTCGTTGGTCAGGTCGCCGTAGAGCTTGCTGGTGAACTTGCCGCCGAAGGTGCCGTAGAAGCGCCCGTCGTCATAGCCGACGTTGGCTGCCAGCATGTTCGTCGGCACGTTGGCGAACTGCTTGCCGCTGGTGGGCAGCACGATCGGCTTGCCGCCGCTGTAGACGGTCAGGTCATCCTGCTGCTTGGAGCTGGTGTAGGTGTAGGAGGTGTAGTAGTTGAAGTTGTGCGGCAGCTTGCCGCTCCACTCCAGTTCCAGGCCTTTGTTGATGACGGTGCCGGCGTTGATGTCGGCGGAATCACCGTTGCTGTCGTTGGAGGTGAGTTGGCGATTCTTGAACTGCATGTAGAACAAGGTGGCGGCGAGGGTGCTGTCTTCGCCGGTGTAGCGCCAGCCCAGTTCCTGGTTCCAGCTGAGTTCCGGCTTGGAGTCGAGGGAGCCGATGCCTTTGTCGTACAGCACGTAGTTCTGCGGAATCCGCATGTTGCGCGATAGGCTGTAGAACAACTGGTCACGCTCGTCGATCTGGTATTTCAGGCCGGCGTTGGGCAGCAGTTTGTTGTAGGTCTGGCTGGCCTTGCCCGGTTGCTCGGTGAGGCTGCCGTGGTTGGTGCCGTCACGCTCGACGTTCATGTAGGCGATACCGGCGATCAGTGTCCAGTCCGAGTTGATGTACCAGGTGTCCTGGGTCCAGACCTTCTGCGCCGGGGTCACGGTGTAGCGGTCGCGACCCTGCACGGTGTTGCCGTTGGCGTCGACCACGGAGTTGCCGTCGGGCCAGGTGTCGCTCGGCTTGCCGTTGTTTTTCAGGGCAATGAACGGCTGGGTCTGGCTTTGGCGGGCACGTTCGTACCAGTAGCCGAATTGCAGGCTGTGATCGCCCAGGTCCCAGTTCAGCTTGGTGGTGATGCCCGGGCGCCAGGTCTGGGTGCGCGAAGGGCGGTAGTAGACGCCGGTGGTCGCGGAACCGTCGGCGTTGTATTGAGCCTGCGTCGGCAGGTTGCCGAGGTCGAAAACGCCGCCCTTGTTCGAGCCACTGTTCAGCGCGTAGGCCGAGGAGCCCACGCCGCTGCCGTTGCCGTAGTAGTAATACGGGATCACCGAGAGGGACAGGTTGTCGCTCAGTTTGTACTGGGTGTTGAGCACGGCCGTGAAGGTCTGGAACGGGTTCTGCGCCAGGTCGTAGTAGCTGCTGATCTTGCCGTTGGCGCCCACCGCCGGCGTCGCCGGGTACGGGTCGTACTTGCGGCCGTACTGCTGGAACTGTGACTTGGTCAGTTGGCTGTAGCTGTTGTTGTTCTGCTCGTGGTACTTGAGGATCAGGTTGGCGGTGTTGCCGTTGCCGGCGTCGAAGAAGCTGTTCCACTCCACCTTGTCCGCGCGCACGGCACCTGAGCCACGCCACATCTGGCCTTCGGTGTGGGAGGCCGACAGCCAGTTGCTCAGGCCGTTGACTTCGCCGGTGTTGAGGCGGGCGAAGGTCTTCATGGTGCCGTTGCCGCCCACCACTTGCTTGACGAAGGCCCCGGTTTCCTTGGTGGGGCGAATGGTCACGATGCCGATGTTGCCGCCGCTGGAACCGATGTGCGGGCCGTCGGCTTCCGACGAGCCCTGGGTGACGAAGATCTGGTCGATGTTTTCCGGGTCGCCCAACAGGTTGGAGTACAACGCGTAGTTGCCGGAGTCGTTGATCGGCATGCCGTCCACCGACATGCCCACCTGGTCGGAGTTCATGCCGCGCATGGTGAAGCGGAAACCCGAGAGCCCGGTGTTGTCTTCACTGGAGATGTTCAGGCCCGGGGTGTACTTGAGCTTGTCGATGGCATTGCCGGTGGCCGTCTGTTTGTCCAACGCTTCCTTGGTGATGGTCGAGCGGCCCTTCGCGCTCTCTTCCTGGACCATGTAACCGCCCCCCGCGGTTGCCTTGCCCTGTACCCCAATGGTCCCGACGTCACTGTCGCTGATGTCTGCCATGACCACTCCATGGGTCATGCTCGTCGCGGCAACGAGTGCCAGATGAATCCGGGTGAACTTCATCACTGTCGTCCTGGTGGTATGTGCTTATTGCACGCTGTAGTTGAAGGTGGCGGTGAAGCGCTGCTCGTTACGTCCACCGAAGGCTTGTTCGGGGAACGGTTTCACCTGCTTGATACGGCGCAGGCTGTTGGTGGCGGCCCGATTGAGCAGCATGCTCGGCGCCGGGGTCTGGATCCCGGCGTCGAGGACGCGGCCTTGGCGGTCCACCATTAACCAGACCACCACTTCGCCACTGGGGCGTTCGAGGGACGCCTGGCGTCCGGTGGGGTATTGCTTGTAGGTGTCCAGCTCGTTGCGCAAACCCTTGAGGTAGCCGCCCTCCAGCGCCTGGCCGTCGACTTTCGGCGGCGCCGGTGGCGCGGCGGGTGCTGGCGTGGGAGCGGGAGCGGCTTGCACCGGCTTGGCGGCAACCGGAGCTGGCGCAGGCACCGGCGTTGGCTTGGCGACCACCGGCTTGGGCACGGGTTTTGGCTTGGGCTCAGGTTTTGGCAGGGGCTTGGGCACCGGTTTGGGTGGCGGAGGCGGCGGGGCGGGTTCGGCCTCTTCGTCTTCGATCACCGGCGGCGGTGGCTCTTGCTCCACCACGGGCTCGGGGACCACTTCCGGCTCGGGCTCCACCAGGGCAAGTTCAACCGCCGACTCGTCATACTGCGGCTGGATCTTCAGGGGTTGGGACTGGATACCCAGTGCAATCAGCACCAGGGCGATCAGGGCCGGGACACTGCCCAGCAGCCGACGCGCACGAAACAAGGCATACATGATCAGGACTTTTTCGTGGCGATGGAGACAGAGGTAAAGCCACCCACGCGCAGGGTGTCCATCACCTCCACCAGGCGCGACACTTCCACGCCTTTGTCGCTGTTGACGATGATCGTCGACTTGGTGTCAGGCTTCTCGGCAGCCTTGAGTGCCGGCACCAACGCCTCGACGCTCATGTCCTTGCCATCGAGTTGCAGTTGGCCTTCCAGACCCAGGGTCAAGATGAATTTGTTTTGCGGTTTGAGCTGTTGTGAACTGCTGGCGCTCGGCAACTGAGTCTTCATGCCCAGGGCCGGAATCACGTTCAAACTCACCAGTACAAAAAACACCAACAGGAACATCATCACGTCGATCATCGGGATCAGTTCGATGTGTGCCTTGCGCTTTTTGGGTTCATCCCAAGTTCTCATTCCGCTACCCCGCCGTTGATTAGGGGCGACACGCTAGCAACCAAAAATGACCGAATGGTTAACTTTAATTTAAGCTTTTAAGGCTCTAGGACGGGTCTTACAGAAGACTCGTGGGTGTATTTATCTACGTAATGAAACTGACACGACGCGGGTACATTCTTGG
Organism: Pseudomonas sp. PAMC 26793; assembly: GCF_000313235.1. Classification (NCBI taxonomy): domain Bacteria; kingdom Pseudomonadati; phylum Pseudomonadota; class Gammaproteobacteria; order Pseudomonadales; family Pseudomonadaceae; genus Pseudomonas; species Pseudomonas sp. PAMC 26793. Next base: position 33,411 of record NZ_AMXG01000057.1, read on the forward strand.
AGAATTTATTTCGCGAGTCCCTCTGCATGAGCATTGCACTGCCCCATTTATTCACTGCGCGCCTGCTGCTGAAGCCTCTGCAAAAGGAGCAGGCCGAGACGGTGTCGGTGCTGGCCAACGATCCCGATATTGCGAACAACACGGCTGCGATTCCGTCGCCTTACACCTTGGAAACCGCACACGTCTTTATTGATGGCCAGGCAGAGAATTACCGCTCGGGGCATTCACTGGGGCTGGGTATTCATCTGCGGGAAACGGGCGAATTGATCGGCGTGATCAGCCTCAGGTTATCTGCGGCTCATAGGAGTGGACACCTCGGGTATTGGGTGGCCGCGCATCGTCGACGTCAGGGTTATGCCGCCGAAGCAGCGACTCAGATCATGGCGTTTGGGTTTAGCGAATTGGCGCTGCAACGTGTGGGCAGCCAGTGCTTTGCCCGTAACAAAGGGTCCGCTCGGGTCATGGAAAAAATCGGCTTGGTTTACGAAGGGTGCATGAAGGGCGCCTTCCTCAAGAACGGGATCCACGAGGACATGTTGTTGTACGGCCTGGTGCGTGCCGACTGGACGGAGCGCGGTTGATGAGCGTCGATCACGACCGCCGTCGCGTACTGGGCGGGCTTGCAGTTGCCACCGCGTTTTCGATCCTCAGTCCTTTTGCCCGCAGTGCAGGCATCGACTATCCCTTCACCCTCGGCGTGGCTTCAGGCGATCCGTTGCCCGATGGTTTCGTGATCTGGACGCGCCTCGCGCCGTTGTTCAATGCCGCAGACGGTCGCGGCGGATTGAACCGAGCAGTGCCGGTGCGCTGGAAGGTGGCCAGTGATGCGGCGATGACGCGGATTGTGCGCCAGGGCAAGGTGATGGCTAGCGAGTGTTTCGCCCATTCGGTGCATGTGGAAGTCGCCGGGCTGGAAGCGGGTCGACCGTACTGGTACCAGTTCGAAGGCCTCGGCGCGCAAAGCCCGGTGGGGCAGTCGCGTACGGCCCCGGCGGTGCATGCCGTGGCATCGGCGCAGTTGGGTTTTGTCTCCTGCTCCCATTGGGAGCGAGGCTACTTCAGTGCCTATCGTCACTTGGCGGCCGAGCAGCCCGACCTGGTGTTTTTCCTCGGTGATTACATCTATGACAGTTCCTACGCGGCCGACTCCGGCAAGATCATTCGCCCCCACGGCAGCGGCAATGCGCTGAACCTGGTGGATTACCGCAACCGTTACGCCCTGTACAAGACCGATCCGGATTTGCAGGCACTGCATGCCGCGGCGCCCAGTGTGGTCACCTGGGACGATCACGAAGTGCAAAACGACTATGCCAGTCAGTGGTCCCAGGACCCGAACATCCCGGTGGCGAGTTTTCTCAAGCAGCGGGCGGCGGCCTACCAGGCGTTCTACGAGCATATGCCGCTGCGGGCGAGCAGCCTGCCGCGCGGGCCGGACATGCGCATTTATCGGCGTTTGGACTACGGCCGACTGGCGCGTTTCCATGTGCTGGATGGGCGTCAGTACCGCTCCGAGCAGCCGTGCATCCTGGCCAATGGCAGCCACAAGGGGCATGTGGCCGCGAATACCTGTGCCGACCTGCGCGATCCCCGTCGCACCATGCTCGGCTGGGAGCAGGAGGCTTGGCTGGATCAAGGTTTCGCCGAGTCCCGGGCGCAATGGAACGTGATCGCCCAGGACCTGTTGGTCGCGCCGCTCACACAACGAGACCTGACCAATCACAAGCCTGGCCGCTGGACTGATGGCTGGGATGGTTACATGGCCAACCGTGAGCGGATGCTTGCGTCGATGGTGCGCAGGAAGGTGAATAATCCGGTGTTCTGGGGCGGTGATATCCACTCGTTCTGGGCGACGGACCTGCATGCTGACGGAGGGAACCTGTATTCGCCGGTGGTCGCTACCGAGTTTGTCGGCACGTCGGTGACGTCTGACGGGCCGCCGTTTGAGGCGTTCAGTGCGATCCTGCCGCTCAATCCCCATGTGAAGTTTTTCGACAGCCGCCAGCGCGGCTATGTGTCGGTGGCGCTTGAGGAGCAGAGCATGCTGACGCACTTCCGGGTGATTTCCGATCCCAAGGATCCGAATGCCAGTGTCTCGACCCTCAAGTCGTTTGTGGTGGAGCCGGGCAGGGCGGGGGCGATTGCGGTTTAGTCAGTCCAGGGTATAGCGCACTGACAACGCACCCTTTTTCTCGGAGAGGGTCAGGATCGTCACTTGGCCCACGTCCCCCAATGCCTGCACATGCGTACCGCCGCAGGCATAGGCCGGCAGCTCGCCAAAACCCACTTCCCGCGTGCCTTCATCCAGTGCCGTATGGCGCGGCAGGTTGGCGGCGATCCATTGGTCGACTTGCCGCTGAATCGCCTCGGCGTCCATGGGGTGAGCCGAAGTGCCGCGAATAAAGGTGATCTTGCCTTCGCCCGGCCAGTGATGGGCCTTGATCGGCATCCAGCCCAGGGTTTCGCCGGCATTGCCGATCAGATGCCCGGCCGAGTGCAGGCGCGTGTGCAAGGTGCGGCGGTCCGCATCGACGCGCGCCTGGATCGCGCCGGGCCCTACGGGGCGGTCGACGTAATGCACGACATGATCACCTTCCTGCACCACCTTCAACACTTGGCTGTCCCCTAGCCAGCCGGTGTCGGAAGGCTGGCCGCCACCTTGAGGATGGAAGATCGTTGACTGCAGGGTCACTGCAAATTGGTTATCAAAAGGCGTGCATCCCAGCACTTCAAGTTCGGCATTCAGGTGGTCATGGGTAAAAAACAGGCGCTGGGTCATCATCTACATCCGCATCAGGGTTTCTATCCGGCAGTATAAGAAGTGCGCCAATGGGTGATAATCCGTTCAAATCTCAATGGACTTGTGCGTCATGAGCATCAATCTTCCCTTGCCTCTGCTCGGCGAAATGGCGATTTTCGTCAAGGTGGTGGAAACCGGCAGCTTTTCCGAGGCCGCACGGCAATTGGGGGCATCGCCGTCCTCTGTGAGCCGCAGCATCTCGCGCCTGGAAAAAGCCCTGGCGACCCGCCTGCTGCAACGCACCACGCGCAAGTTGCGCCTCAGCGAAGGAGGCGAAGAGGTGTTCAAGCGCTGCCAGGAGATGGTCAGCGCCGCGCGTTCTGTAATGGAAATCAGCGGGCAGTACACCCATGAAGCCGAAGGGTTGGTGCGGGTCAGCGTGCCCAAGGCGGTGGGGCGTTTTGTGGTGCATCCCCATATGCCGGAATTTCTGCGGCGTTATCCCAAGGTCGATGTGCAATTGATCCTTGAGGACCGGCATGTTGACCTGATTGATGACAATGTCGACCTGAGCATCCGCATCACCGACAGCCCGCCGCCGGGCTTGGTAGGGCGCCAATTGCTGCCCATCGAGCACTTGATCTGCGCCACGCCGCATTACCTGGCGGAGCACGGTACGCCGCAGCATCCCCATGATTTGCTGGAACACAGTTGCATCTACCTGGGCGAGACGCCGGGGGATGCGCGCTGGAAGTTTCGCCAGGGCAGCAAGGCGGTGACGGTCGGGGTGCGCGGGCGGTATGCGGCGAATCACACCGCGGTGCGGCTGGATGCGGTGTTGCAGCATGTGGGAATTGGCAGCTTGCCGTATTTCACGGCGCGGCATGCGCTGGAAGCGGGGGAGGTGGTGCAGGTGTTGCCGGGGTGGGATTTTATTGCGTCGTACCACGGGGATGCCTGGTTGCTGCATTCGCCGACGCGATATCTGCCGCCGAAGTTGCGGGTGTTTATTGATTATCTGGTGGAGTGCATGGCTAAAGAGCCGACGCTGAATAAGCGGTAGGAATACGGTTTAAATGTGGGAGCGGGCTTGCTCGCGAATGCGGTAGTTCAGTCAATATTTTAGGTAACTGATACACCGCATTCGCGAGCAAGTCGCACCGCCGCTCCCACATTGGATCTTCGTTAGCCCTGAATCAGTGCTTGGGCTGGTCATTGGACATGGCCAACAACTGCTTTTCCTGGTTCCAGTCGAATGGTTCGTCGTTCTGTTCCGCTTCGAAGCGACGCTCTTCCAGAGCCTGGTACAGGTCCAGTTCGTCGTCGGGCATGAAGTGCAGGCAGTCGCCACCGAAGAACCACAGCAGGTCGCGCGGCACCAGGTGAGCAATTTGCGGGTAGCGCAGGATGACCTGGCTCATCATGTCCTGGCCCAGGTACTGGCTTTCGATCGGGTCGATGGGCAGCAAGGCGCGCAGTTCATCGAAGCGCTCCAGGAACAGGAGGTGGCTTTCCTCGGGCACCTGTTCGGCTTCGCCGACGGCAACCAGGATGCTGCGCAGGTGGTCGAGCAAGACGAGATGATCGGCAACGACATTGGACACGAGATAAGTCCTCAAGAGCAAAACGGGCGCGAGAGTATATAGCTCAAGCGCCCGTTTTTATATGACCGCGGGGATCAGCGGACTTTTCCCTCAGCCTGGGTCAGCTCTTCCTTGCTGAAATCATCCACGTCGATCACCTTGCGTCGCGCTGCTTCGGCGTCACGCAGGGTTTGCGCCTCGGCCGGTTGCAGAACGCCGGCATGCAGCGCGGCGTCGATGGCGTGTTCGCCGGCGGTCGGTTTGACCTGGCCACTCTTGAGACCTTCATGGAGTTTTTTCTGCAACGGATGGCTGTCGGCCAAGAGGTCGTAGGCATGTTGCAGGGCACCCACCGGATCTTCGACGGACTGTGGGCGATAGCAGCCTGCCAGCACCGCTTCCAGGGTCGGGTCACCCTTGGCGCGACCGAGCACTGCGGCCACCTCGGCATCCAGTGCATCGGATGGGCCTTTATGACGGCGGCCGAACGGGAACACGATCACCCGCAACAGACAACCCAGCACCTTGCTCGGGAAGTTGGTCAGCAATTCATCCAGTGCCCGCTCGGAGTGGCCAAGGCTTTCTTCCATGGCCCAGGCGAAGAGCGGTTCCAGGTGGTCTGGCGAATCCAGGTCGTGATAACGCTTGAGCGCTGCCGACGCTAGGTACATATGGCTCAGCACATCACCGAGACGTGCCGACAAGCGTTCGCGACGTTTCAACTCGCCGCCCAGCAGCATCATGCTCAGGTCCGCCAGCATCGCAAACGCAGCAGCCTGACGGTTGAGTGCGCGGAAGTAGCCCTGGCTCAAGCGGTTGCCCGGAGCCTTTTCGAAGTGGCCGAAACCGAGGTTCAGCACCAGGGTGCTGGCGGCGTTGCTCACGGCGAACCCGATGTGTTGCAGCAGCAGGCCGTCGAACTCCTTCAGGGCCTGGTCATGGTCTTCACGGCCGGCCAGGGCCATTTCCTTGAGTACGAACGGATGGCAGCGGATGGCGCCCTGGCCGAAGATCATCAGGTTGCGCGAGAGGATGTTTGCGCCTTCCACGGTGATGAAGATCGGCGCGCCTTGCCAGCTGCGTCCCAGGTAGTTGTTGGGCCCCATGATGATGCCCTTGCCGCCGTGCACGTCCATCGCATGGCTGATGCACTCGCGGCCGCGTTCGGTCAGGTGATACTTGAGGATCGCCGACAGCACCGAGGGTTTTTCTCCCAGGTCGACGGCATTGGCGGTGAGCATTCGCGCGCTGTCCATCAGCCACGCGTTGCCGCCGATGCGGGCCAGGGCTTCCTGGATACCTTCAAAGGCCGCCAACGGCACGTTGAACTGCTCGCGCACCTGGGCGTATTGGCCGGTCACCAGGCTGGTGAACTTGGCCGCGCCGGTGCCGACCGCAGGCAGGGAAATCGAACGGCCCACCGACAGGCAGTTCATCAGCATCATCCAGCCCTTGCCGAGCATCTCCTGGCCACCGATCAGGAAGTCCAGAGGAATGAACACGTCCTTGCCGGAGTTGGGGCCGTTCATGAACGCGGCACCCAGTGGCAGGTGACGGCGGCCGATTTCAACGCCCGGGGTGTCGGTGGGGATCAGCGCGAGGCTGATGCCGAGGTCTTCTTTATCGCCCAGCAGATGGTCCGGGTCGTGGGCCTTGAAGGCCAGGCCAAGCAGGGTCGCCACCGGGCCGAGGGTGATGTAGCGTTTTTCCCAGTTCAGGCGCAGGCCGAGGGTTTCCTTGCCTTCCCATTCACCTTTGCAGATCACCCCGGTGTCGGGCATGGAGCCGGCATCGGAGCCCGCCAGCGGGCCGGTCAGGGCAAAACACGGGATATCGTCGCCACGGGCCAGGCGGGGCAGGTAATGGTTGCGTTGTTCATCGGTGCCGTAGTGCAGCAGCAATTCGGCCGGGCCCAGGGAGTTTGGGACCATGACCGTTGAGGCGAGGTCGCCGCTGCGGGTTGCCAGCTTCATCGCGACCTGGGAGTGGGCGTAGGCGGAGAAGCCTTTGCCACCGAATTCCTTGGGGATGATCAGGGCAAAAAAGCCATGCTGCTTGATGTGTTCCCAGGCGGCGGGCGGCAGGTCCATGGCCTGGCCGATTTCCCAGTCGGTGACCATCGCGCACAGTTCTTCGGTGGGGCCGTCGATGAAGGCTTGTTCTTCTTCGGTCAGTTGCGCCTTGGGATAGGCCAGCAACTTGTCCCAGTCGGGGCGGCCGCTGAACAGCTCGCCGTCCCACCACACGGTACCGGCGTCGATGGCGTCGCGCTCGGTCTCGGACATCGGCGGCAGGACTTTCTGGAACCAGTTGAACAGCGGCGCGGTGAAGTACTTGCGGCGCAGGTCCGGCAGCAGCAGCGGGGCGGCCACCACGGCGATCAGCACCCAGAAGATCAGCAGCAACCAGCCTGGTGCGTGGCTGAAGGCGCCCATCGCCAACAGGTAGACGGCGACCACGCCGATGGCGGGCAGGGGCGCGATGCGCCGGTGCGCCAGGTAGGCAATGCCCACCACCAGAACCAGTATCCACAACAACAGCATATTCAATCCTCCGTGAAACCAGGTGCGAAATCACCTCTGAGCTTAGTCGGCATCCGAAAAAGCGCGGTGACGAGGGTGTTACGTGGTGTGCCGGCAAAGATCAGCACCAAGCGCCGACATTTGGCCGAATCGTCGTTATCCCAGGTGCAGGCCTGTGGTTAGACTCAAGGCTTGCCTCGGAGATTAACCTCATGAATGCGTACTTGAATCCCGGCCGCTTCATCGATAGTGACCACCCTGCGGTGGTGGAGTTCGCCGAAAAACATCGCGGTTCGAGTGCTGCACTCCGTGACCAGGCAGTCAGTCTTTACTACGCGGTGCGCGAGGCGGTGCGCTACAACCCCTACACCTTCAGCCGCGACCCGCAAACCCTCAGCGGCAGCTTCGCCCTGGCGGCCGGCGAGAGTTATTGCGTACCCAAGGCGACGCTATTGGCGGCGTGCGCAAGGCACTGCGGGATTCCGGCACGCATCGGCCTGGCCGACGTGCGCAACCACCTGTCGACGCCCCGTTTGATCGAACTGCTCAGAAGTGACGTATTTGCCATGCACGGCTACACCGAGCTGTATCTGGATGGCCGTTGGGTCAAGGCCACGCCCGCGTTCAACCAGCAACTGTGTGAACTGTTCGACGTGCCACCCCTGGATTTCGACGGCATTCACGACAGTGTTTTCCACGCTTTCAACCGCAAGGGCCAGCGTTCCATGGAGTACGTGGCTGACCATGGGCAATTCGCCGAGGTGCCCGAGGAATTCTTCTTCGCTCACATTCAGAAATGTTACCCGCACCTGTTTGGCGAGCAGATGCCGATTCTTTTGGGCGACATGCAGAGTGATTTAAGCCGGACGTGATCCGGCGTATGCTGCCTCGGCATTCATCCAACCATCTTTTTCAAAATCGGGGCGGTCATGCTGAAAATCTGGGGTCGTAAAAATTCGTCAAACGTCAGGAAAGCACTGTGGTGCGCCGAGGAGCTCGGCCTGGACTATGAGGCAATTGATGCGGGCGGGGCTTTTGGTGTGGTCGACACGCCGCAATACCGCGCGCTGAACCCCAATGGCCGCGTGCCGATGATTGAAGATGGCGACTTTGTGCTGTGGGAATCCAACACCATCGTGCGTTACCTGGCCGCCAAGCATGCGCCGGATTCGAACTGGTACCCAAGCGACCTGCAAGCCCGCGCCAACGCCGAAAAGTGGATGGACTGGACCACCTCGACCCTCGCCGACCCTTTCAGGACTGTGTTCTGGGGCGTACTTCGCACCCCTGCCGAAAAGCAGAACTGGGACACCATCAACGCCGGTCGCCAGGCTTGCATCGACGTATTGCAGACGGTGGATCAGGCCTTGGCGACGCAACCTTTCCTGTCCGGCAGCGAGATCGGCATGGGCGATATCCCCTTGGGCAGCTTCATTTATGCCTGGTTCGAAATGCCCATCGAACGCCCGTCGATGCCGAACCTGGAAGCCTGGTACCAGCGCCTGCGCCAGCGTCCGGCTTATCAGAAATCGGTCATGACCGCGTTGACCTGATACCCACTATTAATACGGGTGACTGTACTTGTGCGGCGCGGACAAGCACCATGCTTGTCACGCGCAGCCGTTGTATTCCGTGCGGTCCGCCCTCATGTAACAATTCTATTCCTCTTCTTTGGTGCGTAATCCGATATGAGTTCCGCTCTGTCCATCCGGCAGTTAACCAAAACCTACGGCAACGGTTTCCAGGCCCTGAGTGGTATCGATCTGGACGTCGCCGAAGGTGATTTCTTCGCCTTGCTCGGCCCTAACGGCGCCGGTAAATCCACCACCATCGGCATTCTCTCCACCCTGGTCAACAAGACCACTGGTACGGTGAACATCTTTGGCCACGACCTGGACAAATCCCCGGCGGCGCTCAAGCGCAGCATCGGCGTGGTGCCCCAGGAGTTCAACTTCAACCAGTTTGAAAAGACCTTCGACATTGTCGTGACCCAGGCCGGCTACTACGGCATCCCGCCGAAGATCGCCAAGGAACGCGCCGAGCAATACCTCACCCAACTGGGGTTGTGGGACAAGCGCGACGTGCCTTCGCGTTCCCTGTCCGGCGGCATGAAGCGCCGCCTGATGATCGCCCGCGCCCTGGTTCACGAACCGCGTCTGCTGATCCTCGACGAACCGACGGCGGGCGTGGACATCGAACTGCGTCGCTCGATGTGGACATTCCTCACCGAGCTGAACCAGAAAGGCATCACCATCATCCTCACCACCCACTACCTGGAAGAGGCTGAGCAGCTGTGCCGCAACATCGGCATCATCGACCACGGCACCATCGTCGAAAACACCAGCATGCGTAACTTGCTGAGCCAGTTGCATGTGGAGACCTTCCTGCTCGACCTGAAAAACGACATGACGGTTGCGCCCCAGTTGATCGGCTACCCGAATCGCCTGGTGGACAGCCACACCCTGGAAGTCCAGGTGGATAAAGCCGTGGGCATCACCGCATTGTTCGGTCAGTTGGCCACCCAGAACATCGAAGTGCTGAGCCTGCGTAACAAAACCAATCGCCTTGAGGAGTTGTTCGTGTCCCTGGTGGAGAAAAATCTGGCGAAGGTGGCGGTATGAGTTCGGAACTGCAACCCAACCTTGTCGCGCTGCAGACCATCGTCTACCGCGAAGTGAAGCGCTTCACCCGGATCTGGCCGCAAACCCTGCTGCCCCCGGCGATCACCATGGTTTTGTACTTCGTGATCTTCGGCAATCTGATCGGTCGGCAGATTGGTGATATGGGTGGTTTCACCTATATGGAGTACATCGTGCCGGGGCTGATCATGATGTCGGTGATCACCAACTCCTACGGCAACGTGGTGTCGAGTTTCTTTGGCAGCAAGTTCCAGCGGTCCATCGAGGAATTGATGGTGTCGCCGGTGTCGCCCCATACGATTCTGATCGGCTACACCCTGGGTGGTGTGCTGCGCGGGTTGATGGTTGGGGTGATCGTGACGCTGCTGTCCTTGTTCTTTACCCATTTGCAGGTGCATCACCTGGGGATCACCTTGCTGGTGGTGGTGCTGACGGCGACGATCTTTTCGTTGCTGGGCTTCATCAACGCGGTGTTTGCGCGCAACTTTGATGATATTTCGATTATTCCGACCTTTGTGCTTACGCCGTTGACGTACCTGGGTGGGGTGTTTTATTCGATCACCTTGCTGCCGCCGTTCTGGCAGACGGTGTCGTTGGCTAACCCGGTTTTGCATATGGTTAACGCGTTTCGCTATGGCATCTTGGGCGTTTCGGATATCAAGATCAGTGTGGCGATCACGTTTATGTTGGTGGCGACGGTGGTGCTGTATGTGGGGTGCGCGCGGTTGCTGGTGAGTGGGCGTGGGATGCGCACCTAAGCGTTTAGATGTAATGAGAAACGGCCTCCAGATGAGGCCGTTTTTTTTGGATTTTTGGGGGGGTACATATCCGTTATTTAGGTAACGGCTACTTATGGTTCCGCTCTTACAGCGGGTCACTTTTGGCAAACGCCCCAAAAGTAACCAAAAGGTCTCTGCCCCACCACTTGGTGCCTCGCCTAGGCTCGGCATGCCCGCACTCCGGCCCGGTTCCGCGGGCCGCCGCGACGGGCCATCCATGGCCCGGCGCGGGTAAATCGGCATCCCTGCCGATTTACCCGCTCCACCGTGCCTACTTGCGGCCATCGTGGTTGACGGGGCCCGAAGATCAAAATCAAAAGCAGATCAAAAGCAGAGCACAGCGGCCTACCGGCCGGCTTGAGTGTTAGAAGCCAGATCAAAAGCCAGAGCCAGAGCGAAAGCAGCTCTGCTTTTCTGTGGGAGCTGGCTTGCCTGCGATGCAGACACCTCGGTGCATCAGGTACACCCAGTTGATGCCATCGCAGGCAAGCCAGCTCCCACATTTGACCGTGCCCGCTTTAGCTTTTGATTTTGCTCTTCAACACTCAAGCCGGCCGGTAGGCCGCTGTGCTCTTGCTTTTGATCTTGATCTTAGGCGCCCCGTTAAACCACGCTGGCCGAACGCAGGCTTTGGAGCGTGGGTAACCCGGCAGGACGCCGGGTTAGCCGCGCTGGGCCAAGGATGGCCCATCGCGGCGGCCCACGGTCCAAAGCCGGAGTGAGCAACCGTGTCGAATCTCAAGCCATTTCAGCGAAATGTTTTTGATCTCGGACCATCGCATTCAGGATCGTCAGCAGCTTTCTCATGCATGCAACCAGCGCCACTTTCTTCGTCTTCCCTGCAGCAAGCAGACGGTTGTAGAACCTCTCGATCACCGGGTTATGGCTCTTCGAGGACAAGACAGCCATGTAAAGCACACTTCGCACCTCAGTTCGACCACCCCATATCCGTCTACGTCCTTTGTACAGGCCGCTATCGCAGTTAAAAGGGGCCACACCAACCAATGCAGCCACTTGTTTGCGATTCACTTTGCCTAGCTCAGGAACCATCGCCAGCAGCGAAAGTGCGAGCACATTGCCAACACCTGAGACCTCGCGCAGCAAATCATAATTGGCCTTCCAGGCCGGCGAAGCTTTGATCGCTTCGTGCAAGTCATCGTCTGTACTTTTAAGACGCTTTTGAAGCCAGACGATATGTGCCTTGATATCCCGTCGAAGCGCCTTGAATACCGCCTGTTTCAGTCGAGACTCCTCCGCCACGATCATATCGATAAGCTGACGGCGTCTAGTTAGTAGATCTGCCAGTTCACGAGCGTGTTCATCTGGCATCTCCCGAATTTCGGGTTTGACCGCCTGAGCAAACTCCGCAATCACCTGGGCATCCAGAGCGTCGGTTTTAGCCAGCCGTCCGGTAGCCTTAGCGAAATCACGGACCTGACGGGGATTGACAACAACGACTGGTAATCCAGCAGCGCAAAGCTCGGCAGCGGCAAGCCGCTCATATCCGCCAGTTGCTTCCAGCACCACTAAAGCGGGCATCTGAGCCTTGAGATGCTTAGCTAAACGCTGGATATCTTCTGGAGTATTGAAAAACTGCTCGACTTGGCCAGTAGTGCTGACGAATGAGTCGAGCTTGTTTTTGGAAACATCAATTCCGACGAACGCAGAGTCATGGTCCATGGCGTTTTCCTCACGTCCAACCTTGCAGAATCGGGCTTTACGCCCAGGCAACCGTTCGGACTAGTTTAGAAAAGAACCTGCTTCGACCCATGCTCACTCACGATCTTGAAATCTGAGGGCACCACGGTCTGAAGCAGGTGAAAATAATCTTACAAGCAACCGAGCCTAGGCGAGGTGCCGAGTGGTGGGGCAAGAGCGTTTTGCTTACTTTTGCGCTTTTCAAAAGTGAGCCGCTGTAAGAGCGGAACCATAGGCGGCCGTTACCGCAGCAACGGATATACACCCAAACCCAAAAACCACCTCACCCCCCCAACGCCAACTCAATCAACTCATGCAGCTCTTCAACCTCCAACGGCGCAGTAGAAAACAAACTGCGAAACACGGTGGGCGCGACGATCAGGTTGATCAGCCGATCCACGCTGGGGGCAGTTTCAGCATCGCCCGGATAGCGATCCAGGATCGCCTCCAACTGCCCGGTAAGAATCCCCACGCAATACCCCGGCGCCTGACTGCATTGCACATCGCGCATCATCTCCCGGCCAAGATCCGAACTCATCTCATCGCGATACTGCTCACCCCAAGCCCGCAAGTCTCCGCGCAGGCTGCCAGTGTTAGCCGGCTCACTATCCGGACGCAGACGAGCCATGGCGACATCAGCCAGCAGCGCAGCAAGGTCACCCCAACGGCGGTAGATAGTCGAAGGCGTAACCCCGGCGCGCGTCGCTATCTGCGGCACGGTCACGCTGGAGCGGTCCTGCTCTTCGAGCAATTCACGCACCGCCGAATGCACTGATTCCTGAACCCGGGCACTACGGCCCCCCGGGCGGAGGCCTTCTTTTATCGCCATGCGTAAAACCTTAACACAAAGAATTTGCTTTAAGCGCCATCCAGTAGCACACTCCGCAAAAGCAAAATATTAGCTTTAGCGGAGCGTGCCCATGTCCAGCGTTACTTCCCATCGTTCCAGCCTGGTGTTCCTCGCGATCACCTTGCTCACGTTCCTCGCCGCCTCCAGCGCGCCGACGCCGTTGTACCACCTCTATCAGGAAGGCCTGCATTTTTCGGCAGCAATGCTGACCCTGGTATTCGGCATCTACGCCTTGAGCCTGCTGGCTGCCCTGCTGACCGTGGGTTCTCTGTCGGACCATCTGGGACGCAAGCCGGTGATTTTTGCCGCGCTGCTCCTCGATATGCTGGCGATGCTGCTGTTTATCAATGCCGACAGCGTCGGCTGGCTGATTGCCGCCCGCACGGTACAAGGCTTTGCCACCGGCATGGCCACCGCCGTGTTGGGCGCCGCGCTGCTCGACACTGACCGCCAGCAAGGTCCGTTGATCAACAGCGTAGCGCCTTTGTTGGGCATGGCCTGTGGCGCCATGGGTTGCAGCCTGCTGGTGGAGTTCGCGCCGATGCCGACCACGTTGATTTACTGGACCCTGCTCGTGTTGATGATCCTCCAGGCGTTGTACGTCTGGCGCCTGCCGGAAACAGTCAGCCGGATGCCTGGCGCGCTGGCCTCGCTGTGGCCTACCTTGCATGTGCCACCCCAGGCGCGTCGTGCGTTGTGGATCTCATTGCCGGTGGATGTAGCGGTGTGGGCCATGGGTGGCTTTTACCTGTCCCTGGCGCCCTCGCTGGTGCGGGCGGCGACCGGGTCCACCTCGAACCTGATCGGCGGCGGGCTGGTCGCGGTGTTGACGTTGAGCGGGGCAGTGATGATTTTCAGCCTGCGCAATCGCCCCGCAGACAAGGTCCTGCGGTTGGGCGCTGTGCTGCTGGCGGTGGGGGTCGCGCTGATCCTGACGGCCGTCCACAGCGCCAGCCTGCCGTTGTTCTTCATGGCCACGCTGATCGCCGGCGCAGGCTTTGGTTCGGGATTCCTCGGCGCACTGCGCAGCGTCTTGCCGTTGGCGTTGCCCCATGAGCGGGCAGGCTTGATGTCGGCGTTCTATGTGCTGAGTTACCTGGCGTTCTGCGTGCCGTCGTTGTTGGCGGGCAACTTGACGCGCACCTTCGGTTTGATCGCCACCACCGACGGTTATGGCGTGGTGCTGATTGTATTGGCGCTCGGCGCGCTGGTGGCGTTGCTATTGCAGGATTTGGCGCGGAGCGGGGCGACGGCGGGTAATTGATTCGGTAATAATTCGCCACCCGTACGCCTTGGGATTCACACATGAAGATCATCCGCAGCAAGGACTTCACCGGCAGCCGCGCCTGGGAGGCGCTGGACATCGCCAACATGAACGGCATCACCACCCGGTTGCACTGGACCGACCAGCCGTATCGCTGGCACGTGAATGACGGGGAAGAGGTGTTCGTGGTGCTCGACGGCCAGGTGCAGATGCACTATCGCGAGAACGGCACCGAGCAGATCGTCTTGCTGCACGTCGGTGACATCTTCTACGCCAGCGTCGGCACCGAGCATGTGGCCCATCCACAGGGGGCCGCGCGGATTCTGGTGATTGAATCCGAAGGCAGCGTTTAATCGTATATCTACGAAACAGATAACAGTTAGAGATATTACCCGTTATATAGATATTCGATTCGGTTCTACCATGGTCTCAACCTCATGCGAGGAAGAGGAATACACCATGACTTGCCCGAATACGCTTCACAGCAGCAGCTTGAAACCCTTCAGTCACCTGGCCCGTCCCCGGGAAGTGATTCGCCAGTTCACCCCCAACTGGTTTGCCGCCACCATGGGCACCGGGGTGCTGGCGTTGGCGCTGGCGCAATTGCCGGTCAACCTGCCGGGGCTGCACGCCGTGGCCGAGGGGCTGTGGCTGTTTACCATCGGCCTGTTTGTGTTGTTCAGCGTGCTGTACGCAGCGCGCTGGGTGATGTTTTTCCACGAGGCGCGGCGTATTTTTGGGCACTCCACGGTGTCGATGTTCTTCGGCACCATTCCCATGGGCCTGGCGACCATTATTAACGGCTTCCTGGTGTTCGGCCTGCCGCGCTGGGGTGATGGCGTGGTGCAACTGGCCGAAGTGCTGTGGTGGCTGGACGTGGCGATGGCCCTGGCCTGCGGGGTGTTGATCCCGTTCATGATGTTCACCCGCCAGGAACACAGTATCGACCAGATGACCGCCGTGTGGCTGTTGCCGGTGGTGGCCGCTGAAGTCGCCGCCGCCAGCGGTGGCCTGCTGGCGCCGCACCTTGCCGATGCCCATTCGCAACTGGTGATGCTGGTGACCAGCTACGTGCTGTGGGCGTTTTCCCTGCCGGTGGCGTTCAGCATCCTGACCATACTGATGCTGCGCATGGCCCTGCATAAACTGCCCCACGCCAATATGGCCGCGTCGAGCTGGCTGGCCCTCGGCCCTATCGGTACTGGCGCCCTGGGCATGTTGGTGTTGGGCGGTGATGCTCCAGCGATCTTTGCAGCAAATGGCTTGCCCGGTGTTGGCGAGATGGCCAACGGCATCGGTCTGGTGGCGGGGATCACCCTTTGGGGCTTTGGCTTATGGTGGATGTTGATCGCAGTGCTGATCACCGTGCGTTACCTGCGGGCCGGCATTCCGTTCAACCTTGGCTGGTGGGGCTTCACCTTCCCATTGGGCGTGTACTCGCTGGCCACGCTGAAACTGGCGAGCACCTTGCACCTTGGCTTTTTCAGTATCGTCGGCAGTGTGCTGGTGGCGGCGCTGGCGTTGATGTGGCTGATCGTTGCCAAGCGCACGGTGCAAGGTGCCTATAAAGGTGAGCTTTTTGTTTCGCCGTGCATTGCAGGACTAGCGAATAAGTAAGCGGGATTAGGTAAAGTCGTGGCCTGGAAAAACCAATAACAGTCTTCAGGCCACGCAGGAACACGGACGATGAGCCACCCCTCGCAATTCACTTTGCTGCGCAAACGGCGCTTCCTGCCGTTCTTCATTACCCAGTCCCTTGGGGCGTTCAACGACAATATCTTCAAGCAGTCGTTGATCCTGGCGATTCTCTACAAGCTGACCATCGAGGGCGACCGCTCCATCTGGGTCAACCTCTGTGCCTTGCTGTTTATCCTGCCGTTCTTCCTGTTCTCGGCCCTGGCCGGGCAATTCGGCGAGAAGTTCAACAAGGACGCGCTGATCCGAGTGATCAAGATCGGCGAGATCGTGATCATGTCGGTGGGCGCGGTGGGCTTCATGTTCAACCACCTGGAGCTGATGCTGCTGGCGCTGTTCGCCATGGGCACGCACTCGGCGCTGTTCGGGCCGGTGAAGTACTCGATCATGCCCCAGGCCCTGCACGAAGATGAGCTGGTGGGCGGCAACGGCCTGGTGGAGATGGGCACGTTCCTCGCCATTCTGGCTGGCACCATCGGCGCCGGGATCATGATGTCCTCCACCCATTACGCGCCGGTGGTTTCCACGGCCATCGTCGGCATCGCGGTGCTGGGTTACCTGGCCAGCCGCAGCATTCCCCGCGCGGCAGCTTCCAGCCCCGAGATGCGCCTGAACTGGAACATCTTCAGCCAGTCCTGGGCCACCTTGAAGCTGGGCCTGGGGCAGACGCCGGCGGTGTCGCGCTCGATAGTCGGCAACTCGTGGTTCTGGTTTGTCGGCGCGATCTACCTGACGCAAATCCCGGCCTACGCCAAGGAGTGGATGTACGGCGACGAGACTGTGGTCACGCTGATCCTCACCGTGTTTTCGGTGGGCATCGCGCTCGGCTCGATGCTGTGTGAGAAGCTTTCGGGACGTAAGGTCGAGATCGGTCTGGTGCCGTTCGGCTCCTTCGGTTTGACCGTGTTCGGTCTGCTGCTGTGGTGGCATTCCGGCGGGTTTGCGCAGAATGTCCAGGCCAACGACTGGATCGCGGTGCTGAGCTACGGCCAGGCGTGGTGGGTGTTGTTCGATATCCTCGGCCTCGGCGTATTTGGCGGTTTCTATATCGTGCCGCTGTACGCACTGATCCAGTCGCGTACCGCCGAGAACGAGCGGGCGCGGGTGATCGCGGCCAACAACATCCTCAACGCGCTGTTCATGGTGGTCTCGGCAATTGTGTCGATCGTCTTGCTGAGCGTGGCCAAGCTGTCGATCCCCGAGTTGTTCCTGGTGGTGTCGCTGCTGAACATCGCGGTCAACGCCTACATCTTCAAGATCGTGCCCGAGTTCACCATGCGTTTCATGATCTGGCTGCTCAGCCATTCCATGTACCGGGTCGAGCATAAAAACCTCGAGCTGATCCCGGACGAGGGCGCGGCATTGCTGGTGTGCAATCACGTGTCGTTTGTCGATGCGCTGTTGATTGCCGGTTCGGTGCGTCGGCCGATTCGCTTTGTCATGTACTACAAGATCTACAACTTGCCGGTGCTGAACTTTATCTTCCGCACTGCCGGGGCGATTCCGATTGCCGGGCGGCATGAGGACATCCAGATCTACGAAAAGGCGTTCCAGCGCATCGCCCACTACCTGAAGGACGGTGAACTGGTGTGCATCTTTCCGGAAGGCAAATTGACCTCCGATGGCGAGATGAACGAGTTCCGCGGAGGGGTGACGCGAATTCTCGAAGAGACACCGGTGCCGGTGATTCCGATGGCGTTGCAGGGGCTTTGGGGGAGTTTCTTCAGTCGCGATCCGAACAAGGGCTTCTTTCACCGGATCTGGTCGCGGGTGACCTTGGTGGCCGGCGCGCCGGTGACGGTAGAGGCGGCGACGCCCGAGGCCTTGCATGGGGTGGTGGGGGAATTGCGCGGGAGTGTCAGGTAGTTGATCGTTCCCACGCTCTGCGTGGGAATGCCGCCGAGGACGCGCTGCGTCCGCTTTTAGAGTCGTGAAGCGGAGCGTCACAGGATGCGTTCCCACGCAGAGCGTGGGAACGATCTGGTGCCTAAGCGCTGATCTTGAGTCCAATGAGCCCACAGATAATCAACGCCACACTGGCCAGGCGAAACAACGCCATGGACTCCCCGAACAGGATAATCCCGGCAATCACCGTGCCCACCGCACCGACTCCGGTCCAGATGGCATAGGCGGTGCCCAGCGGCAGTTCCTTCATGGCCAGCCCCAACAGGCCGAGGCTGACGGCCATGGCGGCAATCGTCAGGGCCGTGGGCAGTGGCTTGCTGAAACCGTCGGTGTACTTCAGCCCGACGGCCCAGCCGACTTCAAACAGTCCGGCAAAAAACAGAATGATCCAGGACATGATGACCTCCCTTCTTAGGTGGGGTCGTCCCCTGATTTGATCGCGCGATAGCGTCGCGAGGTCGTCCCCGCGAAGCCCGCTAGAGTGCCGAATATTGATCAGGTGATCAAGTTTCTGACTTGCTCGCCAACAGTTCGCGATCTTCCTTTTCGCTCATCCGCCGGAAGTACGTCGCCAACAACGCCCCGGAAATATTGTGCCAGACGCTGAACAGCGCACTCGGCACAGCCGCCAGTGGCGAGAAGTGCGCACTCGCCAAGGCAGCGCCCAAGCCGGAGTTCTGCATGCCCACTTCCAGCGCCAGGGATTTGCGTTGCGCCAGTGGCAGGCCGAACACGCGGCCGGTGAAGTAACCCAGCAGGAAACCAAAGGTGTTATGCAGGATCACCACCGCCATGATCAGCAGGCCCGACTCGGCAATCTTCGCCTGGCTGGCCGCCACCACGGCGGCGACGATCGCCACGATGCTGACCACCGACACCAGCGGCAACACCTCCACCGCGTGCCGTACCCGGGCGCCGAGCAACCGCTGCGCCACCACACCGAGCACGATCGGCAGCAGCACCACTTGCAGGATCGACCAGAACAACTCCATGAACGACACCGGCAACCAGGCCGAGGCCAGCAGCCAGATCAGTGCGGGCGTCAGCAGCGGGGCGAGGAGGGTGGTGACGGCGGCGATGGCCACCGACAGCGCCAGGTCGCCCCGGGCCAGCCAGGTCATGACGTTGGAGGACGTACCGCTCGGGCAGCAGCCGACGAGGATTACGCCGACGGCAATTTCCGGCGGCAGGTGAAAGACCTGGCACAGCAGCCAGGCCACGCCGGGCATGATCACGAAGTGCGCGACCACACCCAATGCCACGCGCCACGGGTGGCGCGCGACTTCAGCGAAATCTTCAAGTTTGAGGGTCAGCCCCATGCCGAACATCACCAGGCCCAACAGCGGCACGATGGCGCCTTTCAGACCGATAAACCAGGCCGGTTGCAGGAACGCAACCACGGCAAAAATCAGCACCCAGTAGGCGAAGGTATTGCCGACGAAACGGCTCAAGGCGGCGAGTGCGCGCATGGGGTTGGTCCTTGTTATTCGATTTTGGAAGTGCGCATGCGATCAAATGTGGGAGCGGGCTTGCTCGCGAATGCGGTGTGTCAGCCAGGAAGATATCAACTGAAACGACGCTTTCGCGAGCAAGCCCGCTCCCACATTTTGATCTTCACAAGGCTTTAGATGCCTTGTGGGGTTTCTTCGCCACCCAGTGCTTCCACCAATGCCGGCAGGAAGTCGCCAAACGTCAGCATCATCAGGGTAAAGCTGGCGTCCTGCTGGCCCAGCGCTTCGTCGCCGCCGTCCTGTTCAGCCTGATCCTGCAGCAGGTCTTCGAACTTCAGGCGCTTGACGGTCATCTTGTCGTCCAGCATGAAGGACAGCTTGTCCTGCCAGGCCAGGGACAGTTGGGTCACGACTTTGCCCGTGGTCAGGTGCAGCTGGATCTCTTCGCCGGTCAGGTCCTGGCGCTTGCAGCGCACGATGCCGCCGTCTTCGTGGGTGTCGCGCAGTTCGCATTCGTCGAGGACGAAGAAGTCATCGGCCGGTTTCTGGGTGGTGACCCAGTCGGTCATGATGGCGGTTGGCGCGGTTTTCACGGTCAGCGGACGTACCGGCAGGGTGCCGATCACTTCACGCAGGGTGGACAGCAGGTCTTCGGCACGTTTCGGGCTGGCGGAGTTCACCAGGATCAGGCCCTGTTTCGGCGCGATCGCGGCGAAGGTCGACGAGCGACGGATAAACGCGCGCGGCAGGAAGGCCTGGATGATTTCATCCTTGATCTGGTCGCGTTCCTTTTTGTAGACCTTGCGCATTTGCTCGGCTTCGATCTCTTCGACCTTTTCCTTCACCGCATCACGCACCACGCTGCCCGGCAGGATACGTTCTTCCTTGCGCGCAGCGATCAGCAGGAAATCACCGCTGACGTGTACCAGTGGCGCGTCTTCGCCTTTACCGAAAGGGGCGACGAAACCGTAAGTGGTCAACTCCTGGCTTGCACAAGGGCGCGCCAGTTTGGTGGCCAGTGCAGTTTCCAACGCCTCGGCATCAACAGGCAGATCTTGGGTCAGGCGATAGATAAGCAGGTTTTTGAACCACATGGGGTGAGTCTCTCCTTATATACAAAGGGGGGCATTATTCTCCTCATGGCGTCATAGGCCAACCCTCGCTAAGCCATTGGAAGGCCTGAAAAAAATTATTTAAGAAAGTGCTTGCCAGACCATGGGTCGCTCCGTAGAATGCGCGCCACACCGAAAGTGAAGGGTGATTAGCTCAGCTGGGAGAGCGTCTGCCTTACAAGCAGAATGTCGGCGGTTCGATCCCGTCATCACCCACCATTCGCTTTATGTGTTACGCGCAGCGGTAGTTCAGTCGGTTAGAATACCGGCCTGTCACGCCGGGGGTCGCGGGTTCGAGTCCCGTCCGCTGCGCCATATTCGGTCACCTGGAACGCTGAACGCCAGGTACCACGGAAAGCCCGCTCATTGAGCGGGCTTTTTGCTGTCTGGGATTTGCTAAAACCACCAGTCAGGAAAACGCCCCCGATCATGTGCCGTGATCGGGGGCGTTTTTTATGGGGTTCAGAAATCCCAGCGGGTGGTGACCATGAAGTTACGTGGCTCGCCATAAGCGGCGGAGTTATAGAAGCCGATGTTGGTGTAGTAGGACTTGTCGAAGATGTTGTTGACGTTCAGTGTCGCCGACACGTTCTTGGTGATCTGGTAGCGGGTCATCAGGTCCACCAGCCAGTACGCCTCCTGGGAGAATTCTTCATAACCGCCATGGGGGTTGTTGTAGATGTCCTGCCAACCCACGCTTTGCCAGCGCACGCCACCGCCGACGGTCAGCTTGTCCAGGTCGCCTTTGAGCTTATAAGTGGTGTACAGCTTGACCTGGTCTTCAGGCTCAAACGTTGAAATCTTCTGGTCCTGGTCGTCACGCACCACCTTGTGGGTGTAGCCGGCCTGAATCTGCCAGCCCGGGCTCAGCTCGCCGGACACTTCCAGCTCATAGCCCTTGGTGACGGCCTTGGTGCCTTTGTAGGCGTAGTTCTGTGGTGTCGGTTTCAGGTTGTTGTAGTCATCGTCGGAAACGGCGCGGTTGTTTTCATGGACCTCGAAATACGCCGCGCTGGCGTTCAGGCGCCCGTTGAAGAAGTCCGCCTTCAGCCCCAGCTCGTAGTTCTGGCCCTCGTCTGGCTCAAGCAACTGGTTTTGCCGGTCGCGGTTGTAGTTCTCCTGGGGCATGAAGATATCGGTGTAGCTGGCATAGACCGAGTAGGTGTCATTCAGGTCGTAGACCACGCCGACGTACGGTACGAAGCGTCCGGTCTCGCGGTAGGACGGGTTGTTGCCGGTCAGGTGGTAATTGACCACGCGGCCACCGAGCAACAGCTTCAGGTCATCGGCCAGGTTCAGGCGTGTCGTCATATAGGCGCCGGTCTGGCGAATGGTGTCGTCGGTATATTGCTGCGGCGCGCCCCAATCGGGTTGGGTGGCGTGGCCATGCCAGTTATTGAAGTCCACCATGTTGGGGGTGAGGTTCCAGTAACCCTTGCCGTTCCAGTCCGAAATGCCGATGGAACCGCCCACCACCAGTTCATGCTCGCGGCCGCCCAGGCTGAACGGGCCGCTGGCATACAGGTCGGCGGAATCGCTGACGGTTTCCCCGGTGTATTTGCCCGAGGTGATTTTGGCGGTGCCATCTGCCCGTGGCTCATCGCCCTGGATCGAGCCCATCAGCGCGTGGTAGCCGTTGATCTTGTGGTCCAGTTGCAACTTGGTGACCCAGCCATTACCCAGGTCATGCTCGAGCATGGCGAAGGCGGTGCGGGTGTATTGCTCCCAACTGCTCCAGTTCGCGGCGTTGTTGAAGGAGCGCTTTACGCTGTTGCGGTCGCCATTGGCGTTGATCAGCGGGAAGCTGCCGGACCAGCTCGAGGCGGTGGGCAGGCTGTCCTGATAGTCGCCGCCCACGGTCAGCATCGTGTCGGGGGACAGGTCGAATTCCATGATGCCGTAGTACACCGGGCTTTTGCGCGAGTAACGGTCCATGAACGAGCGCTTGTCCTGATACGCCGCCACGGCCCGGCCACGCACGTTGCCGCTTTCGGTCATCGGGCCGCTGACATCCAGCTCGCTGCGGTAGTTATCCCAGGAGCCCGCGCCGAGGCTGGCATGGCCCTGGAAATCAGCCGTAGGTTTCTTGCGCACCAGGTTGATCGTGGCACCCAGCGAACCGGCACCGGTCAGCAGGCCCGTGGCGCCTTTAAGCACTTCGACCCGATCATAGATCGCCATGTCGCTCAGGGTATTGCCCGCCGAATAGGCGACGTTGCGCGCGGTGGAAGGAATGCCGTCGTACTGGAAGTTGTTGATGGAGAAACCGCGGGCATAGTAGTTGGTGCGATCAGTGTCGAAGGCCGACACGGTAATGCCCGGGGTGTGGCGCATCACGTCATCGACGTTGTTCAGGCCGAAGTCATCCATGTGCTTGCGGGTGACGACGGTCACCGATTGCGGGGTTTCCTTGGGGGTCAACACTAGCCGCGTCGCAGTGGCGATGCTGCCGGGAGTGTAGGAGTCAGTGCCTTCAGTGACGTTGCCCAACTGGTTGGTGCTTACCTGGGTCGGGCCCAGCTCCATAGCGTCGGTGGCTGCGGGGTTGGCTTCCAGCGCGTACACCTGGTCACCTTTGATCACGCGGTAGCCGCTGCCCTGTAACAGCCTGTCGAACCCTGCGTCCACGCTATAAGTGCCTTTCAGCCCTGGCCCATTCAGCCCTTGGAGGTTCTGGGACTGGAACACAATGGCCACGCCCGCTTGCTGGGCAAACTGGTTAAGTGTGGCGCCCAGCGGCCCTGCGGGTATGTCGTAGGCTTGGGCCGCGACGTTTACCGTGTCGGCCTGTGCCACGTGGATATTCAACAACGTCGTCGCGAGCAGTGTGAGGGTCAGCGGCGCGCTGCTCAGCAGGCGTCTGCGGGGTTTGGAAGGGAGCGGCATGACGATGGCAGTCCTTTAGTTATCGATATACCTTCCTTGACGGGTAGCTTTAAACAAAGCGGAAACAATTTGGATAATTATTTTTTGTTCTCGGTATCCGGGCTGACGATCATCAGCCACGGCGTAAAGGTTTTCAGCGTGATCGGCAGGGTTTGAGCCAGCATCTGCAAGGTGCGGTCGGTGTCATCCAGGGGAAGTACCGCCGAGACCTTGAGACTGGCCAGTGCAGCTCGATCGAACTGCAAGCGGCCCGAACGGTGTCGGGCGATCTCATCCAGCACTTCCGGTAGCGGCCGGTTATCCACCACCAGTTGATGGCGGCGCCAGGCTCCATTGATGCTCGCCGTATCGATGCTGCCGGAGAGGCGCACGGCATCCTTGTTGAGTCGCGCCTGCGAGCCTGCGTCCACTTCCAGCGTTTGCTGCCCGTTCGCGCTTTGGGCGGCAACGCGGGATTCGAGCATGCTCAGCACAGTGACGTCACCCTCGCGCCTGACCACAAACCGCGTACCCAACGCACGCAGGGTGCCCTGGGCCGTCTGCACCACAAACGGACGGTCGCCATCGTGGGCCACTTCCACCAGGATCTCACCTTGCAGCAATTCGATGCGCCGCTGCCGGCTGTCGAAATGCAGGTTCGCCGCACTGATGCCGTTCAAGGTCAGCGTGGAGCCGTCCGCCAGGCGCAGGGTTTTCCATTCGCCGGGGCCGTTGTGCACATCGGCCATCCACTGTTGCGGGTAAGGGCTGTAGAGCAGCGCCGCGGCGGGAAGGGCCAGGCAGCAGGCCAATACCAACGCGCGGACGTAATTTTTGCGAGCTTTCCCCTGCCGAGGAAAGGCCGCACTCAAGGCCGCCCGCGCCGGTGCTTTTTGCCCGCGCAGGGCCTGCATCCGCGCAATCACGTCTTCCATGCGCGCCGCTGAGGCTGCGTGCTGCGGTCCTTGCAGCTTCCAGCGCTCGAACGCCTGGCGCTGGGCCTCGCTCAATTCGCCTTCGTGCAGGCGAATCATCCATTCGGCGGCCTGTTCGTCGATCTGTTGGCGGGCGTCGGGCATGGGCGGTTCAGATATCCACGCTGTGGCTGCAATGCAGCAGGGCCTGGATCAAATACTTGCGTACTGTACGTTCCGACAATTTCAGCTGACGGGCGATTTGCTGCTGGGTCAGGTCTTCGAGGTAATACAGCACAAACGCCTGACGCACGTTGTCGTGCATGCCTTCAAGAATGAAAGCGATGTGCTCAAGGGCTTCCAGGGTGGTGTGGATCTGTTCCGGCGACTGGAAACCCTCCAGGGTTTCCACCGTCAGCATCAATTCCTGAAGATAGGCGTGCTCAATCTGCTTGCGCCGGGCCTGGTCGATGATCAGCCGCCTGGCGGTGGTGCTCAAATAGGCGCGGGGCTCGCGGATGCCGGTCACCGACTCCCGTGCGTGCAGAATCCGTGCAAAGGTGTCCTGCGCCACGTCGGCAGCATTGTGGGTACAGCCCAGTTTTCGGCGCAACCAAGTGAACAGCCAGCCATGATGCGCGCTGTACAGCTCGGTAATCTCCCGTTGGAACGGCGGTTCACCCACAGACATAAGGCGCGACTCAGGTGTTATTGAGAATAATTGTTAATTGTGGGGCCAAGGCTTGTGCAAACGCAATAGACTCGCGTTTGCGCCCAAAACGCCGGTTTTGCGGGGTTCGCAGGGTCGAAGGCAAAATATTTTGAATAAATTGCATTTAAATCATGACATTACGAAAAATTGCTATAGAATGCGCCCCACACCGAAAGTGAAGGGTGATTAGCTCAGCTGGGAGAGCGTCTGCCTTACAAGCAGAATGTCGGCGGTTCGATCCCGTCATCACCCACCATTCGCTTTATGTGTTACGCGCAG
>NZ_AMXG01000058.1:0-249472 GCF_000313235.1 Pseudomonas sp. PAMC 26793
ACGCGCAGCGGTAGTTCAGTCGGTTAGAATACCGGCCTGTCACGCCGGGGGTCGCGGGTTCGAGTCCCGTCCGCTGCGCCATATTCGGTCACCTGGAACGCTGAACGCCAGGTACCACGGAAAGCCCGCTCATTGAGCGGGCTTTTTTTGTGCCTGGGATTCAGCTCAGCGATTGAATGCCCGGTTCGGTTTGTACGGGCGCAATGCTGTTTCGCCCCATGAAGGCCAGGACTACGATCGCCGTCAGCACGGTGAATCCCGCGAGCAGTTGCAGCAACGTATTGAACGCCGCGATGTAGGCGCTACGCAGTGCTTCCAGCGGTAGGG
Source organism: Pseudomonas sp. PAMC 26793 (assembly GCF_000313235.1). NCBI lineage: Bacteria > Pseudomonadati > Pseudomonadota > Gammaproteobacteria > Pseudomonadales > Pseudomonadaceae > Pseudomonas > Pseudomonas sp. PAMC 26793. The sequence goes on from NZ_AMXG01000058.1 coordinate 328, forward strand.
CAGCTGAAGCCAGTTGCACGTTGCCCATGACCAGGCCTTGGGCAATCACTGAAACGTCGGCCCCTGCGCGCCCCTTCAGGTGATGCGCCACCAATGCCCCCAGCACAGCCATCGTGACCGCCAGCGCCACCCCTTCACTGGCCACGCGGGTGGTATTGAAAATCCCCGCCGCCATTCCCGCGCGCTCCTTGGGGACCACGCTGATCGCCAAGCCATCCATCAAGCCCCACGGCAGCCCGGTGCCGATTCCGATGACCAGCATCGCGGCGATGGTCTGCGCAGGCTGATCGGCCTGGCTTAATCCCCACAGGCCCGCCGCTGCGATCAGCAAGCCAATGGCACACAACACACCGGCCGACAGCCAGCGCGTGAGCGATGCGGCGATCATCGGCACCACCAGCATCGGTGCCGACAACGCGAGCATCATCAAACCCGCGCCCAGCGCACTGGCGCCTTCCACGCCGATAAACCGCAGGGGTAGCAACACGATCAGCACGATGTAGCAGTAACAGGTACCGATCGGCAGGAGCTGCACGCCAATAAAACGCGGGAAGCGAAACAGCCGCAGCTCCAGCATTGGTTGGTTGGAGCGGTTTTCGACGAGGATAAACACCAGCAAAAACACCGCCGCCGCGATCAGCAGGGCATCAACCAGCGGCGACGTCCAGCCGTGCTCCGGCGCGAGGATCACCGCCGTGGTCAGGGCCACCAGCATCGCGGAAAACGTCAGTACACCAGCGGTGTCCAGCCTCAGCGCTTGCGGGTCGCGGCTTTCACGCATTTTGGGCGCGGCAGACAGCAGCGAAATACCGGCCAATAGCGCGGTGCCGAGAAAAATCGAGCGCCAGCCCCAGTGTTCGATCAGCACCCCCGATAGCAATGGCCCAAACGCCAGGCCTGCACCAAACGTTGTACCGAGCAAGCTGAAGGCGCGGGTGCGAGCATGGCCGTCAAACTCCTGGGCCAGCGCCGCACAGCCACTGGCCAACGCGGTGGCTGCCGCGACGCCCTGCACACCACGCAACACATCCAGCCAGAAAATCCCCGGTGCCACTGCCAGCAGCAAGGAGACCAGGGTAAACAGCGCCATGCCCCACAAGAACAGACGCTTTCTCCCATACAGGTCGGCGAGGGTGCCGGCGGCCATCAACAGGCTGCCGAAGCTCAGCATGAACGCATTGGTGATCCACGCCAGCTGGCTTGGCTGGGCGGCAAATGCCTGGCCGATAAAAGGCGTGGCGACGGCACCGCCGGTGAAGCTCATGGGCAATACCAGGGCCGCCAGGCAAATCGCGGCCAGGATGGAATGTCGGCCATGGGCGGGCACAGGTTCGGTTGTCGTGTTCATGGGGCATTCCCGCAGGTCTGAAGGTTGAAAGACTCTAATCAGGATGCAATCGTGGATAAACGGGCTTACATTCCGTTCATAACGGACTGAATGGATGTAATGACGTGACCGATAACTTGAGCGGCGTGATTGCCTTCGTGAAAACGGCAGAGGCCCTGAGCTTCACCGGTGCAGCCCGGGCGATGGGGATTTCCGCCTCGGCGGTGGGTAAGAATGTCGCCAAGCTTGAGGCGTCACTGAATGTGCGGCTGTTGCACCGCAGCACACGGAAGGTCAGCCTCACCGCCGAAGGGCAACTGTTCTACGAGCGCAGTCGGAAAATTCTCGACGACCTGCAAGACGCCCGCGCCATGCTTTCCCATGCGATGCAGGCACCCCGGGGCAAACTGCGGGTCAGCCTGCCCACCATCGGTTATCGCTTTCTCTTTCCACACATGATGGCGTTCCGCAAAGCCTACCCGGAGATCGAGCTGGAACTGGATTTCAACGACCATCTGGTGGACGTGATCGAAGAGGGCTTCGACGTGGTCATCCGCAGCGGCGGCCTGGCGGATTCAACCCTGATGGCCCGCAAGCTGGGGCCGTTCAGGTTTGTGCTGTGTGCCTCACCCGAGTACCTGCGGGCCAACGGGCGGCCAGAGTCCCTGAGCGACCTGGAGCATCACCCGTGTTTGCGTTACCGCTTCGCCACCACCGGAAAAGTCATGGACTGGACCTTATCCGCCAACCCGGCCATCACCCAATTGCGCCTGCCCACCGCCCTGACTTTGAACAATATGGAAGGCATGCTCCGGGCTGCGATGGACGGCCATGGCATTGCCTACGTGCCGGACTTCCTGGCCCGCGAAGCACTCGCCGAGGGCCAGCTGGAAACCGTGCTCGACGACCATTCCGACGACCAGGGCCAGTTCTGGGCCCTGTGGCCTTCCAGCCGGCACCTCTCGCCGAAGATCCGTGTGTTTGTCGATTTCGCCGCCGCGCATCTGTTCACAAGCCCACCAGTCGGTAGCCCACCTGCAACTCGGTAATGAAGTACTGCGGCTGGGCCGGGTCCGCCTCCAGCTTCTGTCGTAGATGTGCCATATGCACCCGCAGGTAGTGGGCGCGGTCCACGTAGTCCAGCCCCCACACTTCAAGCAATAACTGCCGATGGGTGAGCACCCGGCTCTGCCCGCGAATCATTGCGCACAGCAGGCGGTATTCGATGGGCGTCAGGTGCACGGGCAGGCCTTGGCGCCACACTTCATGGGTCGCCAGGTCCACCTCAATCTCGCCAAACGCCACCTTGCTGGTGGCCGCCACGGTGCCGGTTTGCCCGTGCCGACGCAGTTGCGCCCGGATGCGCGCCAGCAACTCGGGCACGCCGAAGGGTTTGGTCAGGTAGTCATCGGCGCCGGCGTCCAGGGCGGCGACTTTTTCCTCTTCGCGATCCCGCGCCGACAACACCAGGATCGGCACCGCCAGCCATCCCCGCAGTTCGCTGATCAACTGTTTGCCGTCGCCGTCCGGCAGGCCGAGGTCGACGATCACCAGGTCCGGCTGGCGGCTGGAGGCATGGATCAACGCGCGCTTGACGCTGTCGGCCTCGAACACCTGGAAGCCCTCGTCCTGCAGGGCGATGCCGACAAAACGGCGGATATTGGCCTCGTCTTCAACAATCAGAATGCGTGCAGTGCTCATAGGGCGTCCATTGGGGGCGGAGTACCCGCCGGTAAAGTGATGACGAAATGCATGCCGCGCTCTCTGCCGGGCATGGCTTCGATGCGCCCGCCGTGGGCTTCGACGATGCGTTTGGCCAGGGCCAGCCCCAGGCCGATTCCAGCGACCGAGGATTCCTGCTGGCCACGGGCAAACGGTTCGAACAGATTGGCCGGCGCGCTGCCCGGGCCGGTGTCGCTGACTTCCAGCAGGATGCTGTCGGAAACCGCGCGGGCGGCCACGGTAATGACCGTGCCCGGCGGGGTGTACTTGGCAGCGTTATCCAGCAGGTTGACCAGCACTCGTTCGATCAGCAGCGCATCGACTTCCACCAGCGGTAATTGCGGGTCCAGCGTCGTATGCAGCACATGCCGGGCCAGTGGTTCACGCAACTGGCGCAGCGCGCTGCCGACGATTTCCTCCAGCAAATGCCATTGCCGGTTGAGCCTTACGCCGCGCTCTTGCATGCGGGCCATGTCCAGCAGGTTTTCGATCAGGCGTTGCATTGAGGTCGCCTGCTCATGGATGCCGTGCAGCAACTCGGTCAGCGGCCCTGGCGGTGCATGGGGCAGGGCGGTGTCGGCGGCGCCGATTAGGGTGGTCAAGGGCGTGCGCAAGTCGTGGGAAATCGCCGCGAGCAAGGTGTTGCGCATCTTCTCGCCTTCCATCTGCACCAACGTGCTTTGCGCCACTTCGACGAAGTGCACGCGCTCCAGGGCAATCGCCAACTGGCTCATGCAGGCTTCCAGCAGGCGACGTTCTTCGGGCTCGTTGAGGCGTTCGCTTTGCGCCAGTTCCAGCACCAGCACACCGCGCACCCGCATGGGCGCCTTGAGCGGCAGATAGCACCCCTTGGCGGCGGACAAGGTGTCGGTGCCCTGGCCGGCGGATTGGCCGTGGTCGTAGGTCCATTGGGCGATGCTGTCGTCGATCGGCAGCCCGCCTGCGCCCACGCTGTGCACGCCGTCGGCGGCGTCCGGCAAGGCCAGGCCGACCCGTGCCTCGAACACGCCGCTGAAGGTGCGCAGCGCCACTTCGCTGATCTGCTCCACGGTCAAGGCAGCCGACAGATCCCGGGCCAGGCGTGCCAGGGACGTGGCGCGGCGTTCTCGCGCGGCGGCGGTGCGCGCTTCGTGGCGCAGGCGCGCGGTGAGTTGCCCGGTGATCAGGGCGATGCCGAGCATCAACGCGAAGGTGAAGAAATACTGGGTGTCGTTGACGGTAAACGAGTAGCGCGGCTGGACGAAAAAGAAGTCGAAACACAGCACCGCCAGCATCGCCGCCCACACGCCGGGGCCGCGTCCAAACCTCAGGGCCACCAGCACCACGGTGAGCAGGAACAGCATCACCACGTTGGCCAGGTCGAACACCTGAAGCAGCAGCGCGGCGATGGCGCTGGCGGTGAAACAGGCGAGGGTGGCCCAGAGGTAGGCGAGGGTCCGGCCGGGGGCGGGCGCGGTTTTTTCAATGACCGGGACAGTACCCGGCAGTACGCCATGGGCGATCACGATCTGGTCGATCTGCGGATGGTGGCGGCTGATCCGGTCGCCCACCGACTGGTGCCAGAACCGCCATGCCCGGCGTGGATGATGGCCGAGTACCAGGCGATTGGCGTTGTGTTCCCGGGCGCAGGCGGCCAGTGCTTCGGCGACGTCCATGCCCGGCAATGTTGCGGTGTCGGCGCCAAATTCGCTGGCCAGGGCCAGGGTTTTCATCGCCGTGAGATAACGCTTGGCGCCGCGGCCCTGAGCGGAGGCGACGTGCACCACGATCCAGTCCGCCTCGAGCTTTTGCGCCAGGCGCGCGGCTTCACGTACCAGGCGCTCATCACCGGCGTCACCGGCCACGCCTACCAGCAAGCGCTCGCGGGCGGGCCACAGGGTCTTGATCGACTGTTCGCGGCGGTACACGCGCATTTGCGTGTCGACTCGGTCGGCGGTGCGGCGCAGGGCCAGTTCCCGCAGGGCCAACAGGTTGCCCTTGCGAAAAAAGTGCCGCGAAGCGCGCTCGGCTTGGGGACCCAGGTACACCTTGCCGTCCTTCAAGCGTTGCAGCAGATCATCCGGCGGCAGGTCCACCACGACCACTTCGTGGGCGTTGTCGAACACGTGGTCCGGTACGGTTTCCCGCACGCGAATGCCGATGATCCCACTCACCAGATCGTTAAGGCTTTCCAGGTGCTGGACGTTGAGGGTGGTCCACACATCGATGCCGGCGCTGAGCAGTTCTTCCACGTCTTGCCAACGTTTCGGGTGGCGTGAGCCGGGCACATTGCTGTGGGCCAGTTCATCCACCAGCAGCACGGCGGGATGGCGTTGCAGGGCGGCGTCGAGGTCGAATTCGGTGAGGGCAAAGTCGCGGTGAAGACGGTGGGCCCGGGGCAGTTGTTCGAGGCCGTTGAGCAGGTCCGCGGTTTCCTGGCGGCCGTGGGTTTCCACCACGCCGGCGAGTACGTCGCGCCCCAGGCTGACTTCCCGTTGCGCCGCGTCGAGCATGGCGCAGGTCTTGCCCACCCCGGCGTTGGAGCCGAAGTAGATACGCAATTTGCCGCGCAAGGCGGCCTGTTCTTCCTGCTGGACCCGGGCGAGGAGGGCGTCGGGGTCGGGGCGTTCTTCGTTTAATGCGGGCATGTCATTCCTGGTCAATGCGGTTCAATTGTGGGAGCGGGCTTGCTCGCGAAAGCGGTGTATCAGTGACAGATGAGTTGGCTGACACTGCGCATTCGCGAGCAAGCCCGCTCCCACATTGGATTTGCGGGGCTACACGAGGCCTAACCCGGTCAGCACCATGTCAATCAGCTTGATCCCGGCAAACGGCACCAGCACCCCGCCCAGGCCATAGATCAGCAGGTTGCGATTGAGCAACGCCGCCGCGCCAATCGCCCGGTACGCCACGCCGCGCAGTGCCAGCGGAATCAGCGCCACAATGATCAACGCGTTGAAAATCACCGCGCTGAGAATCGCCGAGTTGGGGCTGGTCAGGTGCATCACGTTCAGCGCGCCGAGCTGCGGATAGGTCGCGACAAACGCCGCCGGGATGATCGCGAAATACTTCGCCACGTCATTCGCCACGCTGAAGGTGGTCAGCGCGCCACGGGTCATCAGCATCTGCTTGCCCACCTCGACCACTTCGATCAGCTTGGTCGGGTTGCTGTCGAGGTCGACCATGTTGCCGGCCTCTTTCGCCGCCTGGGTGCCGCTGTTCATCGCCACCGCCACGTCGGCCTGGGCCAGGGCCGGGGCGTCGTTGGTGCCGTCGCCGGTCATGGCCACGAGCTTGCCCTGGGCCTGGTAGTCGCGGATCAGTTGCAGCTTGTCTTCCGGGCGGGCCTCGGCGAGAAAGTCATCCACGCCGGCTTCCACGGCAATCGCGGCGGCGGTCAAGCGGTTGTCGCCGGTGATCATCACGGTCTTGATGCCCATGCGCCGCAGTTCGGCGAAGCGCTCCTTGATGCCGCCCTTGACCACGTCCTTGAGCTCCACCACGCCGAGTGCTTTCGCACCGTCCGAGACCACCAGCGGGGTACTGCCGCGTCGCGATACTTCGTCGACCTTGGCTTGCAAGGCCGCCGGAAAACCTCCACCCAATGCTTCGATATGACTGCGGATGGCATCCGCTGCGCCCTTGCGAATACCTCGGCCTTCGGGCAGGTCGACGCCGCTCATGCGGGTCTGTGCAGTGAAGTGCACAAAGCTTGCGCCGAGGGCGTTGATGTCCCGCGCACGGATGTCGAACTTCTGCTTGGCCAGCACCACAATGCTGCGGCCTTCCGGGGTTTCGTCGGCCAGGGACGCGAGTTGCGCTGCATCGGCCAACTCGGCTTCCTTGACCCCTGGTGCCGGCAGGAAGCTGCTGGCCTGGCGATTGCCCAGGGTGATGGTGCCGGTCTTGTCCAGCAGCAACACGTCGATGTCACCGGCCGCCTCTACGGCACGGCCAGAGGTGGCGATCACATTGGCCGACATCATGCGGCTCATGCCCGCCACGCCGATGGCCGAGAGCAGGCCGCCGATGGTGGTGGGGATCAGGCACACCAGCAGTGCCACCAATACCGTGGCGCTGACCACGCTACCGCTGCCACTCATGGCCACGGCGAAGATCGAGTACGGGCTCAGCGTGGCGATCACCAGCAGGAACAACAGGGTCAGGCCCACCAGCAAAATCGTCAGGGCGACTTCGTTGGGCGTCTTCTGGCGCTTGGCGGATTCCACCATGGAAATCATACGGTCGAGGAACGACTCCCCCGGGTTGACGCTGATGCGCACCACCAGCCAGTCCGAGAGCACCCGCGTGCCGCCGGTGACCGAGGAAAAGTCGCCGCCGGCTTCGCGGATCACCGGTGCCGATTCACCGGTGATTGCGCTTTCATCCACCGAGGCCACGCCTTCGATCACTACGCCATCGAGCGGCACCAGGTCGCCGGCTTCGATCAGCACCACCTGGTCCTTGCGCAACAGCGTCGCTTCGGTCGGCAGCCACGCCGCGCCGTGCTTGGGTTGCTGCAGCAGCTTGGCCAGGGTCTGGCGTTTCATCCCCCGCAGGCTGGCGGCCTGGGCGCGGCTGCGACCCTCGGCCAGGGCCTCGGCGAAGTTGGCGAACAGCACGGTGAACCACAGCCACAAGCTGATGCTGAGGATAAACCCGCTGGGGGCTTCACCCTGGCCGCCGAGGGACTGGAACCACAGCAGCGTGGTGAGGAGGCTGCCCAGGTACACCACGAACATAACCGGGTTTTTCCACTGCGCCTGGGGCAGCAGTTTCTTGAACGCGTCCCCGCAGGCGGTGAGCACGATGGCGCGGTCAAACAGAGGTAAACGAGCATTCTTGATCATGGGGGAATCTCTTACTCACTGGCCGCAATGGGGGGCTGGCGCACAGGCAGGCGGGCGTCCAGCGCGAGGTTGAGTTGCAGCACATTGACTCGTGGTTCGCCAAGCAAACCGAGGGTGCGGGCGGCGGTGTTTTCGTTCACCAGTTGCAGCAGTTCGGTTTCGGGGATCTGCCGCAGGCGGGCGACCCGGGCCAGTTGGATGCGCGCGTTGGCCACGGAGATATGCGGGTCCAGGCCGGAGGCGGAAGCGGTGACCGCATCCACCGGCACCTGGGCATCGGCGGCGAGGCCGTTGTCCTGGCGGTAGGCTTTAACTCGGGCTGCAACCTGGTCTACCAGTTTCTGGCTGGTAGGACCCAGGTTGCTGGCGCCGCTGGAGCCGGCGTTGTAAGGCTGCGACACGCTTTTGCTCGGGTCTTGCGGGTCTGCGCCGAGGGTCATGCTCGGGCGGCCATGGAAGTACCCGGGCTGGGTGAAGTCCTGGCCGATCAACGCCGAGCCGATCACCAGGCCGTCGCGTTCAATCAGCGAACCCTGGGCTTGGAACGGGAACAGCAACTGCGCGGCAAAGGTGGTGAAGATCGGGTAGGCGAGGCCGGTCAGGGCCATGAAAAACACGGCCGAAACCAGCACCGGGCGCAACAGCCCTTTGAATATCGATTGAGTCGTCATCAACGTGTCCTTAGTTGTACGTCTGGCCGGACAGCAACTGCAGTTGCTCCACCAGCGGGCCGAGCGCGAGGGCCGGCAGGAAAGTCAGGCCACCCACCACCAGCACCACAAACACCACCAGCACCATGAACAGCGGGGTTGCGGTGGGGATGGTACCGGCGCCGGCAGGCACGGTCTTTTTCATCGCCAGGGAACCGGCCACGGCGAGCATCGGCAGCATGGTGAAGAAGCGCCCGACCAGCATCGCGAGGCCAATGGTGGTGTTGAAAAACGGCGTGTTGGCATTCAGCCCGGCGAATGCCGAACCGTTGTTGGCGGTGCCCGAGGTGTAGGCGTAGAGCACCTCGCTGAACCCGTGGGGGCCGAGGTTATTCAGGCTGGCCATGGTGTCGGGCCACAGGGCGGCGAGGGCGGTGAAACCGAGGATGCTGATGGGGTGCGCGAGCACCGAGAGCATTACCAGTTTTATCTCCCGGGCCTCGATCTTCTTGCCGAGAAATTCCGGGCTGCGGCCGATCATCATGCCCACCAGGAACACCGTCAGCAGCGCGTACTGGATCAGGTTGATAAAGCCCACACCGTCGCCGCCGAACACGCAGTTGAGCATCATCTGCGCCAGGGGCACGAAGCCGCCCATGGGGGTCAATGAGTCATGCATCGCGTTGACCGAACCGGTGGTGGCCGCGGTGGTGGTGGCGATAAACAGGCTGCTGTCGGCGATGCCGAAACGCAGTTCCTTGCCTTCCATATTGCCGCCGCTTTGTTCGATGGACAGCGTCTGGTTGGCACCGGCCTGGGTCAGCAGCGGGTTGCCGTTTTGCTCTGCGCCATACACCAGTGCGAGAAAGCCGATGAACATCACCAGGAAGGTGCCGAAAAACACCCAGCCCTGACGGCGTTGCAGCAGCATGCTGCCGAAGGTGTAAGTCAGCGCCGACGGGATCAGCAACATGCTGAGGATGTGCAGGGTGTTGGTCAGCGGGGTCGGGTTTTCGAACGGGTGCGCGGCGTTCATGCTGAAGAAACCGCCGCCGTTGGTGCCGATATGCTTGATCGATTCAAAGCTCGCCACCGCGCCGACAATCAACTGTTGCTGCGCGCCTTCAAGGGTTGTGGCCAGGGCCTGGGAGGCAAAGGTCTGGGGCATGCCTTGCCACACATACACCAGGGCCATGCCCACGCACAGCGGCAGCATCACGCGGTACAGGGTGCGGGTGAAGTCGACCCAGAAGTTGCCGATATCCGCCGAGCTTGAGCGGCTCAAGCCACGGATAAAACCCGCTGCGGTGACCACGCCCGAGGTGGCGCCGACAAACATCAGAAATGTAATCACCGCCATCTGGCTGAAGTTCGACAGGCTGGTTTCGCCCGAGTACGCCTGCCAGTTGGTGTTGGTGATAAAGGACGCGGCGGTATTGAACGCGAGGTCCGGGGTTTGCGCGGCCAGCCCGAGTGGGTTGATCGGCATGACGGCTTGCAGCCGCAGGATGATATAGCCGAGCAGCATCATCGCCGCGTTCGACAGCAGCAGGGCCGAACCGTAGCGGGCCCAGCCCATGGTTTCCAGCGGGTCGATGCCCAGCAGGCGATAGGTATAACGTTCCGGCAGGGCGTGGCGGGTTCCGGTAAAGACCCGGGTCAGCCACTTGCCCATCAGCACGGCGAGCCCGGTCATCAACCCCAGGACCAGCGCAAATTCCAGCAAAGTGCTTAGCATGTCGAGGCTCCGTTCAAATCTTGCCCATGGCGACAATGGCCATGGCTGTCGTGGCGAAAAACACCAGGGAGAGGCCTACAAAAATCACGTCGTACATGGTGGGCTCCCTAGAACTTTTCGGCGCGAATGAGGGCGTAGCCCAGATAAGCGAACAGCCCGACGGCGCATAAGCCGCTGGCGATATAGATGAACTTGAGTGTGAGCACGGTGGAACTCCCCTGATTAATAAGCCGCGATTGCGGACGCGGGGAGGTTAAGAGGTTGGGTATCAAGTTCGGGCACTGATTACCGGGGCGGGTATTAAGACGGTGTATAGAGGGGGCTAGGGTGGGCGAACGAAAAAAAGGGATAGCCCGGGGGTGGGGTATCCCTTGAAACACTGGGGTTCTGCTGCTTTTGATGATCAGCTTATTTGGCTTTCTTTTTCTTTGAATCACGGGTGGCGAGTTGTTCGAAGCAAAAGGCGGCGGCGCCGAACAGGGCGATCATTGAGAGGACGATCATGCCTAAAGTTGAACTTTCCACGATGACTTCCTACGGGGGTGATTGGTGTGGAGTTCACAGTAGTGGAGGGGGGATTAGTTGCTCAATAGAGACGACGTAAACGTTATGGCTGGGGTTGAATCTATACGGAATCTTTACGTGGTTGTTGTGTGTATATCCGTTTTTTAGGTAACGGCTACTTATGGTTTCGCTCTTACAGCGAGTCACTTTACAAAAGCGGCAAAGTAACCAAAACGCTCTGCCCCGCCTGTCGGCACCTCGCTGGGGCTCGGTGTTCCCTCACTCCGGCACCGCGAAGCGGGCCGCCGCGCCGCACTGCCTGCGTTCGGCCTCGGGCTTATTGGGGCAGTCAGATCAAGATCAAAAGCAAGAGCACAGCGGCCTACCGGCCGGCTTGAGTGTTAGAAGCCAGATCACAAGCCAGAGCGAAAGCCAAATCTGAAGTTGATGCAGCTCTGCTTTTCTGTGGGAGCTGGCTTGCCTGCGATGCAGACAACTCGGTGTATCAGGCAGACCCAGTTGATGCCATCGCAGGCCAAAAGAGACCAGCGGCCCCGGCCGGCTTGAGTGTTAGAAGCCAGCTCCCACATTTGGACCGTGCCCGCTTTAGCTTTTGATTGTGCTGTTGCTCTAAAACACTCAAGCCGGCCGGTAGGCCGCTGTGCTCTTGCTTTTGATCTTGATCTTAGGCGCCCCGTTAAACCACGCTGGCCGAACGCAGGCTTTGGAGCGTGGGTAACCCGGCAGGACGCCGGGTTAGCCGCGCTGGGCCAAGGATGGCCCATCGCGGCGGCCCACGGTCCAAAGCCGGAGTGAGGGCACTCCGAGCCTAGGCGAGGAGCCGAGTGGTGGGGCATGAGCGTTTTGCTTACTTTTGCGCTTTTCAAAAGTGAGCCGCTGTAAGAGCGGAACCAATAGCGGCCACAACCGCAGCAACGGATATGCCCCCCACACCGCAGAGCTACAAATTCCGGCTATGCCGATAATCACTGACCGCCTCATACACCGCCTTACGCAACCGATTAATCCCCCCAATCGGCCGATGCGCCTCCACCCCAAACCACGGATTAAACGACTGATTATCACAAGCCAGGTTCAACGCCGGCGTATCAAAATCCTGCGCCGGAATCACCACCTTGGCCACCGTCTCAAACGGCGCATCACTCTCTTTCCACTCAACGCTGGTGTCCTCGATCGGCATAAACTTCTGCGGATTCTGCCGCTGAATCTGCAACACAAAACACGCCGCCACCCGGTCCGTCGACAGTTGCTGATTCAACGCACTGCGCAAAAAGTTCGGCAGGTCGTGGTTCTGTTTGGGCAGCACATACGCAGGACACCCCTGGGGATCCGGCACCACCCGAAACTTCGCATTCGCCGCCCCAAACTTATACGGTGACACCGAGAAATACGTCGTCTGCGTAGGACTCACCGGCGGCGGCGCCAACGTCGCCAGGGCGATAAACAAATGCCGCACCTGCCAACTGCGCGGATCCACCCCGGGGAAGAACGCCAGGACCTTCTTGCCATCGGCCTGAGCCGAAATGTTCTGCGCATACTCCGCCACATCACTGACGAAAAAGTTCGGATGGCTGAACATCACAAAGTCCTGCTCACCGCGCGCCTGCTGATCCGCCAGCAACTGCTTGCCCGGCACGTCCAAGAGCTTGATCGCCATGCCCCGGGCATCCCGGATGCTGTCGAACTGCGGATACGCATTGCCGTTGGACAAACGCATCATCGCCTGCCAGGTCTTGCCCGGCTCGGCGAACACGCCCTGGCGCAAGGCCGGGTCGAGGTCCGGCAGCACGCTGACCTCGGCTTTCACGCAACCATGGGCCTTGGCATGCGCATCCCGCAGGTAACGCGTGCCTTCGCGATGTTGATCGACGATGCGCACCGCGGTCTGGATGATGCCCTGGGTCATGGCGGCTTCACCCGGTGGAATCTGTTCATCCGGTGACACCGGGCCGCTGTGTTGCCAGGCGAACCACAGGGTGGACAGCAACCAGCCCAGCAGGCCCAGGCCTACCAGCCACAACAGGGTCTTGCCAAGAAACGCGCCGAGGCGCAGCCAAAGTCGAGCGAGCATTTAAAAATCCTTTTCTGCGAAGTCGGTTGGGTCAGGGCAGTTGCTGTTCAAGAGGGCCACCCAGCACTTTCAAATATTCCAGCAGCGCCCAGCGTTCCTGGGGCAGCAAGCCTCGGCCGATCACCCCGTTGCCACGCTGGCCGGCACGGAATTCGTGGCCGCTGTTGTGGTTGCCGGTGATCCGCGTATCGAACAGGAAGGCGTTGGGGAACGCTGCGGTTTGATAGCCCAGGTGGCGCGGATCGTATTCGAAAGTGCCTTTATAGAAGGTTGGGCTGCGCTCGTCCTGGGGCGAGAGCAATTGGTAGATCGTCGGCACCGAACCGTTGTGCAGGAATGGCGGTGTCGCCCATACCCCGGCCAGTGGCCGTGCCTTGTAGGCACGCAATTCGCGCACGCCGATGGGCAGGCCGAAGCCGTCCAGGCGCGGGCGTTCGGCGGGTGTCACGCCGGCGGCACGGTAGGCGTGGTCTTCGACAAAGGCGGTGATGTAAGCCAGGCCTTTGGCTGAAGAGAGGCTGCGCAGGTCCAGCGGCTCGGTGGGGGTGGGGTGCAGTTCGACGTTCATTTTCGCCAACTCCGCCGGGTCCCATTGCAGGGCGCTGAGGTCGAAGCGGTGGTCAGCGATATTGTTGGCGGTAGTAGGGTCGGTACCGATGACGTCCACCGGGAGCATGTTCAACTGGCGCACCGGACGGCCATCGACTTGGGAAACTGCCGGTACGTGGCAGCCGGCGCAGTTCTCGGTGAATAGCGCGCGGCCCTGGGCGGCCAGTGGTTTGTCGATCGCGCCGAACAGGTCTTCGGGCCAGGTGGGTGGCTTGAGCCGTTGCAGGGTTTCTTCGATGGTATTCAGGTCGCGCACCCGCACGCTAGAGGCGTAGCGTGCATCGCCCTGGAGCGGCTGGCCGGCGCTGTCGAAGAAGTCCAGGGTGGCGCCAACGCCCAGGGCTTCGCCGATATTGCGGGCCATGGGTTGCTGGGCCGAGCCGTTCCATTGCACCCAGTCGAAGGTCCAGATGTCCCACAGTTGCGGGTAGTCCACCGGTGCATTGGCGATGCGGTAGTTGTCGGGGGAAATGGCGTCGCCGAAGCTGGCGTTGGCGATACGGCCAAAGGCGTCGGTACGACCCGGGCCTTCTTCGGTGGGGTAGAGGCCACGGTGGGTGTCGTTCCAGGCAACTTTCAGGAAGTTGTTCAGGGACTTCTTGAAGTCCTGGCGCAGTTGCGCGGCGTTCTGGTCGTCGTAGTCATGGCCCAGCACGGTGCGGGCAAAGCGCTCGAATTTCCACGGGTTGTAGTAGGTCGAGGCAAGGCTGGCGACCAGTGCCTGGCCGAAGCTGCCGCCGCGCAGGGTCGGTACGCTGGACGGCAGCACATGTTGCGCCGGGCCACCGTCGATACGCAGGCCCTGGCCTTTGAAGTTCAACTGGCCGGTGTGGCACGCGGCGCAGGTGATGTCGAGAAACTCATCATTGCTGCCAGCGTTTTTATGCCGGGCGAAACCCACCGGCAGGTTGCCGGGGTTTTGCGCGGTGGGCACCTGCTTGGGGTCTACCAGGAAGCCGAAGCGCGCCAGGTACTCGGGCGTGGCGAAACGCTGCTCGGAGAACGGCAGTTCCAAGGCGGTAAACCAGGCATAACGCAGGCCCTTGACCTGAGTGCCCTGGGGCGTGAAGTAATAGGTCTGGCGATCTGCGGCGCTCCATTGATCCTGGTAATGCACCTGTTCCACCGGCACGTAGACTGGCAGTTTCGGGTTGACCACGTAATAGAGCACCACCGCCAGGACCAGGCCCAGCAGTATGAAAATCATCAGCAAAACACGGGAAAAAATGCGCAAGATAACTATCCTTGTCGAGTTGTAGCGTTCTTATGCCATCAGGCCAGCAGTGCGGCAAGTGGCCATGAGTCTCGTTCCAGCGCTGCTGCTGTCCGTCGCAGGGCCCTGGATTGAATGAAAATGCTTTTAAACACGTGAACTTATCAGAAGTTTCCTGCTCACATGCCGGTAGCCATTGGTCGTGGCCGCCTGATAAGCTCGCGACTTTACTCGAATGCCCTTTTGGCACACGAACAAGGAAATAGCATGAAACAGCATCGGTTGGCGGCGGCGGTGGCCCTGGTTAGCCTGGTACTTGCGGGTTGTGATTCGCAAACCAGCGTAGAGCTGAAAACCCCGGCGCAAAAAGCTTCCTACGGTATCGGCCTGAACATGGGCAAAAGCCTTGCTCAAGAAGGCATGGATGACCTGGACTCCAAAGCGGTAGCCCAAGGCATCGAAGATGCCGTCGGCAAGAAAGAACAGAAGCTGAAAGACGACGAGCTGGTCGAAGCCTTCGCCGCACTGCAAAAACGTGCTGAAGAGCGTATGGCCAAGATGAGCGAAGAGTCGGCAACCGCCGGCAAGAAATTCCTCGAAGAAAACGCCAAGAAAGACGGCGTTGTCACCACCGCTTCCGGTCTGCAATACAAGATCGTGAAGAAAGCGGACGGTGCTCAACCCAAGCCTACCGACGTAGTGACTGTTCACTACACCGGCAAGCTCACCAACGGCACCACCTTCGACAGCTCCGTGGATCGCGGCAGCCCGATTGACCTGCCGGTCAGCGGCGTGATTCCAGGTTGGGTCGAAGGCCTGCAACTGATGCACGTTGGCGAGAAGGTCGAGTTGTACATCCCGTCCGACCTGGCCTACGGCGCGCAGAGCCCGAGCCCGGCGATTCCAGCCAACTCCGTGCTGGTATTCGACCTGGAACTGCTGGCCATCAAGGACCCGTCCAAGGCAGACGCTCCTGACGCACCGGCGGCTCCTGCTGCCAAGAAGTAATCAGCGCCTGAACACACAACGCCCCGTCTCGACGGGGCGTTGTTGTATCTGGCCTGTGCGATCGTTCCCGCGCTCTGCGATCGTTCCCACGCTCTGCGTGGGAATGCATTCCGTGACGCTCTGCGTCACCATTGCGCATTGCTCAAGCCTTGCGCTAACAGCAAGCGCGGAGCGCCACAGGCGGCATTCCCACGCAGAGCGTGGGAACGATCAGCTGAATCCAGGCCAAATTCAACCGAACCCATGCGGGCTAGAGCAGTCTGATAAAAGACCCGAGCACGGGTAGACGCAGATAATCTCCAAGTCAATGAATTCTTGGGTTTTTTTTATGTGCGCAAAAAACGCCCGATCTGACTGTAGCCCTTGTATTACGTGGCTTTCAGCCTGGAAAATAGGCTCTGTTCACAAGGTTATCCACAATTTGTGTGGATAACCTTTTCTATCGCCTGGAACTGGAGTGATGATGAAAGCGCCGTTTAATTTCACCCGCTTCCTGCCCATGGCTGCTCGCCTGCTGGGCCGTGGGCGCTTGCCTACGTTGCTGTTCGCGGTGGCCGCCAAAGGCTCGAGCCAGGGCAACCGGCTGGGCAAGCTCAAGGACGACCTCAAACTGCTCCAGGCCTTGTGCCTGGCCTACTGGCGCGGCGAATACCGGGCCATCAGCCCCAAGGCACTGATTTCGGTGGTGGCGGGGCTGATGTACTTCCTGAGCCCGATTGACGCGATCCCGGACTTTATCCCGGTATTTGGCATGCTCGACGACATTGCCGTGCTGGCATGGGTCATGAAGACCCTGGACGGTGAACTGAGCGCTTTTCGCGCCTGGCGCGAGCGTCAGGCCCCCGAGAAGCTCGCGGTGGTTGAGCGCCTGCCAGCGACGCCTCTGTTGCTGACGCAGGAACACCTGAAAAAAAACTGAACCTTGCGAATATCCCCCTGCGCTCTTTGTGGCTGTTAGGATTACACTCCTAAGGAAAGTACTTACGAAGTAAGTGTTGTGATCCTACGGGGCAGTCATGGATATTCAGATAATTACAAAGGATGGCGAACCCGAATATGCGGTTCTGCCTTGGGCTCAGTATCAGGCGCTGTTAAAAGCCGCCGGTCAGCAGCAGCCGACATCTCCTGCTTCGAACCTTCGCCAAGCCACTGCCGAACCGGATCTGCGCCCCCTGGAGCAGCTGCGAAGCCTGCGCGAAGCCAAGGGCCTGGCCATCGAAGCTCTGGCGCGCACGGTGGGCATCAGTCCGTCTTACCTGGGCTTGATCGAAAGTGGTGAGCGCCAGCCGGACGCAGCCATCCGCCGCAGTCTGGCTTGGGAATTGGGCGTCGCAGGTTGGAGGGACGAAACGTGAGCGTACGCATCAGCCGTCAGCATTGGGATGGGTTAATCAACGAACTGGACCAGGCGCGCCGACAGCGCCACCTCTTGACCTACCGCGCGTTGCTGGAGCGCCTGCAATTTCCCACGCCGGCGATGCAAACCCTGACGGCCGCGCTGGAACACCTGGCAGCGCTGGATGCCAAGGCCGACCAGCCGCTGCGCAGTTCCCTGGTGATCAGCCAGGGCGCCAGCCGCCTGCCACGTACCGGCTTCTTTGAATGTGTGGAGCGTCTTGGACGTTTCTGCGGGCCGTCCGATGGCGTGGCCGCAGCGTCGTGGCATGCATCGGAAGTGGTGCGGGTGTTTGAGTATGATTATCCCGAGTCAGCGGAGGCTTAGTGTTTTGGAAGCTTAAGGCGTATGTCAGTTATTGGCTGGCGCGCAAATTGTTTCATTGGTCCTGGTTCATGCGACAGCCGCGTGGCTGGCAATGGCTTGAAGGCCAGTTCGCACGCATGGCAAATCTGGGGGACGTAGGGGCCCAGAGTTTCTACGGACATATCCTGACGTTTCGCGGCAAGGGCCTTGGCGCCCGTGAAGAGGGCGTGCTGCTGTTGCGGCTGGCGGCCCAGGCCGGAGATGGCAAGGCTGCCTACCAGATTGGGGTGTTAAGCCTCGCGGGCAGCCTTGGCAAGGCGCCGGATCCGCTGGAAGCGGCACGCTGGTGGAAAATCGCCGCCCGGGCCGGGCACCCGTTGGCGCAGATCCGTCTGGAACAACTCTGATCTAGAGCGGCTCCGGTTCTGCCTGGCCCAACTCCAGACTATCGATCACATGAATGCTATAGCCGGCCACGTTCTTCGCGTGGTGCTTGGCTTGCGAGGCCAGTTCTGCCAACTGGCTGGCATCGAGTTGTCCACAGGCCTGTGGATACAAATGCACCACGCCGATGGACAGCGACAGCAGCGCAAACTCCTGGCGCACGCCCTGGCGGTTCAGTGCAACGAAACAGCCCGCGTCCAGATGCTCGCTGCGATAGAAGCGCCGGCATTGAGTGTGGAAGTCATCCAGCAACTGGTTAAGCCGCTTGCGCCAATCCTGCGGCCCCAGCACCAGCAAAAAGTCATCACCGCCGATATGCCCGACAAAGTCGCGGCTGGGGTCTACCCGGTCGTTCAGGCATTGCGCCAGGCACAGCAGCACTTCATCGCCCCGGCCATAGCCGTAGATATCGTTGAATGGCTTGAAACTGTCGATATCCACGTAGCAGATCACTGACTCGCGTTGTTGCTGCAACAACCGCGTCAGGCACTGCTGGATCGGTACGTTACCCGGCAGCAAGGTCAGCGGGTTGGCATAGCGTGCCTGCTGGATCTTCAGCTCGGTAATCAGCTTGAGCACGTCGATCACCCGCCCCAGCCCCAGGTAATCGCCGTTGAGGGTGATGATGAAATCTTCCTCGATCCGCTGGCGTGCGCGGCTGGTGAGCAGTCGGCTGACTTGCTGCAAGGACTGGCTCAGTTCCACCGCGAGGAAGTCATCACTCATCAAGCGGCTGATGGGCTTGCGGGCGAACAGGTCGGTGGCGAACGGCTTGAGCAGGGCGTCCGACAGCGAGTGCCGGTGCACGATGCCTATTGGATGGCCACGCTCATCCAGCACCGCCAGGGAATTGAGGTTGGCCTGGCGGCGGAAGGCTTCCAGCACCTGCGCCGTGGCGGTGTGCTGGCCCACAGCCGGTTGTTCGTTGAGCAGGGCGCTGAGGTCGCTGCCTTCGTCGTTCAGTGCGACGTTGGCGCTGTCAGGCTTGGGTAACATCAATCGTGCTTCCTGCGGCGGGTGTTCCTGGGGGCGGCAGAGCAGGTAGCCCTGCACCAGGTCGACGCCCATTTCCGTGAGCACCGCCAACTCTTCCGGCAGCTCGATGCCTTCAGCGATCACCTGGGCCCGGGAGGCCTTGGCGATTTGCAGGATGGAGCCGACAAACTCGCGCTTGAGGGCGTCCTGGTGAATGCCGTCGATAAAGTGCCGGTCAATCTTCACATAGTCCGGACGCAATTCCGACCACAGCCGCAGGCTGGAATAGCCGGCACCCAGGTCATCCAGGGCAATCGAAAACCCCATGGCGCGATAGTGATGCAGCGCGGTTTGCAGCAGTTGAAAATCGTCGGTCGGGGTCTGCTCGGTCAGTTCGATCACCACCTGGCTGGGCGGAATGCCGAAATCGCTGAGCAGTTGCAGGGTACGGCCGGGCTGGTGCGCGGTTTCCAGCAGGGACTCGGGCGAGACGTTAAGGAACAGCTTGCCCGGTAGTTTCTGTTCGCTGAACCGTCGGCAGGCGCTTTCCCGGCAGACCATCTCCAGCTCGCTGAGGCGCCCGGCGTGGCGGGCCACGGAGAACAGCGCGATAGGGGAGTGCAGCGGGCTGTTGGACGGGCCACGACTGAGGGCCTCGTAACCGACCACGCGCCGCTCGGACAGAGAAATGATCGGTTGGAACAGGCTGTGCAAACTGCCTTGAGCCAGGATTGAGCCCAATGCATTCAGCTGTTCGGTCATGG
Source organism: Pseudomonas sp. PAMC 26793 (assembly GCF_000313235.1). Taxonomy (NCBI): domain Bacteria; kingdom Pseudomonadati; phylum Pseudomonadota; class Gammaproteobacteria; order Pseudomonadales; family Pseudomonadaceae; genus Pseudomonas; species Pseudomonas sp. PAMC 26793. The sequence continues at coordinate 19,905 of NZ_AMXG01000058.1, forward strand.
TCATGATTTTCTCGGGTCGAAAAAAAAGGACCTGCTTGGGCAGGTCCTTCATTTCACGACAGAATGATGTCTATTTGATGACACTCCGGAGAGCGTTCACATTAAATTGCCATCATTTACTGTTTGGCCACCGTCTTACTGATTTTCAAGTAGTCCAGCAGGATGCGCCCGGTCTCGCTCAGGTAGGCATCATCTTCCGGCTTGGTTTTATCAGGCTCGGCGGCGATCGCGTCTTCGTCTTCTTTCTTCAGTTCCTTGAGTGGGGCTTCGCCTTTGGCCTTGCGGCGGGCGTTCTCCAGCACCAGTTGCTGATTCTCGATGTCGGTGTGCTGCGCACGACGGTCGGCTTCGTTGAGGCTGACGGTTTTCTCTTCCATCAACTTCTTGGCCAGGGCCAGCTTGTCGCGGATAAAGATGAACTCGGCATCCTTGGCGGAGCGGGCTTCGTGATCAGCTTTCAGCTGTGCGATGTACGGTTTGAACGGGTCTACCGCAGGCTTGATCGCAGGGCGGATGGTGTCCCACGGCATGGCCTCAGGCAGTGCGCTCTCGCCGATTTCCTTGGTGTCGATGATCGACGGGAAATCGACATCCGGCAGTACGCCCTGATGCTGGGTGCTCTGCCCGGAAACCCGGTAGAACTTGGCCAGGGTCAGTTTCAGCTCGCCATGGTTCAGCGGCTGGATGGTCTGCACGGTACCTTTGCCGAAGGTCTGGCCGCCGATGATCAGCGCACGGTGATAGTCCTGCATCGCGCCGGCAAAAATCTCCGAGGCGGATGCCGAGAGGCGGTTGACCAGCAACGCCATCGGCCCTTTGTAGAAGGCACCCGGGTTCTCGTCTTCCAGCACGTCCACACGGCCGTCAGCGTTACGCACCAGCACGGTCGGACCCTTGTCGATAAACAGACTGGTCAGCTCGGTGGCTTCCTGCAGGGAACCGCCGCCGTTGTTGCGCAGGTCGATGACCACGCCGTCGACTTTTTCTTTCTGCAACTCTGTCAGGATTTTCTTAACGTCGCGGGTGGTGCTCTTGTAGTCCGGATCACCGGCGCGGAACGCTTTGAAGTCTAGGTAGAACGCGGGGATCACCACCACGCCCAGCTTGTAGTCCTTGCCATCCTGCTTGAGGTTGAGGACTTGCTTCTGGACGGCCTGGTCTTCGAGCTTCACCGCTTCACGGGTGATGGACACGATCTTGCTGGTCTGGTCGTTCGGCGCGTTGGTGTGCGGAATCAATTCCAGGCGCACCACGCTGCCTTTCGGACCGCGGATCAGCTTGACCACTTCATCCAAACGCCAGCCGACTACATCGACCATCTCTTTGTCGGCCTGGGCCACACCGATGATCTTGTCGGCCGGAGCAACCTGCTTGGTCTTGTCGGCCGGACCTGCCGGCACCAGACGCACGATTTTCACCTGGTCGTTATCGCTTTGCAGGACGGCACCGATGCCTTCCAGCGACAGACTCATATTGATATCGAAATTTTCTGCGTTATCTGGCGACAGATAATTGGTGTGCGGGTCGTAGGACATCGCGAAGGTGTTGATGTAGGCCTGGAAGATATCTTCGGCACGGGTCTGGTCCAGACGTGCCAGCTGATTCTTGTAGCGCTTGGTCAACAGTTCCTGAATGGCCTTCGGGTCTTTGCCTGAGATCTTGTAGCGCAGGACCTCATCCTTGACGCGTTTGCGCCACAGGTCGTCCAGTTCGGCTTCGGTGGTCAGCCAAGGAGCGTCCTTGCGGTCAACCAGCAAGGTCTCTTTCTTGGTGAAGTCGAACTGGTCGACGCCCTTGTTCAGCTCACCAATGGCGAAGTCCAGACGCGCTTTGACGCGGTCCAGGTAACGCTTGTAGATGGTGAAGCCGGGCTGCAGGTCACCGCTCTTGAGGAAGTCGTCGAACTGCGTCTTCCACTTGTCGAACTCGGTGATGTCGCTGGCCAGGAAATAGCTGCGCGAGGGATCCAACAGCTTGAGGTAGCTGTCGTAAATGATCACCGAGCGAGCGTCGTCCAGCGGCGGCTTGCTGTAATGGTGGCGCTTGAGCAACTCAACGACGTTAAGGCTGGCAATCACCTCATCGCGATCAGGCTGAAGATTGTCCCAGCTGTTGGCTGCGAACGTATTGCTCGATAGCGGCAGAAGGCCGATACCAATAAAAAGAGCGAGGGCGGTGCTGGGGAACAGATGCTTCATGCTGATTCGACGCGGGGGCAATTGATAACGCATATTAGGCCGTCTTTGAAGTCGCCGGTTCCATATGGGCCGGTCGCATAATGCAAAAAGCCCGGCGCTACAGCAACGGGCTCAGTCCAGACTCACTATGGAGGCACTGTGAAAGCATTGCAAGGCGTTGAAGGTCATGTGGAGTGGCAAGACGAGCCGAGTCCTACATGTGATGTAGGCCAAGTTCGCATTCGTGTGGCGGCTGCGGGCCTGAATCGGGCGGATTTATTACAGCGTTCAGGGCTCTATCCACCGCCTCCTGGCGCCAGTCAGGTGTTGGGCCTGGAGTGTTCCGGGGTGATCAGCGAAGTCGGCGCTGGTTCGTCGTGGCAGGTGGGTGATCGTGTTTGCGCCTTGCTGGCTGGTGGCGGGATGGCCGAGGAAGTGGTGGTGGACGCGCGTCATGTGCTGCCGGTGCCGGAGGGCGTGTCCCTGGTGGAAGCGGCCGGGTTGCCCGAGGTGTACAGCACTGCGTGGCTGAATCTGTTCCAGCTGGCGGGCCTCAAGCCTGGGGAGAAGGTGCTGTTGCATGCTGGCGCCAGTGGCGTGGGGTCGGCGGCGATTCAGTTGTGCAAGGCGTTTGGTAGCCCGTGTTGGGTCAGCGTGGGGTCGGCGGATCGCCTGGCGTACTGTGAGGCGCTGGGGGCTCAGGGGGGTGTGGTACGTACTGACGGCATCGAGGGCTTGAGGGATTTTGGACCGTTCGATGTGATTCTTGACCCGGTGGGGGGGAATTACGCGGCGCTGAATCTCAAGCTGGCGGCGCGTGATGGCCGTTGGGTGTTGATTGGGTTGATGGGCGGCCGTGAGGCGCAGATCGACCTGGCGCAGGTGTTGGCCAAGCGTGTGCAGGTGTTGGGGTCGACGTTGCGTAGCCGGGATGATCAGTTCAAGGCTGACCTGTTCAGCGACTTGAGCCAGCATGTTTGGCCGTTGTTTGCCGAGGGCCGTTTGAGTCCGCAATTGGCCAAGACATTTCCGATCAAGGATGCCGAGGCTGCGTTTGCTGAGCTGGCGACTAATCAGATTTCCGGGAAGCTGGTGTTGGTGATTGACGAAAGCCTGGCCTGATTTCAGAGGTGACATTTGTGTTGGGGCTGAGTTGGATGGGTGTATATCCGTTATTTAGGTAACGGCCGCCTAGGGTTCCGCTCTTACAGCGGCTCACTTTTGAAAAGCGCAAAAGTAAGCAAAACGCTCTTGCCCCACCACTCGGCTCCTCGCCTAGGCTCGGAGTGCCCTCACTCCGGCTTTGGACCGTGGGCCGCCGTCATGGGCCATCCCTGGCCCAGGACGGCTAACCCGGCGTCCTGCCGGGTTACCCACGCTCCAAAGCCTGCGTTCGGCCAGCGTGGTTTAACGGGGCGCCTAAGATCAAGATCAAAAGCAAGATCAAGAGCACAGCGGCCTACCGGCCGGCTTGAGTGTTAAAAGCAAAGGCAAAATCTAAAGCGGGCACGGTCAAATGTGGGAGCTGGCTTGTCGGGTCGCCGCATCGCTGCGATGGCATCACCTCGGTTTATCTGAAAAAACCAGTTGTCTGCGATCTATGTAGCAGCCTGGGTCAATAACCAGTCGCGGAACACCTGTACTTTTGCCAGCTCGCTAGACTCTGGCCGGAACACAATATCGTAGGCCAGGGCCACGGCGCTTTTGACCTCGCCAAACGGGCGGATCAGACGCCCGGATGCCAGGTCGTCGCGCACCATGACGCTGCGGCCTAGCGCGATGCCTTGTCCTTCGATCGCGGCGTGACTGCCGGGCGTAACTGATCGAAAACTCAGCGTGTGGCGAGGGAGCTTGCTCCCGCTGGGCTGCGCAGCGGCCCCAAAAATCGTGGGAGCGCTTCGCACTCCAGCGGGAGCAAGCCCCCTCGCCACAAAAAGCCCTCCAGCCCAGGTTTAGACGTTGGCAGCCAGTTCGCGCAGCACCTTGAGCAACGTGGTCTCACCCTTGACCACGTCCGCCTGCTCAAAGCAGATCCAACCTTCGTTAAACCCATCAATCATGCGCATGCGCGGCATTGGATTCTGCGCGCCTTGCTCACGAAACATCGGCTCCCACGCATCGCGAGGCACCACCTGTGCAGTCACACCGCGACCAAGCACTTCGGTCAAGGTGCGGGCGATGTCTTTCGGGCTGACCCTCTGACCTTCCAGCTCAACCACACGGCGGCCAGTCCAGTGTTGCAGCAGCAGTTGGGCGGCGAGGCGGCCGACGTCGGCGGTGGCGATCATCGGTACGGTTTTGTCCAGCGGTTGCAGGAAGCTGTGGATCACCCCGTGTTGACGGGCCGTGGCGATGTCATAGGCGGCGTTTTCCATAAACCAGCCCGGGCGCAGGAAGGTCACCGGAACGTTCAGCGCGCTTAGCGCCTGTTCCATCAGCGTGCGTTGGGTCAGCAGGTTAAGGTGTTCGGCCTGGGCGCCTATGGTCGACAGGCACACCACTTTTTGCGGTGCCGCCGCCTCGATGGCTTGGGCAACGGCGGCAATCACCTTGCGCGCCTCGGGGAAGCCGGGCTCCGGATCAAAATCCGAAGGCGGCAGGATGAACACGCCAGTGGCGCCCTTGAATGCTTCGGTGAGGGCGGCGGCATCGTCCATATTGGCGATGGCGACCTCGCAACCGAGGGCGGCCCATTCGGCGCCTTTGCGGGCATCGCGAATGACTGCGCGTACGGGTTGACGATCGTTGAGGAGAAAGCGCGCCAGGGCGCCGCCGACTTTGCCTGTGATTCCGGTGATGACATACATGGTGTTTACGCCTGTTGTTCCAATGGGTGGATCAAGCATAAACACCGCACTGTATGGACAGAATAGCGATCCCGTCACTGCATCAGTGACTCAAAATCACGAATCCCCCAATGGCGGCAACCGGCGTTTGACCGGGGTTTTCTTGACGATGGCGGTGTTGGTTTCGGCATACGCATTGAGCCGGTCAAGCAGGGTGTCCAGTTGGTCCATGGTGCGCACGTGCAGACGTGCGATGAAGCAGTCATCGCCGGTCACCTTGTCGCATTCGGTGAACTCCGGGATTGCCTGGATCTGGCGCTCCACTTCCTGCAGTTTCCCGGGCAGCGGGCGAATGCGCACGATGGCTTGCAGTAGATAGCCAAAATGCTTGGGGTCAATGTCCACGGTGTAGTTCTTCAAGACGCCGCGCTCTTCCAGGCGCCGCAGTCGCTCACCGACACTGGGGGAGGAGAGGCCGGTGATGCCCGCCAATGCCTTGAGGGACAGACGCGAATCATCCATCAGCGCGGCAATCAGTTGCTGGTCAATGCTGTCAATCATGGTCGCTCCGAAAGCGATTGCTCAGGTTTGCCTAATAAGAATAGGCGAAATGCTAGGTTCGCCTTATTTAGAATCTGGAGTCGCTATCGGCCAGATTGCCATAATTGAGCCTCACTTGAGGAGCTCAATCATGGACAAATCCATACGTCGCGGTTCATGGGAAATGGTCGCCGCCATGCTCATATCCGGCACCATCGGCTGGTTCGTGCTGGTGTCGGGCGTGCCGGTGGTCGAAGTGGTGTTCTGGCGCTGCGTGATCGGCGCGCTGACGTTGCTGGTGGTGTGCGGGTTGCTGGGGTATCTGCGCCTGGACTTGCTGAGCTACACCAAGCTCGGGCTGGCGATGCTCAGCGGCGTGGCGATTGTGGGCAATTGGTTGCTGCTGTTCGAGTCTTATGCTCGGGCTTCAATCTCCATCAGCACGGCGGTGTATAACGTCCAGCCGTTCATGCTGGTGCTGCTGGCGGCGGTGTTCCTGGGCGAGAAAATCACCGTGCAGAAGCTCGCCTGGCTGAGCATGGCGTTCGTGGGAATGCTCGCGATCGTCACCGCCCATGGCAGTCAGCAAAACACTGGGGATGACTACCTGGTGGGTGTGGCATTGGCCCTGGGCGCGGCGTTTCTGTATGCGATTGCGGCGCTGATCATCAAGCGCCTGAAGGAAGTGCCGCCACATTTGATGGCGTTGATCCAGGTGAGCACGGGCGCCTTGTTGCTGGTACCGCTGATGCAGTGGCACAGCCTGTCTGCATCGATGGATGCTTGGGCGGCACTGTTGACGCTGGGCGTGGTGCACACCGGCTTGATGTACGTATTGCTGTATGGCGCGATCCAGAAGTTACCGACGGCAATCACCGGCGCGCTGTCGTTTATCTACCCGATCGCGGCAATCTTCGTCGACTGGATTGCCTTTGGGCACCGCCTGGGCTGGCTGCAATGGCTGGGCGTGGCGGCGATTCTGCTGGCGGCGGCAGGGTTGCAGCGGGGTTGGTGGTGGCGTTCGAAAACAGCGGTGAGCGTCACGCCGTAGCATGACGCTCACCGGCGACTCAGTGTGCGCCGCGCGGGATGGTCTTGAGCAGGTCGTCCGGGCTGATATAACCCACCACGCTGCCCGGCTGCGGCAGGCCGAGGATGTGGCCCTTGATCTTGCCGATCACATGCATCTCGCACGGCTTGCAGTCGAACTTCAGCGTCAGCACTTCATCGCCGTGAATCAGCTGCATTGGCGCGACTTTGGTCTTCACCCCCGTCACACCCTTGGCCTGTTTAGGGCAGAGGTTGAACGAGAAGCGCAGGCAGTGCTTGGTGATCATCACCGGCACTTCGCCGGTTTCTTCGTGGGCTTCGTACGCCGCGTCGATCAGTTGCACGCCATGGCGGTGATAGAAGTCGCGGGCCTTCTGGTTGTAGACGTTGGCCAGGAACGACAGGTGCGATTCCGGGTACACCGGCGGCGGCGTGGTTTCCGCCTTGCGGCCGCCCCGTGGGTGAGCCTGGATACGCGCCTCGGTCAGCGCCTCGATCACTTCACGGCGCAAGGCCTTGAGCTGCGAGTTCGGGATGAAGAACGCCTGTGGTGCATCCAGCTCGATCGCGGTGGCGTGGTACTGGGTGGTGCCCAGCTGGCCCAGCAAGTCCCGCAGGGTTTCCAGGGCCTGTTCCGGCTTGTTGGCCACGCCAAACGGACCGGGCAGGGCGACGCTGGCGCTCATGCCTTCTTCGCTGGTGACGGTCAGTTCCAGGCGGTCTTCCTGCAGGCGAGCCGCCCAGGACACACCGATACGGCGCTCGGCGGAAGTCTTCAGCAAAGCCTGCTGCCAGTTATGGTCCAGGTTGCGGTTCAACGGATGATTCGGCCGCAGTTGATGCAGGCCAGCCGGCATCTCATTGGGCTCGACGCGGTAGCGGTAGCGCTTCTCGCCGTCTTCTTCGAACTCGCCTTTTGGCTCGGCGATGTTCGCGCGGAAACCCACCACTTCGCGCTTGATCAGCACATTGAGGCCGTCGCCGTTGGACAGCGGCTCATGGGTGATCACTTGCAAGTCACGCTTGCCGGCTTTCTCCACCACACCCACCGGCAGGCCGGTAAAGGTTGGGGTGTCGAAGGCGCCAATGTCGACCTTGCGGTCGGTGACGAAGTAGTCGGTGCTGCCACGGTGGAAGGTCTTTTCCGGGTCCGGCAGGAAGAAATGCGCAGTGCGACCGCTGGAAGCGCGAGCCAGGTCCGGGCGGTCTTCGAGAATCTCGTCCAGGCGCTGACGGTAATAGGCGGTGATGTTCTTCACATAGCCCATGTCCTTGTAGCGGCCTTCGATCTTGAATGAACGCACGCCGGCATCCACCAGGGCGCGCAGGTTGGCGCTCTGGTTGTTGTCTTTCATCGACAACAGGTGCTTTTCAAAGGCAACCACACGGCCCTGGTCATCTTTCAAGGTGTAGGGCAGGCGGCAGGCCTGGGAGCAATCGCCGCGGTTGGCGCTGCGGCCATTCTGGGCGTGGGAGATGTTGCACTGGCCGGAGAAGGCCACGCACAAGGCGCCGTGGATGAAAAACTCGATGGCGGCATCGGTTTCATCGGCAATCGCCCGGATCTCTTGCAGGTTCAGCTCACGGGCCAACACCAGTTGCGAGAACCCGGCCTGGTCGAGGAACTTTGCCCGGCCCAAAGTGCGGATGTCGGTCTGGGTGCTGGCGTGCAGTTCGATGGGCGGGATATCCAGCTCCATCACCCCCAGGTCCTGGACGATCAGCGCGTCGACGCCGGCATCGTAAAGCTCGTGGATCAGCTTGCGCGCCGGCTCCAGCTCGTTGTCGTGCAGGATCGTGTTGATGGTGGTGAACACCCGCGCATGGTAGCGCCGGGCGAACTCCACCAACTGCGCGATATCGCTCACGTCGTTGCAGGCGTTATGGCGCGCGCCGAAACTCGGGCCGCCGATGTACACGGCGTCGGCGCCATGCAGGATGGCCTCGCGGGCGATGGCAACATCGCGGGCAGGGCTGAGCAATTCCAGGTGATGCTTGGGCAAGGACATAGTTTTTTTAGTCAGGCTTGTCACGGAGGCGGGCATTGTAGCTGTGAAATGCCTGATCGACATCTATCAAGCCTCCCAAGTTGGAACGCACTCAACTGTGGGAGCCGGGCTTGCCCGCGATGCAGACACCGCGGTGTATCAGTTACACCGAGGCGATCCCATCGCAGCCTCGCTGGGGCTCGACAGCTCCCACATTTGATCATCGTTGGTTGATATAGAGCGTTTGGCTCAACCCTTGGCGGCCATCGCCGTGACTTCCACTCGCATGCCTTCTACGGCCAGGGCGGCAACACCAACCGCCGCACGCACCGGCCAAGGCTTGGCGAAGTAGCGCTTGTAGACTTCGTTGAACGCGGCGCGGTCGGCCATGTCGGTCAGATAAATGGTCAGGTGCATGACCCGGTCGATCGAACTGCCGGCACGTTCCAGGGCCACCTTGAGGGCTTGCAGGGTGCATGCGCTTTGCAGGGTGATGTCGCCCAGTTCGAGGCTGCCGTCGGCGCGGGTAGGGATTTGCGTGGAGACGAGAATACCGTTGAAGCCGATGACGTCGGAGGAGATGGAATCCGGGTCGAGGTCGGGGGTGAAGGCGAGGTCGTGGTTGGCCATGGGGGTCTCTTGCAGGGTGGAAGACATAAGGCCGGTATCGTCCCTGAAAAAAGAGCTCGGGGCAAACTCGGGCCTTTCCAGCGTTACAGCAAAGTAAACGGGGAGTCCACGATCAACCGTGTTTGCTTAACTCTGGTTGTTATTTGCCCGGATAGATTAATCGCCAATAGTTGCTTAAGTTAAAGAACCAGTGAAGGCTTGGTTAAACTCGATTAATTAAAATTCACTAGGCTCTGGCCCACGCTGCTGTAACTTTAACCGTGTCTTAGCCGCTCTGCTTCGACAACATCCTTTGGTTTGCCGCCGCAGTCTCTGCGGCGGATTTTTTATGGGCGCTGATGTATATATATTTAACTGATTTATAAAGTGGCACTTTGATAGTTGGCTGGATCGAACTATCAATACACCGAGACGATTTCGTGCCTGCCCCATTTCGCACAACTGCTGTGCAAGATGAGGGATTAATCCACCACCGCCGAATGCCTATAGTTCTCTCACCGCCGCAACGCCCCACGGGCCGTTGCGAAATCCAGCCGTAGATTGAGGTGATCATAATGAACAGCGAATTCAAGCCTGATGTGACCGATACCCAACCCCTGCACCTGCTCGACGCTGAGTACTTCGAATACAGCAAGGCCGCCAACCCCATCAGCGCCAACCTGATCACTCGCATTCCCTACCACAGCTTCCCGGCCTCGCTGTATGACAGCGGCCCGTCCCGGGTGGTCCCGCTGGACCTCAGCGAGGCACTGGGCTGCGAAGGCCCTGCGACCGGGCCGGGGCTGTGTGCGAACTTCATGCGCCTGAACGCAGGCGACACGCTGGAGCTGCAACCCAACGCCACCTCACAGGTGTTTTATGTCATCGCCGGGGAGGGCAGTGTGGTCCAGGGCGAGCACCGCATCGAATGGTCCAAAGGCTGCTTCATCGCGCTGCCAGGCCTGCAGCAAGCGCAGTTCAGTGCTTCTGAGGATGCGCGCCTGTACTACGTGCACGATGAGCCGCTGTTGCGTTACCTGGGCGTGACTCGCAGCACCGATCGCTTCGTGCCGACGCTGTATCCCGCAGCACTGGCCAACGCAAAACTGCGCGAAGCCGCCGATGATCCCCGCGCCCAGGACCGCAGCCGTATCAGCATCCTGCTGGGCAATCGCCACTTCCCGCAGACCCGTACCGTGACCCATGTGCTGTGGGCGATGTACGGCATCCTGCCCGCCGGGTCGATTCAAAAGCCGCACCGGCACCAGTCGATTGCGCTGGATTTCATCATCGATTGCCCAAAGGGTTGCTACTCGCTGGTGGGCACCGAACTGGACGCCGATGGCCAAATCCGCAATCCGGTGCGGGTCGACTGGTCCCCGGGGCTGGCGTTCGTCACTCCCCCAGGCTACTGGCATGCTCACTTCAACGAGTCCGACACTGAAGCTTTCCTGATTCCGATCCAGGACGCCGGGCTGCAAACCTACCTGCGGTCGCTGGATATCCGCTTCAGTTGAGCCGTTTCCAGTGCGGTGTTTCGCCCAACTGCTCGACGATAAAGTCGATGAAGCACCGCACTTTGGAAGACACGATGCGCTTGGGTGGATAGACGAACCACACCGCCGGTTCACGGCCGGCGATCCGGACAGTCCACTCTGGCAGCCACAACTCCAGCTCGCCGGCCTCAATGCCCTTGGCCACCAGCCAATCGGGCAGCAAGGCAAACCCCAGGCCTTGTTGCGCGGCGATCAGCTGTGCGTCGAGGTCGTTGATCCGGATAGCGTCTTTGTGCACCAGCGGCGACACCTCATGCCCGTTGGCAAACGCGATATCCGCCGCGATATCCCGCCCCAGAATCACCGGCAGCGCCGCCAGTTCCGAAGGCGCGGACGGCGCCGGATACTCCCGGCAAAACGCCGGGCTGGCCACCAGCCGATAGCGCTCATCGCAGATCTTGCGTGCCTTCAACGTGGAATCCGCCAGGGTGCCAATGCGGATCGCCAAGTCGGCGCCGGCATGAATCAGGTTGACGTGGCTGTCGTCCAGCACCAGTTCCAGCTTGATCTGCGGGTAGCGGGCCAGGAAGGCATTCAAGGTGGGAAGGATATGGTGACGGGCAAAGGCGGGCGGCAGGTTGAGCTTGAGTACGCCCCGTGGTTGTTCGTTCAGTGCGGAGGTGGCGGCCTTGGCTTGTTCGAGTTCATCCAGTACCCGGCGTGCGTGCATCAGAAACGTCTGGCCACCCTCAGTCAGGTGCAGCGTGCGCGTAGAGCGGTTGAACAAGGCGATGCCGAGGTCCTGTTCAAGGTCCTTCACGTAACGGGAAACCGTGGAGGCCTTGATGCCAAGCCGGTCGGCGGCGCGGGAGAAGTTATTGCCCTCGGCGGCTTCGACAAAGGCGGTTAACGCAGCGAAGTAATCCAAGGGCGGCCTCGATCTTGACGGTGGGTTGCCTGGCCTACAGCGGCGTCAGCACATTCATCACGGTGTCCAGCGCCACCCGGGTATCGTCCAGTTGCACCAGGGAGGCATGCCGTGCGCCGAGGGCGTCACGGTTCTTGATCGCGGTGAGGATCGCCTTGTGCCGGGGCAGGCTGAGGCCCTGGATGTCGGGGCGGCGGTTGGTGATGTTGATGGACTCGCGAAGTGGCAGCGACAGCATGTTGCACATGTAGGCCAGCAAGTCGTTGCGGGTGGCATCGGCAATTGCGCGGTGGAAGTCCAGGTCGGCCTGTAACAGCGCGTCGTGGGTATTGGCAGTTTCCATGCCGAGGTAGGCTTTTTCGATGATGGCAATGTCGGCGTCGGTGGCGGTGGTCGCGGCCATGGCGGCGATTTCCGGCTCGAGGATCCGGCGTACACCGGCCAGGGTATTGAAAAACTCGCTGTGGGGCGTCGACTGCATCAGCCAGGACAGCACGTCCGGGTCCAGCAAGTGCCACTGCACCCGAGGGCGCACCACGGCGCCGACCTTGGGCTTGGACATCACCAGGCCCTTGGCGCTCAGCACCCGAGTCGCCTCACGCAATACCGAGCGGCTGACCTTGTACTCCTCGCACAAGGTGGCCTCCATGGGCAATCGTTCTTCCGGCTTGAAGCGTCCGGAAACGATGTGCATGCCCAAGTCCTGAACGATTTGGGCGTGCATGCTCTTGCGCGGCTTGGTCGGCTGCTGATCCATAACAGGGAGGCTACTCTGGCGAAATACGCGGCATCATAGCACTGCTCCCGTCCCAATTAGTGGGAATGACGCGGCACTTCCGCACCACGGCAGCCCACCAGGAAGTCGAAGTCGCAGCCCTGGTCTGCCTGCAGTACATGGTCGATGTACAACTGCCGGTAGCCCCCGACAATCAGCTGCTGCGGCGGCGCGAGGTCGGCCATACGCGCCGCCAGTTCGGCGTCCGGGATGTCCAGGTGCAGGCGGCCGTTGGCGCAATCGAGTTCGATCCAGTCGCCTTCCTTGACCGTCGCCAATGGACCGCCGGCCGCGGCTTCCGGTGCCACGTGCAGCACCACGGTGCCGTAGGCCGTGCCGCTCATGCGTGCATCGGAAATCCGCACCATGTCGGTCACGCCCTGGGCCAGCAGTTTCGCCGGCAAGCCCATGTTGCCGACTTCCGCCATGCCCGGGTAACCCTTGGGCCCGCAGTTTTTCATCACCAGGATCGAGTTGGCATCCACGTCCAGCTCCGGGTCGTTGATCCGCTCCTTGTACATGTCGAAGTTCTCGAATACGACTGCACGCCCGCGATGCTGCATCAGTTCGGGGCTGGCAGCCGAAGGCTTGAGTACTGCACCGAGTGGCGCGAGGTTGCCCCGCAGCACACAAATGCCGCCGTCGGCGCGGATCGGATTGTCGAGGGTGCGGATCACTTCGTCCTGGCCGTAGATCGGCGCTTCCCGGGTGTTTTCCCCAAGGGACTTGCCGTTGACGGTCAAGGCGTTCGGGTGCGGGATCAGATTGGCTTCACCGAGGCGGCGCAGCACCGCCGGCAGGCCGCCGGCGTAGTAGAACTCTTCCATCAGGAAGCGCCCGGACGGTTGCAGGTCGACGATGGTCGGCATGCCGCGCCCCATGCGGGTCCAGTCGTCCAGGTCGAGCTCGACGCCGATACGCCCGGCGATGGCTTTCAGGTGAATCACCGCGTTGGTGGAGCCGCCGATGGCTGCGTTGACACGGATCGCGTTTTCGAACGCCTCCTTGGTCAGGATCTTCGACAGTTTCAAGTCTTCACGCACCATCTCCACCGCACGCATGCCGGACATGTGCGCCAGCACATAACGCCGCGCGTCCACCGCCGGAATCGCCGCGTTGTGGGGCAGGGAAGTGCCGAGGGCTTCGGCCATACAGGCCATGGTCGAGGCGGTGCCCATGGTGTTGCAGGTGCCCGCCGAGCGGGACATGCCGCCTTCGGCCGCGAGGAAATCGTCGAGGGTGATGGTGCCCGCCTTGACCTGTTCGCTGAGCTGCCACACCACGGTACCCGAGCCGATGTCCTGGCCCTTGTGCTTGCCGTTGAGCATCGGCCCGCCGGTGACAACGATTGCCGGCACGTCGCAACTGGCGGCACCCATCAATAGCGCCGGGGTGGTTTTGTCACAGCCGGTCAGCAGCACCACGCCGTCGATGGGGTTGCCGCGTATGGCTTCCTCCACGTCCATGCTGGCCAGGTTGCGGGTGAGCATCGCCGTGGGGCGCAGGTTCGATTCGCCGTTGGAAAACACCGGGAACTCCACGGGAAAGCCACCGGCTTCGATCACGCCGCGTTTCACATGCTCGGCAATCTGGCGGAAGTGCGCGTTGCAGGGCGTCAGTTCCGACCAGGTGTTGCAGATCCCGATGATCGGCTTGCCATGGAACTGATGATCGGCAATTCCCTGGTTTTTCATCCAGCTGCGGTACATGAAGCCGTTTTTGTCGGCGGTACCAAACCAGCTGGCGGAGCGCAGGACGGGCTTTTTCTCGGACATGGCTGACTCTCTTATTGTAAGACTATATCGATCTAATCCTGGCTTAACATAGGCGCAAATTCGAAGCTTTGGAAGTATTGTTGATTAAATAGTATTACTATATAGTCCGATTCAACGAGGCCTGGCCCTGGCGGTTTTTCGCGAGAGGCGACCCGCAACGCTCTATAAAAATAACAATCGGAGACTGCTCACATGAGCCAGGAACAGCGGCTGATACGTCGCATCACGCTGAAACTGATTCCCTTCCTGATCTTGCTGTACCTGATTGCCTACGTGGATCGCTCGGCCGTGGGCTTCGCCAAATTGCACATGGGCGCGGATGTCGGCATCGGCGATGCGGCGTATGGCTTGGGGGCAGGGCTGTTCTTTATTGGTTACTTCCTGTTGGAAATCCCCAGCAACCTGATGCTCGACCGTTTCGGTGCCCGGCGCTGGTTTGCGCGGATCATGGTCACCTGGGGCGCCATCACCATCGGCATGGCGTTCGTCCAGGGTCCCCACAGTTTCTATGTGATGCGCTTTCTGCTGGGCGCCGCCGAGGCCGGGTTCTTCCCGGGCGTCCTCTACTACATCACCCAGTGGTTCCCGGTGCGTCATCGCGGCAAGATCCTCGGGTTGTTCATCCTGTCCCAGCCCATCGCCATGATGATCACCGGCCCCGTGGCGGGCGGCTTGCTCGGCATGGACGGGATCCTCGGCCTGCACGGCTGGCAGTGGTTGTTCATCGTCATCGGCACCCCGGCGATCCTGCTGACCTGGCCGGTGCTGCGTTACCTGCCGGACGGCCCGCAACAGGTCAAATGGATGGACCAGGCCGAGAAGGACTGGCTCACCGGCGAGCTGGCCAAAGACCTGCAAGCCTACGGCCAGACCCGGCACGGCAACCCGCTGCATGCCCTGAAGGACAAACGCGTGTTGCTGCTGGCGCTGTTCTACCTGCCGGTGACCTTGAGCATTTATGGCCTGGGCCTGTGGCTGCCGACCTTGATCAAGCAGTTCGGCGGCAGCGACCTGACCACCGGGTTTGTGTCGGCGGTGCCCTACATCTTCGGGATCATCGGTCTGCTGATCGTCCCGCGCAGTTCCGATCGCCTGAATGATCGCTACGGCCACCTCGCGGTGCTCTACGTGTTGGGCGCCATCGGCCTGTTCCTCAGCGCCTGGCTGACAGCGCCGCTGTGGCAACTGGCAGCGCTGTGCCTGGTGGCGTTCGCGCTGTTCTCTTGCACGGCGGTGTTCTGGACCTTGCCGGGACGTTTCTTTGCCGGCGCGAGTGCAGCGGCGGGCATCGCCTTGATCAACTCGGTGGGCAACCTCGGCGGCTACATCGGGCCGTTCGTGATCGGCGCCCTCAAGGAGTACACCGGCAACCTTGCGTCGGGCCTGTACTTCCTGGCGTGCGTGATGCTGTTCGGGGTGGTGCTGACGGCTGTGGTCTATCGGCTGTTGGAGCGCAAGCACGTACTGCCGCCGGACCAGTTCGCCGCCAGCGCCCGTGGCGCCACCCGTACTTAATTGGCAATCAGGAGAACACTCATGGGTTTAGTGCAGTTTGAATTGAACAACGGCGAACGCCGGGTCGGCGTGGTCGAGGGCGATCAGGTACGCGAGGTGCGCGCCGCACGCACGGTACGCGACCTGGCACTCGCCGCCATCGAGGCCGGCGTGACCTTGCAACAGCACATAGACCACCTCGGCCTGGGCGAGCGCCACGCCTATGCCGAACTGCTGGCCGGGCACAGGATCCTGCCACCGCTGGATCACCCGGACCCGGCGCACACGCTGGTCAGCGGTACTGGCTTGACCCACTTGGGCAGTGCGTCGGCGCGGGACAAGATGCACCAGAACGCCAGTGACGAGAGTGCGATGACCGACAGCATGCGCATCTTCAAATGGGGCGTGGAGGGCGGCAAGCCCGCTTCTGGCCAGACCGGTGTACAACCGGAGTGGTTCTACAAAGGCGACGGCAGCATTGTGGTGCGCCCGGGCCAGCCATTCCCGTGGCCGGCGTTTGCCGAAGACGCCGGTGAAGAGCCGGAAATTGCCGGGCTGTACGTAATTGGTCACGACAGCAAGCCGTATCGCCTGGGCTACGCGGTGGGCAACGAGTTTTCCGACCACGTGATGGAACGCAAGAATTACCTGTACCTGGCACACTCCAAATTGCGCAGTTGCAGCTATGGTCCCGAATTGCGCCTGGGTGAACTGCCCCAGCACCTGGCGGGCACCAGCCGTATCCTGCGCAACGGCGAGGTGCTGTGGCAGCACGAATTCCTCAGTGGCGAAGCCAACATGTGCCACAGCCTCGAGAACCTTGAATACCACCATTTCAAATACACCCAGTTCCTGCGCCCAGGTGATGTGCATATCCACTTTTTCGGCACCGCAACCTTGTCGTTTGCCGACGGCATTCGTACCCAGCCAGGCGATGTGTTTGAAATCAGCCAGGCCGAATTCGGCGCGCCCTTGATCAACGGCATTGCCGTGGCCAATGGCGGCGTGGCACCTGGCGGCATAGGCACCCTTTGAAGGAGACAGGCATGACCCGGATTTACGGCCACAACTACATCGGCGGCCAGCGCAGCGCTGCCGGCAGCGTCACACTGCACAGCGTCGACGCCACTACCGGCGAAGCGTTGCCCTATGATTTCTACCAGGCGACGGCGCAGGAAGTCGACGCGGCAGCCAACGCCGCAGCAGCGGCTTACCCGGCTTATCGCAGCCTGAGCGCGCAACATCGTGCGTCGTTCCTGGAGGCGATAGCCGATGAGCTGGACGTCCTTGGCGATGACTTTATCGCCCTGGTCTGCCGCGAAACGGCATTGCCCGCCGGACGTATCCAGGGCGAACGCGGCCGCACCAGCGGCCAGATGCGGCTGTTCGCCAAGGTGCTGCGGCGCGGTGATTTCTACGGGGCGCGGATCGATCTGGCGCTGCCGGATCGTCAGCCCTTGCCACGCCCGGACTTGCGCCAATACCGCATCGGTCTCGGGCCGGTCGCGGTGTTCGGCGCAAGCAATTTTCCCTTGGCCTTTTCCACTGCCGGAGGTGACACCGCCGCCGCGCTGGCGGCCGGCTGCCCGGTGGTGTTCAAGGCCCACAGCGGCCACATGGCCACTGCCGAGCGTGTCGCCGATGCAATCCTGCGGGCGGCGCAGAGCACCGGGATGCCCGACGGCGTGTTCAATATGATCTTCGGCGGCGGGGTGGGTGAAGCACTGGTCAAGCACCCGGCGATCCGCGCCGTGGGTTTCACCGGCTCGCTCAAGGGGGGCCGGGCCCTGTGTGATATGGCGGCGGCACGTCCGCAACCGATCCCGGTGTTCGCCGAGATGTCCAGCATCAACCCGGTGATCGTCTTGCCCCAGGCCCTGCAAACCCGGGCAGACACCATCGCCCGCGACCTGGTGGCGTCGGTAGTGCAAGGGTGTGGCCAGTTCTGCACGAACCCAGGCCTGGTGATCGGGATTGCATCGCCAGCGTTCACAGCCTTCACCCAACAGGTCGCCCAACTGATCGGCGACCAACCGGCGCAAACCATGCTCAATGCCGGCACCTTGAGCAGCTACGGCAAAGGCCTGCACACACTGCTCGCCCATCCTGGCATCGAGCACCTGGCGGGCCAGGCGCAGGCCGGCAATCAGGCGCAGCCACAGCTGTTCAAAGCGGATGCCCGCCTGCTGATCAACGGCGATGAAGTGCTGCAGGAAGAAGTGTTCGGCCCCACCACCGTGTTCGTGGAAGTCGCCGATCAGGCGCAATTGAGTGCTGCGTTGCACGGCCTGCATGGCCAACTGACGGCGACGATCATTGGCGAGCAGGCGGATTTCACCCAGTTTGGTGAGTTGACGCCGCTGCTGGAACAAAAGGTCGGCCGCATCCTGCTCAACGGTTACCCCACGGGCGTCGAGGTGTGTGACGCGATGGTCCACGGCGGGCCGTACCCTGCAACGTCCGATGCCCGTGGCACCTCGGTGGGCACCCTGGCAATCGAGCGTTTTCTGCGACCTGTGTGCTTTCAGAACTACCCTGATAGCCTGCTCCCCGACGCGCTGAAGAATGCCAACCCGTTGCGCATTCAGCGTCTGGTAGATGGGCAGCCGTCGCGGGACGCGCTGTAACCGGTACCACCTGAAAACAACAAGAAAGCAGGAGGTTTCATGTCGTGGAATGCCGTCACACCGCACCGCGCTCGGCTGGGCGAAGGCCCGTTCTGGGACCAGCAGGGCCAGGCGCTGTATTGGGTGGATATCATCGGCCAGCAGGCGTTACGCCTGAAAGGCGGGCAACTGCACAGCTGGCAACTGCCTGAGCCCGTCTCGGCCTTTATCCCATGTGCCAGCGGCGATGCGCTGGTGACCCTGAGCAGTGGCGTGTATCGCCTCGACCTCGATTCAGCGCCGAGGGATCCACGCCTGACCTTGCTCTGCGTCGCCGACCCGCAACCGGGCAACCGTGCCAACGAAGCCCGTTGCGATGCCCAGGGCCGGCTGTGGCTGGGCACCATGCAGAACAACATCGGCGAGCAGGGTGAAGACTTGCCGGTGCTGCGGCGTTCCGGCGGCCTGTTCCGGGTCGATGCCGACGGGCAGGTCACGCCGCTGCTGCAAGGCCTGGGGATTCCCAACACCTTGCTGTGGAACGACGCCGCCACCCATGTGCATTTCGGCGACAGCCTGGACGGCACGCTCTATCAATATCCGATTAATCAAGAGGGCCTGCTCGCACCCGCGCAGCTCTGGTTCGGGCCTCACTCCCGGGGTGGCCCGGACGGCTCGGCCATGGACGCCGAAGGCTATATCTGGAACGCCCGCTGGGACGGCAGTTGCCTGCTGCGGCTGACGCCGGACGGCGAAGTCGACCGGGTGATCGAGTTGCCGGTCAGCCGTCCCACCAGTTGCGTGTTCGCAGGCCCGGACCTCAAGACCTTGTACATCACCAGTGCCGCCAGCCCGCAGGATCACCCGCTGGACGGTGCGGTGCTGGCGATGGAGGTCGATGTACCGGGGAAAATCTGTTACCGCTTTGCAGGATAACCAACAGGCTGTTTAACGCATTCAAATACAACAACAAGGAGTCACCCTATGAATCGTCGTCGTGGTATCCGTTCCCTGTGCTGCGCCGCTGTGGCGGTATCCGCCGTCAGCCTGAGCAGCCTGTTGCTGGCGGCCGAGCCGGTGAAGATCGGCTTTCTGGTCAAGCAGGCCGAAGAACCCTGGTTCCAGACCGAGTGGGCCTTCGCCGAAAAGGCCGGCAAGGACAAGGGCTTTGAAGTGATCAAGATTGCTGTACCCGACGGCGAGAAAACTCTCTCGGCCATCGACAGCCTGGCGGCCAACGGCGCCAAGGGTTTTGTGATTTGCCCGCCGGACGTGTCCCTCGGCCCGGCCATCATGGCCAAGGCCAAAGCCAACGGCTTGAAAGTGATCGCCGTGGATGACCGGTTTGTGGACGCCAAGGGCAACTTCATGGAAGACGTGCCTTACCTGGGCATGGCCGCGTTTGAAGTGGGCGAGAAGCAGGGCAGTGCCATGGCCGCTGAAGCGAAAAAACGCGGCTGGGACTGGAAAGACACCTATGCCGTGATCAACACCTACAACGAACTCGACACCGGCAAAAAGCGCACCGACGGCTCGGTCAAATCCCTGAAGGCCGCCGGTATTCCGGACGACCACATCCTGTATGCCGCCCTCAAGACCCTCGACGTCCCCGGCAGCATGGACGCCACCAACTCGGCGCTGGTGAAACTGCCCAGCGGCGCGAAAAACCTGATCATCGGCGGCATGAATGACAACACCGTGCTCGGCGGCGTACGCGCCACCGAAAGTGCCGGCTTTGCCGCTGCCAATGTCATCGGCATCGGGATCAACGGCACCGACGCCATCGGCGAGTTGAAGAAAGCCAACAGCGGCTTCTTCGGCTCCATGCTGCCCAGCCCGCACATCGAGGGCTACAACACCGCAAGCATGATGTTCGAGTGGGTCACCACCGGCAAGGAACCACCGAAGTACACCGCGATGGACGAGGTGACGCTGATCACCCGCGAGAACTTCAAGCAGGAGCTGGAAAAGATCGGTCTGTGGAACTGAAGACCGCTGACGTTCCCCGGCGGCTCTGCTGACAGGGCCGCCTGACCTGTGTGACGAGGTGGTTATGCACGCGCAACAGAAACAACCCGACAACACCGGCGCCAGCTTGTGTTTCAACGGTATCGGCAAGGCGTTTCCCGGGGTCAAGGCGCTGGATGGCATCAGCTTCAGCGCCCACCCGGGGCAAGTCCACGGCTTGATGGGCGAGAACGGCGCCGGTAAATCCACGCTGCTGAAAATCCTCGGTGGCGCCTATGTGCCGAGCACCGGCAGCGTCCAGATCGGCGCGCACACCATGGCCTTCAAGTGCGCGGCGGACAGCATCGCCAGCGGCGTCGCGGTGATCCACCAGGAGCTGCACCTGGTGCCGGAAATGAGCGTCGCCGAAAACCTGTTCCTCGGGCATCTGCCGGCCAGCTTTGGCTTGATCAATCGCAGCGCGTTGCGCCAACAGGCATTGGCGTGCCTCAAGGGCCTGGCGGATGAAATCGATCCCCAGGAGAAAGTCGGCCGCCTGTCCCTGGGCCAGCGCCAGTTGGTGGAAATCGCCAAAGCGCTGTCCCGTGGCGCCCATGTGATTGCGTTCGACGAACCCACCAGCAGCCTGTCAGCGCGGGAGATCGACCGCCTGATGGCAATCATCGGTCGCCTGCGGGACGAGGGCAAAGTGGTGCTGTACGTGTCCCATCGCATGGAGGAGGTGTTCCGCATCTGCAACGCGGTGACGGTGTTCAAGGACGGCCGCTACGTGCGCACGTTCGAGGACATGAGCACGCTGACCCACGATCAACTGGTGACCTGCATGGTCGGCCGCGACATTCAAGACATCTACGATTACCGGCCCCGCGAGCGGGGGGCGGTGGCCCTCAAGGTCAATGGCTTGCTGGGCCCCGGCTTGCGTGAACCGGTGAGTTTCGAGGTGCGCCAGGGGGAGATTCTCGGCCTGTTCGGGTTGGTGGGCGCCGGGCGTACCGAGTTGCTGCGGCTGCTGGGCGGTCTTGAGCGCAACAGCGCCGGCAGCCTTGAGTTGTGCGGCGATGCGCTGCGCCTGCGTTCACCCCGTGACGCCATCGACGCCGGTATTTTGCTGTGCCCCGAGGACCGCAAGAAGGAGGGCATCGTGCCGCTGTCCAGTGTCGCCGAGAACATCAATATCAGCGCGCGCAGTGCCCATTCGCGCTTTGGCTGGTTGTTGCGCGGTGGCTGGGAGAAAGACAACGCCGCCACGCAGATCAAGGCGCTGAAGGTCAAGACGCCCACGGCGGCGCAGAAGATCATGTACCTGTCCGGCGGCAATCAGCAAAAGGCGATTCTCGGGCGGTGGCTGTCGATGCCGATGAAAGTCCTGCTGCTCGACGAGCCTACCCGTGGCATCGATATCGGCGCCAAGGCCGAGATTTACCAGATCATCCATGACCTGGCGGCTCGCGGCATTGCGGTGATTGTGGTGTCCAGCGACCTGATGGAGGTGATGGGCATTTCCGACCGCATCCTGGTGCTGTGTGAAGGCGCGATGTGCGGTGAGATGAGCCGCGAACACGCCAATGAATCCAACTTGCTGCAAATGGCCCTGCCGCGCCAACGCGCCGCTGGCCAGGGAAACTGACGAGGTGACTATGACAAGCCAAAACACGGCTGTGCCCACGGCGCGCAAACCGCTGGACCTGCGCAGCCTGCTCGACAACTGGGCGATGCTGATGGCCGCGGTGGCGATCTTCGTGCTCTGCACCTTGCTGATCGACAACTTCCTGTCGCCGCTCAATATGCGCGGCCTTGGGCTGGCGATCTCAACCACCGGGATTGCCGCGTGCACCATGCTGTATTGCCTGGCGTCAGGGCATTTCGACCTGTCGGTGGGCTCAGTGATTGCCTGCGCCGGGGTCGTGGCGGCAATTGTGATGCGCGATACCGACAGCGTCTTGCTCGGCATCGGTGCAGCGCTGCTGATGGGCCTGGTGGTGGGATTGATCAACGGAATCGTGATCGCCAAGTTGCGGGTGAATGCGCTTATCACCACGCTGGCGACCATGCAGATTGTGCGCGGCCTGGCCTATATCTTTGCCAATGGCAAGGCGGTGGGCGTCTCCCAGGACGGGTTCTTCGTGTTCGGCAACGGCCAGTTGTTTGGCGTGCCGGTGCCGATCCTGATCACGATCCTGTGTTTCCTGTTCTTCGGCTGGCTGCTCAACTACACCACTTACGGGCGCAACACCATGGCCATCGGCGGCAACCCGGAAGCCGCGTTGCTGGCGGGGGTGAACGTCGATCGCACCAAGATCATCATCTTCGCGGTGCACGGGGTGATCGGCGCGTTGGCCGGGGTGATCCTTGCTTCGCGCATGACCTCCGGGCAGCCGATGATTGGCCAGGGTTTCGAGTTGACGGTGATTTCTGCCTGCGTGCTGGGCGGGGTGTCGTTGAGCGGCGGGGTCGGCATGATTCGCCACGTGATTGCCGGGGTGCTGATTCTGGCGATCATCGAGAATGCGATGAACCTGAAGAACATCGACACCTTCTATCAGTACGTGATCCGCGGCTCGATCCTGCTGCTGGCGGTGGTGATCGACCGTATGAAACAACGCTGATCCTTGCGGGAGCTGCGATCGTTCCCACGCTGCGCGTGGGAACGATCAAGCTGATTCAGTCGGCGGAGAATTTCAGCACGGTGTTTTGGGTGTAGGTCTGGCCGGGATCCAGACGGGTTGAGGGGAAATTCGGCTGGTTGGGCCCGTCAGGAAAATGCTGGGTTTCCAGGGTAAACGCGCTCCAGTGGGCATATGGTTTGCCGCCTTTACCCTTGATCGAGCCGTCGAGGAAGTTGCTGGTATAGAACTGCACACCGGGTTCGCTGGTATACAGCTGCAAGCGCCGACCGGACTGCGGGTCACGAACGTCGGCGGCCAGTTTGCCGATATCGCCCTTGGCATCCAGCACCCAGTTGAAGTCAAAGCCGCCTTGTTTCGGCTCGGCGAATTTCAGTTGGGGATGATCGTCCTTGATGTGCTGGCCGATGGCGGTGGGCTTGAGAAAGTCCATCGGTGTACCGGCCACCGGCGCCAGTTCACCCGTGGGAATCAAGGTGCTGTTGACCGGTGTGTAATGGCTGGCGTGCAAGGTGGCCAGCTGCTTGAGCACGTCACCGTTACCGGCGCCGGCGAGGTTGAAGTAACTGTGGTTGGTGAGGTTCAGCACCGTGGGTTTGTCGGTGGTGGCCTTGTAGTCGATGTGCAGTTCGTTTTTGTCGTTGAGGCTATAGGTGACATCCACCTTCAGGTTGCCGGGAAAGCCCATCTCGCCGTCTTTCGACAGGTAGCTCAGGGTCACGCCCACCGAGTCGTCTTGCTTGACCGGCTGGGCTTTCCACACGTGCTTGTCGAAACCCTGGGGGCCGCCATGCAGCGAGTTCGGCCCATCGTTGAGGGGCACTTGATAGCGTTTGCCGTCCAGTTCAAAGCTGCCCTTGGCCAGGCGGTTGCCAAAACGGCCAATGGTCGCACCAAAGAACGCGGTGCCGGCCTGGTAGCCCTGGACGTCATCGAAGCCCAGTACCACGTCGGCGAACTGGCCGTGTTTGTCCGGTACCTTAAGCGACTGCAACACAGCGCCGTAGGTGATCACCGTGGCTTGTACGCCATGGCTGTTGCGCAACACGTACTGCTCGACAGCAGTGCCGTCGTTGGTTTTGCCGAAAGGTTTGTGTTCGCTGGACAAGCCAGCCGCCTGAGCGCCTAGGCTGGCCATCGCCAGGGAGAGGCCGAGGCCGGTAAGCAGGAATCGGGATTGCCGCATGACTGAGCTACCTTTATTGTTGTTAATTAAATAGTTCTACTATTTATTCGGTTGCAAGGCTGATTTATAGCCAATATCGCGAAAGATGCAATATAAAATAAGACTAAATACAGCGGAGTGACTGCCCCATGAACACTGAAAAACAGCCCGGCGCCCAAGCGATGTACCCGGACCTGCGGGATAAAACCGTGTTGATCTCCGGTGGTGCTTCCGGGATCGGCGAGTCGATGGTGCGTGCCTTCGCACGCCAGGGGGCCAAGGTCGCGTTCGTGGACCGGGCGCAAGGGCAGGGTGACCGCTTGGCGGCGATATTGTCGGCCGAGGGCCATGCCGTCGAATTCGCCCATTGCGACATCACCGACGAGATTGCTTACAAGGCCGCGATAGCGTGCCTGGCGCAGAGCCTTGGGCCGATCGACGTGCTGGTGAACAACGCCGCCAACGACGTTCGGCACACCCTGGATGACATTGATTCAGAGCGGTTCGACCAACTGATTTCGGTCAACCTGAAGCACGCCTTTTTCGCGGCACGGGCCGTGGTGCCGATGATGAAGGCCGCCGGCGGTGGGTCGATCATCAACCTGGGCTCCATCGGCTGGATGATGGCTTCCAGCGGCTACCCGGTATACGCCGCCAGCAAAGCCGCTGCCCACGGCATGACCCGGGCCCTGGCGCGGGAACTGGGCCCGAGCCGGATCCGGGTCAATACGCTGGTGCCGGGCTGGGTGATGACCGAGAAACAACTGGCGATGTGGGTGGATGACGCGGCCCGGGAATTGATCGCCCGCAGCCAGTGCCTGCCGGGCAGTGTGGAGCCGCAACATATCGCCAATATGGCGCTGTTCCTGGCCTCTGATGTTTCGGCGATGTGCACCGCACAGAACTTCATTGTGGACGGTGGCTGGGTCTAGGCCGGGGAAGGGTCGCCATCCCGGATGCAACGAATCGTCGCCCGGGGCCTCATACAGTAACGAACGGTGGTTCACATGCAGCCACCGCAACCGACTACTTCATGGGTTCAGGTGATTGATTTATGACGGACGCCGATAAGAAACACGTGGCCTGGCTGGTGGAACAATCGATGCTGCAGGCTGCGAAGCAGCGCGCCAAGCTCTACTCGGGGCAGGGCCGGTTGTGGCAACAGCCGTATGCCCATACCCGGCCCCGTGATGCTTCAGCCCTGTCGTCGGTGTGGTTCACGGCCTACCCGGCGTCCATCGTCACCCGCGAGAACGGCAGCGTACTGGAGGCCCTGGGGGATGAAACCTTGTGGCACGCGCTGTCAAAAATCGGCATCCAGGGCATTCACAACGGCCCATTGAAACGCTCGGGCGGTCTTTCCGGCACCGAGCACACCCCGACCATTGACGGCAATTTCGACCGCATCAGCTTCGACATCGACCCGCAACTGGGCACCGAAGCCCAGCTTCAGGCACTGGCCCGCATGGCCGCCGCGCACAACGCGGTGATCATCGATGACGTGATCCCGTCCCACACCGGCAAGGGCGCGGACTTCCGCCTGGCCGAGATGGCCTACGAAGACTATCCCGGGCTCTACCACATGGTGGAGATCCGCGAAGAAGACTGGCCGCTGCTGCCCGACATCAGCGAGGGCCGCGATGCGCAGAACCTCAGCCCGCAGCAGGTGGACGTACTCAGGGACAAGCACTACATCGTCGGCCAGTTGCAACGGGTGATCTTCTTCGAGCCCGGGGTCAAGGAAACCGATTGGAGCGCCACCGACGTGGTGATCGGCGTGGACGGCAAGCCCCGGCGCTGGGTGTACCTGCATTACTTCAAGGAAGGGCAGCCGTCGCTGAACTGGCTGGACCCGACCTTCGCCGCGCAGCAGATGATCATTGGCGACGCCTTACACGCCATCGACGTGATGGGCGCGAAGATCCTGCGCCTGGATGCCAACGGTTTCCTCGGTGTGGAACGTAAACTGGAAGGTAACGCCTGGTCCGAAAGCCATCCGCTGTCCATCACCGGCAACCAGATCCTGGGTGGCGCGATTCGCAAGGCGGGTGGTTTCAGCTTCCAGGAACTGAACCTGACGGTGGACGACATCGCCGCCATGTCCCACGGCGGCGCCGACCTGTCCTACGACTTCATCACCCGGCCGGCTTACCAGCACGCCTTACTGATGGGCGACACCGAATTCCTGCGCCTGATGCTGCGGGAGATGCACACCCAGGGCATCGACCCTGGCTCGTTGATCCATGCCTTGCAGAACCACGACGAGCTGACCCTGGAACTGGTGCACTTCTGGACGTTGCACGCCCATGACACCTACCTCTATCAGGGGCAGACCTTTCCCGGCGGCATCCTGCGCGAGCATATCCGCGAGCAGATGTACGAACGCCTGGCCGGCGAACACGCACCCTATAACCTGAAGTTCGTGACCAATGGCGTGTCCTGCACCACCGCCAGCATCATCACGGCGGCATTGGGGATTCGCGACCTTGAGGCGATTACCCCGGCGGATATCCAGCAGATCCGCCAGATTCACCTGCTGCTGGTGATGTACAACGCGATGCAACCGGGAGTGTTTGCGCTGTCCGGCTGGGACCTGGTGGGTGCACTGCCGTTACCGGCGGAGGAGGTGGCCCACTTGATGCTCGATGGCGACACACGCTGGATCCATCGTGGCGCCTATGACCTGGTGGACCTGAATCCGGAGGCGGAGCAATCCGCCGGGCAGATGCCACGCCCCAAGACCTTGTATGGCAGCCTGATCAGCCAATTGGCCGACCCGGATTCGTTTGCTTCGCAGTTGCAAAGAATCCTCGCCGTGCGCCGTGCCTACGACATCGCCGCCAGCCGCCAGATCCTGGTGCCGGATGTGCAGCATCCAGGGCTGTTGATCATGGTCCACGAACTGCCGGCGGGCAAAGGTACCCAGATCACTGCACTGAACTTCGGCTCCACGCCGATTACGGAAACCTTGCACCTGCCCAATATCGCGCCGGGACCGGTGGTGGACATCATCAATGAGCGGGTGGAGGGCGATCTGACACCCGAGGGTGATTTCACCATCACCCTGGATGCGTATGAAGGCTTGGCGCTGCGGGTGGTGATCTGATCCACTGATCCACTGTAGGAGCGAGCTTGCTCGCGAAGAACCTGAGGGCGCCGCGTTCATTCTGAATGCCCGCGTCATCGTTAACGTCCTTCGCGAGCAAGCTCGCTCCTACACGGGGACCGGTTGCTCCGCCTCCTGATGGTGCGTGGAACCAATAAACATATACATCGCCGGCACCATGAACAGCGTCAGCACGGTACCGATCGACAACCCCGCGAAGATCACCAGGCCCATGTCATGCCGTCCCGCAGCCCCGGCGCCGGAGGCCCACACCAGCGGCACCACGCCCAGCACCATGGCGGCGGTGGTCATCAGGATCGGTCGCAGACGCACGCCGGCGGCTTCTTCTATCGCCTCACGCTTGCTGTGACCGGCGCGCTGCAGCTCGTTGGCAAACTGCACAATCAGGATCCCGTGCTTGGTGATCAACCCCAGCAACGTCACCAGGCCCACCTGGGTGTACACGTTGATCGAGGCAAACCCCATGGTGATAAACGCCAGCGCACCAAAGAGAGCAGGGGGCACCGAGAACAGGATCACCACCGGGTCGCGGAAGCTCTCGAACTGGAAGGCCAGGGCCAGGTACACGATCAGGATCGAGAACATCAGCAAGCCGAAGAACCCGCCGGACTCTTGCATGAACTGGCGCGACTCACCGGAAAAGTCCGAGGTGTAGCCCGAAGGTGCAACGTTGGTCAGGATGGTGTTCAGTTTCGCCAGCAGTTCGCCCTGGGCCACGCCGCTCACACCCGACAAGGTCGCCGAGTTGAGTTGCTGGAAGTGGTTGATGGATTCCGGCTGGGTCGAGGTTTCGATATGCGCCACGGTGCGCGCCTGAATCATGCTGCCGGATGGCGTGCGGATGTAGTAATCGAGAATCTGGTCGGGGTTGAGGCGATCAACCTGCAACACCTGGGGAATGACTTTGTACGAGCGCCCAGCGGTGGAGAAATAGTTCACGTAGTTGCCGCCCAGAGCGGCGGACAACGCCGCACCGACGTCGGCCTGGGTCATGCCCAGCGCGGCAATTTTTTCCCGGTCCACCACCAGCTTGGCTTGTGGCTTGTCGAGTTTCAGGTCCATGTCGGAGAAATAGAACAGCTGTTGTTTCTGGGCCTCGGCCACCACGGCCTGGGCGACTTCATTCAGGTTTTCCACCGAGTCGGTGGTGGTGATCACAAACTGCACCGGCAACCCTTGGGCACCCGGCAGCGACGGCAACGGGAAGGCTGCAATGGTCGCGCCTGGAACCTGGTTCCATTTTTGCTGGAGATCCAGGATCAGTTGGGCCTGGGAGCGTGTGCGGTCGCCCCAGTTTTTCAGCAGCACACCGCCCAGGCCCTGGTTGAGGATCGGCAGCCCGGTCAACTGGAACATCTGCGCGTATTCAGGCTCTTTGTTGGCGATCTGGAAAGCCTGGTCGGCAATCCGCTCCATCTGCTGCGGCGAGGCGGTGGGCGGGCCTTTGATCTGCATGAACACCAGCCCCTGGTCCTCGGTGGGCGACAGTTCACTTTTGGCGGTCATGCCACTGGCGGCCACCAGCAGGAACAGCACAAAGCCAAATGTCACCAGCACCGGCCACACGTTCAGGCCGCCTGAGAGCACGCGGTGATAACGACCCCGCAACCAGTCAAAGTACTGATCGAGTTTGCGGGCGAAACGACCTTCTTCCTGCCCGGTCTTGAACAGCCGGGAAGTCATCATCGGCGAAAGCGTCAACGCCACCACGGCCGATACAGTCACGGCACCCGCCAGCGAGAAGCAGAACTCCTTGAACAGCGCACCGGTAAGCCCGCTGCGCAGCCCGATGGGCACGTACGCGGCGATCAGCACCACGGTCATCGCAACGATCGGGCCACCCAGTTCCCGTGCCGCGACCAGCGCAGCCTCGAGCACGCCTTTGCCTCCCTCCTTGATATGCCGGTCGACGTTTTCCACCACGATAATCGCGTCGTCCACCACCAAGCCGATCGCCAATACCAGGGCGAGCAGGGTCAGCAGGTTAATCGAGTACCCCAGCAGGTACATGATGAAGAAGGTCCCCACCAGGGACAGCGGGATCGCCACCAACGGCACGATCACCGCACGGAACGAGCCGAGGAACAGGTAGATCACCACCGACACAATGATCATCGCCTCGACGAGGGTCTTCACCACCTCATAAATCGAGGTGTTGATGAACGCCGTGGAGTCATACACGATCTCGCCGCGTACCCCGGTGGGCAACTGCGATTGCAGCTCGGGGAAGGCCTCGCGCACGCTGTCGGCCACCGTCAGGATGTTTGCAGTCGGCGCTGTCTTGATGCCGATGAACACCGAACGCTTGCCGGAAAACGCCACGCTGCTGTCGTAGCTTTCAGCGCCGAGGGTGACGGTGGCCACGTCCTCCAGGTACACCAGGGCATCGCCTTTCTGTTTGATCACCAGCCGCTTGAATTCATCCACCGTGTGCAAATCGGTCCCGGCCGTCAGGTCGACCGTCACCGTTTGCCCGCGGGTGGAGCCGACCGCAGACAGGTAGTTGTTGTTGGCCAGGGCGGTGGACACGTCCTGGGCGGTCACGTTATGTGCGGCGAGTTTGTCCGGGTCCATCCAGGCGCGCAGGGCAAACTGACGCCCGCCGAGGATTTCTGCGGTTTGCACGCCCTGGATCGAGTCCAGCTTGGGCTTGACCACCCGCACCAGGTAATCGGTGATGTTATTGGTGGCCAGGGTGTCGCTGTAGAAGCCCAGGTACATGGCGTCAGTGGTCTGCCCGACCGCCACCGTCAGCACCGGCTCCTGGGACTGTGCCGGCAGTTGGTTCTTGACCGAGTTGACCTGGGTATTGATCTCGGTAAGCGCCTTGCTGGCGTCGTAGTTCAACCGCAGTGTGGCGGTAATGGTCGATACGCCGGTGATGCTCGTTGAAGACAGGTAGTCGATGCCCTGGGCCTGGGCGATGGCCGACTCAAGCGGCTGGGTGATAAAGCCGGCCACCGTGGACGCGTCCGCGCCGTAGTAAGCGGTGGTGATGGTGACCACGGTGTTTTCGGTGCGTGGCCATTGGTTCACCGGCAATTCGAAGATCGAGCGCAGCCCCAGGATCAGGATGAACAGCGAGACGACAATCGCCCAGACCGGCCGCTGAATAAAGGTATCGGTAAGCTTCATGGGACACCTTTAGTGTTCTTGGGGAGTCGGCGCAGGATCGTTCAGCGGCGCGGCGCTGTTATCGACCTTCACCGGCGAGCCATTCTTGAGCTTCATCTGGCCGCTGGTGATCAGCAGGTCGCCTTCCTTCACGCCCGACAGGATCGCCACCTGGTCGCCCCGGGTGGGCCCGGTCTTGATAAAGGTTTGTTGCGCCGTGAGCACTTCCTCACCCTTGTCGTCCTTGCTCGATGTGGCGATGAACACCGTGGTGCCGTAGGGGTTGTAGGTCACCGATGTCTGCGGCACGGTGAGGTAGCGCTGCGTTGCACCGGAGTTGACCACGGCGCGGGCAAACATCCCGGGCACGAGACTTTGTTTGGGGTTGTCGACGGTCGCTTCCACCGTGACGTTGCGCGTGGTCGAGTCGAACTGGGTGTCGATGGTGCTGACCTTGCCGGTGAAGGTTTGATTGGACAGGCCGTCGGCCGTCACAGAAACCCCCTGGCCGATGGCGATCGCCTCCAGTTGGGTCTGGGGCACCGTGAAGTCGATGTAAATCGGATCGAAGGTCTGCAGGGTGGCGATCTTGTCGCCGGGGTTGAGGTATTGGCCGGGGTTGACGCTGGTGATCCCGATGCGCCCGGAGAACGGTGCACGTATGGTCTTTTTCGCCACCAGCGCGCGCTGTTGTTCGGCGGCAGCAAGCTTGGCTTTCAGGTCGGCGGTGTCAGTATCCACTTGTGCCTGGGAGATGGCGTTGACCGCCAGTTGCGCCTTGTCACGCTTGAGGACGATCACCGCCAAATCAGCCGTTGCTTCCAGGGAATGCAGTTGCGCGATGTCCGAGTCGGCATTCAACTGCACCAGCAGCGCCTGGGCCGCCACCTCTTGCCCAGGCGTAAAGCCGATGGTGCGCACGATGCCGCCCACTTCCGTGGTCACATCCACCCCTCTGACCGCCTTCATCGACCCCACGGCGCTGACATTCGGTTGCCAATCGCTGAACGGCACCTTCATGGCCGTGACCACGGAGGCGGGCCTGGGCATTTTCGACTGGGCGATCAGCGCCGAAATCTGCACGAACTTCACCCCGGCAATGATCGCCACAATCACCAGCACCACCACGATCATGATGAGCATCGGCCGCCACAGTCGACGCTTGCGCGGTGCGCCGGGCTCGGGTGGCAGGGGAGAGGCAGTAATGACGTCAGCCATGGGTGTTCTCGCTGTTTCAGATTTCAGTTCAGTCGAACCGTGCCGAATCGGCAGGCGCTGCCTTGTTTTTGGCCGGCATGATCTCGTTCCACGACGGCAGGCCGAAGCGATCAGGCCGGCCCTTGGTGGCAGGGTCCACATCGGTTCGGTTCCACCACCCGCCACCCAATGCCTGGAAGAGCGCCGTGGTATCGCTGTAACGGGAAGCCTGGGCCTTGACGCGGGCCAGCACGGTGTTCTGGTAGGTTTGCTGGGCCGTAAGCAGGTTGATGTAGGCCACGGCGCCGAGCTTGAACTGCGCCTGCACCAGGTCCAGGTTGGCTTGGGCAGAGCGCTCGGCCACCACCTGCTGGTTGAGCGCATCAGCATCGGCCTCCAGCGCCCGCAGCGCGTTGGCCACGTCCTGGAACGCACCGATCACCGTGCCACGGTAGCGCGCTGCCGACTCGTCATAAGCGGCCACAGCGGCGCGTTTGCGATGTTCCAGTGCGCCGGCATCAAAGATCGGTTGGGTGATCGACCCGGCCAGGCTCCAGACGCCACTGCCCGCCGAAAACAGCTTGGTCCCGCTGGCCACCGTCGAACCCACGGAGCCGGTAATGCTGAACTGGGGCAACTGATTGGCCACGGCCACACCAATGTTGGCACTGGCCTGATGCAGTTGCGCCTGGGCAGAACGCACATCCGGCCGCTGGCCGACGATCGCCGAAGGCAGGCTGAGGGGCAGTTCTTCCGGCAGGTGCAGGGAGGCCAGGTTGAAGCGCTCGTCCTGGTCCTGATTGGGAAACCGCCCGAGGTAGGCCATCAACTGGTTGCGGGTCTGCGCCAACTGCTTTTGCAGGGGCGGCAGGCTCGCGCGGGTTTGCGCCAGTGCGGTCTGCTGCGTGAGCACGTCGGTGTCGCCGATGGCCCCCAGCCGGCGCTGCGCCTGCAGGAGGTCGAGCTGGCCACTCTGGATCCGGATGATTTCTTCGGTGGCGGCGACTTGATCGCGTATCGACGCCAGACTGACCGCTGTATTGACCACGTTGGAGGTCAAGGTGAGATACGTCGCCTCCAGCTGGAAGCGCTCGTACTCGGCCTGGGCCGAGGTGGATTCGATTTGCCGGCGCGTACCGCCGAACACGTCCGGCGCATAGGACACACTCAGCGATGCCGAGCTCACCGTGAGAATCGGTGACTCTGGGATGCCCGAGGTGACGCCTGAGACTTTCTCGCGGGCCTTCTGCACATTGCCGCTGACGGAAGGGAAGAGCGACGCCTGGTCGGCATAGACCAGCTCATTGGCCTGGCGCAACGCCGCCTGGGCCGCGGTGACATCCGGGTTGGCACGCAAGGCTTCTTCCACCAGGGCATTCAGGGCCGGTGAGCGGAACAGCGTCCACCATTGCCCGGGAATATCCATCCCCGCGATCAGCCGCTGCGCTGCGCCGCCGGTGTCGATATCGGCCTTGGCGGTGGCAGAGAGCTTTTCTCGTGAGTAATCGGCATTCGCCGGCACATCGGGCCGCGTGAAATCCGGCCCGACCGTACAACCCGCGAGGGCGATGCACAGCAGACTCAAGGGAGCCAGAAGGTGTGGTTGTCGAAAAAGGGCGCGTATATGCGCCACTGGTTGCGGTGCCGATGCAAGCTGCCGAGGCTGCTCTTTCATATTTACTCTGATTAATCAGTTGGTTAACTGCTTTATTTGTTGAGCAATGAGTGCAGGTGCATCGGGCCGGGCCCGCCGAAAAATGGCCCAAGAGCAGCCGAATTCAAATCAGTGTAGGTGGTGCCGTCGGGTACGCAATGTCAGTTTCCTCGGCGCCTTACAAAAAATGCGTTATGCGCATTAATATTGAATTAGGTTATGCGTTATAAGTATTTTACAGGCATGGGTTAGCACTCCATCGTAGACAGCCCTACGAACACTGCCGAGACCGCACGCGCGGATCGACTTGAAATGCCTGAGAAGGCATCTGGAGACGAACGTGCGTTACCTGACAAGACTGGCGGCCGGGATGGCCGCTCTGCTGTGCCTGACCGCGAACGCGCAAACCCTGGTGGTGGGTGACCAAAGCTATAACGCCCAGGCGGTGATGGAAGCGGCGGGGGTGCTGGATGATCTGCCCTATACCCTCGAATGGAAGCAATTCACCGCCGGCTCACCGGTGGCCGAAGCCCTCAACACCAACAGCCTCGACATCGGCTTGCTCGGTGATGCGCCCGTGCTGTTCCTCGGCGCGCTGGGTGCGCCGATCAAGGTGATTGCAGTCAGTCAGCAAAACCTCGAGGGCGTGGCCATCCTGGTGAAAAAGGATTCTTCGATCCACAGCCTTGCCGACCTGAAAGGCAAGCGTGCCGCCATCTGGAAAGGCTCCTGGAGCCAGCAACTGCTGCTGACCGCGCTGGATAAAGCCGGCGTGCCAAAAGACTCCCTGGAGTTGCGCTACCTCAGCGCGCTGGATGCCTCTCACGCACTGGAAGGCGGTTCCGTTGACGTCATCGCTACCTGGGAACCCTACGTCACCCAACAGGAACGCCAAGGCGCACGAGTACTGGCGACCGCTGACGGGCTGATCCCGGCCCAGAGCTTCATCGCCGCCAGCACCCGGGCCGTCGACGGCAAACGTGCGCAAATCAGCGATTTTCTCCAGCGCCTGAAAAAAGCCCGCGACTGGACGCGCCAAAGCCCGGCCAATACCGACGCTTATGCCGACGCCTGGGCCAAACGCACCCGGGCTGATGCAGATATCGCCCGTGCCTGGTTTGCCCGGGCGCGCACGACGGTCGAACCACTGACGGCCCAATCGCCTGTAGAGGCGCAAAAGACCGTGGACTTTTTTGCAAGCCAGGGACTGGTCAAGTCTTACCCGGCAGCCAAGCTGTTCGACGACTCCTTCGCGGCGTCGTTGCAGCCAGCCGTTGCCAGAACCCAGCCCTGAATGTTTCAAGGAATACGTCAGACATGACCCCAAAAAGACAGCTCAAACTGGGCGCCCTGACCATGGGCTGCGGCGGGCCCGGCCGCCACAATCTATGGCTCGACCCTCAACTGCCGGCCGACGCCAGCGTCAACGTCGACTGGTACATCGAGATCGCACGCCAGGCCGAGGCGGCATTGTTCGACTTGATGTTTATCGTCGATAGCCAGTTCATCACCCCGAGCTCGCCATCCCACTACCTGAATCGGCTGGAGCCGCTGACATTGTTGTCGGCGCTGGCCGTGAGCACCCGGCATCTGGGCTTGGTCGGCACGCTGACCACCTCTTACAACTCGCCCTATAACGTTGCGCGGCGCCTGGCCTCACTCGACCTGATCAGCAAAGGCCGCGCTGGCTGGAACGTGGTCACCAGTGGCGACGCCGGTACCGCCGGCAACTACAGCCGTGACGAACATTATGACTACGACACCCGCTATGGCCGGGCAGCCGAACACGTCCAGGTGGTGCAGGGACTGTGGAACTCCTATGAGGAAGAGGCCTTCGTGCGTGACCGCGCCACCGGCCAATTTCTCGACCCGAGCAAACTCCATAGCCTGAACCACAAAGGCGAGCACTTTTCGGTGGTCGGGCCGCTGAATATCCAGCGCTCACCCCAAGGCCAGCCGGTGATCTTCCAGGCCGGCGATTCGGAGCAAGGCCGTGACGTGGGCGCCGCCACGGCCGATGTGATCTTCACCCACGCGGCCAGCATCGAGCAGGGCCAGGCGTTCTACCGGGATATCAAGGGCAGGGCGGTGCACCATGGCCGTGATCCGGAGCAATTGCTGGTGATGCCCGGCGCCGAGATTTATGTGGGCGATACTGATGAGCATGCCCGTGAAATCGAACAGCACTACCACCAGGCCGATCACAGTTTTGAGCTGGCGCTGAAGGAGTTCGGGCGCAATTTCGGCTGGCATGATTTCAGCCAGTACGACCTTGATGCAGCGTTTCCGCAGGAAAGCCTTGAGGCGGCACGCAGCAGCTTTTTTACGGCGGCCAAGCGCATTGCTGACCAGGCCCGGGACAAAGGCTTTACATTGCGCCAGGCGGTGGAGTTTGGACGGCAGTTGCGCCCGGGGGCTTTTGTCGGATCGGCGGAGACCGTTGCACGGAAAATGGCTGGCTGGTTTGAAGCCCGTGCGGTGGATGGTTTTAACATCTACATCGGCCATCCGGAACAATTCAGCCGATTCACCCAGGAGGTCATCCCGTTGTTGCAGGCGCGTGGTGTGTATCGCACGGCGTATGAAGGTACGACGTTGCGGGAAAGCCTGGGGTTAGAGATTCCGCGGTTTAAGTCTGGAGTGTTATAGATGCGTCCTTTGGCCGGATTTTGAGAACCATCAGCCAGAAATTCAGATACAGTTCATCCGTTATCAACCGTTAGTTGAAGAAGGAATCGTCCGCTGTTTGTTTCTCTGGATGGGCCCAAGGGCACCGGCAAAACCACGCTGCTGGAAGCCGTTACCAAAGCACTGAGGGCGGACAACAAAAAGGTGATCCGGCTGTGCGAGAGAAAAAGCGATCCCTACCGAAGTGAAACAATGGCCCTCGTCAACCAACTCGCCAGAACGCCCAGCCGGGAGTTGGAGTGGGAGGTTTGTAAGCGATTCGCTGAAAGCCGTGCCTGGATTTCCCGGCACGTGCTGACTCAACAGCCGCCAGGCAGCATTGTCTTGATTGACCGCTGGTACCCGTCGGATGCCGCGTTTCGCCGGGGAGTCCCGCTGGCAGACATCCTGCACCTGAACATTGATCGAAACGTGCAAGTGCCGGACCTGCATGTCGGCGTGGTCACCGATCCCGAGATTTCATGGGCAAGGGCCGCTGCACGCCGGCGCGGGCTGAGCAGCACCGTGATCCACAAGCTGGAAGAACACGTCGCCTGTACCCTGGCGTTCGAGCGAGCGGTTGCGGATCACGGCTGGGTGTTATGCCGTAATGAAGGAACCCTTGACGACGCGACACGGCAGGTCGTTTCCGAGATTTATAACGTCCTTGAATCATCCCGGTGTGATTGATCCCGTCTGCTCTTGATAGCCTTTGCGCAGTTTCTCCGCGATCAGCTTTTCCGCTTCGCGCACTGCGCGTTCGGGGCTGTCGAGGGACTTGATCAAGGTCTGGCCCTTGGTGCCGATGCGACCGAAGTTCACCACCACGTCCGCCTCCGTGACGCCGATACGCCAGAACTTGTTGGAGTTGCCTTCACCAAAGGTGAACTCACGCATCGGGGTCTGTGCTTCCGGGGTAGACGGAGCCTCGACCTCAACGGTTTCCGGTTCCACTGGCTGTTCAGGTTCTGGCAGCGCGGGCGCCTCTTCACCCCGTAGCAGCGCTTCAATCTGATTCAGCACCTCTTCCGGGGCCCGCAGCCAGTCATGGCTGAGCACGTCGATAATCTTCCAGCCGAAGCTGCGCAGCACGGTCGGGCGGAAGATATAACGCTCACGCACGTCAGTCGCGGCCGCCGTATCGCCGTCCAGCAGCACGCCCAGGCTGAAGTGTTCACCGCTGGCGTCACTGATCGCCAGGTCGCAGCGAAACTGCGAACGCCCGACGTATTCCTGCACCGTATGTCCGCGTTTACGCAACGCGGCGGCGAGGGCGCTGCGCAGGCTGTCCTTGGGCAGGCTGACGGCAAAGGATTGCTTGGCGCCTGGATTGAGGTTGGCAAGGATGCCCTGGGATCGCGGTGCGTCGCCGTTGGCGCTGGCCTGGGCGAACTGCAGGAACCCGCGCAGTGCAGCGGCACCGTCGTTGTGGGTGTTGGTGATGGCGTCCGCTTCAATGCTGGAGACAATCGCCATACGCTTGCGTGCACGGCTGAAGATTACGTTCAGGCGTTTTTCCCCGCCGCGCTGGTTGATCGGGCCGAAGTTCATCAGCATCTTGCCGTTCGGTCCTGGTGCGTAGCAGATGCTCAGGATGATCACGTCGCGTTCATCCCCCTGGACGTTCTCCAGGTTCTTGACGAACAGCCCGTTGAACTGCCCGGCGTCTTCACGCACATATTCTTGCTCAAGGCGCGTGGCAAAGGCCGAGTCACTGGCGGCCAGGTCCTCCAGGGCCTGCTCGATGGCGCCTTGCTGGGCTTCGGAGAAGGCCACGATGCCCAGGCTCAGGCCGGTCTCGCGTTGCAGCAGTTCGCGCACCAGGTTGGCGATGTAGCGTGCTTCGGCCAGGTTGCTGCGACTCAGGTAGACGCCATCGCTCATCTTCAGAAAGCTGATCGGGCTGTCGAGCAGCGTATTGGCGCCCTGAATCACCGCCTGGGCATCCATGGAGTCCAGCGCCGCCTGGGCCGGGGCCGGGCGCTCGATACGCCGGTCGGGAATGGTGATCAGCCGGCCTTCATAGAACGCCGCGTTGGAGAAGCTGATCAACGCTTCATGGCGGCTGCGGTAGTGCCAGGCCAACAGGGTTGCCGGCAAATTACGCGCGGCCTGGCTCAGCAGGCTGTCGGCGTCGAGGTTGATTGCAATCTGCTCGCCGTCCTCCATGGCAATCAGTTCGTTATCGTCCTGTTCGCCGGCGCTGGAGAAGAAGTTGGTGGGTGGCAATTGCATCTCGTCACCCACCACGATCACCTGTTGCGCTCGGCTCAAGGCCGGCACGGCTTCTTCACTGGGGATCTGACTGGCTTCGTCGAAAATCACCACGTCGAACAGGTCCGGGGTCAGCGGCAGCGTGTCGGACACCGACAGCGGGCTCATCAGCCAGATAGGCTTGAGGTCGTTGATCACGCGGCCACTGTCACCACTCGCCATTTCACGGATGGAGCGATAACGCATGGTCTTGCCCAGCTCGTGTTCCAGTTCACGGCGGCCCTTGGCATAGGCTTTCTTGAACTCACGGGCCTGGGCGTCCAGCTGAGTCACCGACATCGCCGATTGCTTCACGTGTTCCAGGAAACGCTGGT
The DNA here is from genome assembly GCF_000313235.1 of Pseudomonas sp. PAMC 26793. Taxonomy (NCBI): domain Bacteria; kingdom Pseudomonadati; phylum Pseudomonadota; class Gammaproteobacteria; order Pseudomonadales; family Pseudomonadaceae; genus Pseudomonas; species Pseudomonas sp. PAMC 26793. The sequence continues at coordinate 58,233 of NZ_AMXG01000058.1, forward strand.
GCAGCGTGGCGCTGAGCACATGGGCGTTGTGTTTGAGCAGGCTGCTTTCAGCCTGGCTGACCTGCCGCGCGGCCAGGCTCAAGGCCGGGCCATCGAAGCGTGCCAGTTGCGGGTTGGCACGATACAGGCGGGTCAGGTTTTCCTGGGCAATCAACCCATCCAGCGCCTTTTGCGCCAAGGCGTGCTGTTGCACGGCCAACAGGCAGACGGGGTCGGCCTGGTGCAGCTCATTGAGCAGGGGCAGGGTGTCGGGCAGTTCGTCGAGTTCTTCACGCAGGTCGCGCAAGAATTCGGCCAACTCGCCCAGGCTCGGTGCCGGTTCGAACACGCAGTGCTGCGCAACCAGCTCGGCCAGGCGCGCAACCGGCTGGCGCAGGCTGGCTTCCTGGCGTACGCCCGGCAGGGCGTTCGGGTTACCGCGCAGGCCTTCGACCCACTGGCGCAATAACGGTGATGTGCTCAGTTGCTGGAGCAGGGCTTGCAGGTTTTGCACGAACAGGTCGATGTCCTGGATGCCGTAGTGACTTTGCAGGCGCTGCTGCTCGGCCTGCAACTCCGCGGTAGCGCGGTGTTCGCCGGCCAGGTTATCGAGCACGCTGCGGTAGCTGGGGCGCACCGCGTGCTGGCTGAAGTCGTAGCGCCGTTGCAGCTCGCCGCGCAGCCGCCACCAGGACGGTTGCAGCCAACGCAGCAACGAGCCTTCCAGGCGCTGCACCAGATCCTGTGCGGCCTGGGTGTCCTGGGGCGCGAGTTTGTCGCGCCAATGGCGGGTGGTTTCAGCGGCGTTGTGTTGTTGCACGGTCAGCGTTTGCAAAGCGGCTTGTTCGGCCTGCAACGCCTGGGAACCGGGTGAGCCCGGTTCCAACAGGTCGAGGTGCGATGCCAGGTTGGCGCCGGTCAGTTGTTCGGCTGCCTGGGTCAGCACCCGCGCATCCGCCAGGCGGGTGTCACTGGACAGCAGGCTGGAGGATGACTCCAGAAACGGCTCGACGCTGTCCATCAGCCCACCGGCTTCATCCAGGAACGCCTTGAGCTGGCCATAGGCATGTTCGTGGGTAATGAGGCTTGAGGCCAGATGGCTGAAAGGGTGACGCGCAAAACTGTCGAGGCCGAAGCGCTCATTGATCGCCTGATACAGGCGGCCAGTCAGTTCGCTTTGCGCCTGCCAGTGACGCCATTCGGGCAAGCGTTCCAGAACTTCGGGCGGCAGCTTGGCAGCCACGGCCGGCAGGTCGATCAGATGCCGCACCAGCTCGCGCACGGAGCAGGCCAGCGTTTCCGGCACCTCGGTCATGGCCTGTTCAAAGCGCTCGATCAGACCCAGCTGTTGGCCCAAGGTAGCCAGTGTGGCGCTGCGTCGGGCCTGCAACTGCGACGACTGGGCATCGCCGGCTATCCAGCGCTCATAGCATTCGCGCAGGTTGCCCACGAAGGCCTTCTTGTCGGTCTGGGAGTCGTGAATCAGGCAGCACAACTCACCCAGCTCACTCTGTTGCAGGCGATGGAACACCACATCCAGTGCCGCGCGCTTTTCGCACACGAACAGCACCCGCAGGCCGCGCCCGGCATAGTCGGCGATCAGGTTGGTGATGGTCTGGGACTTGCCGGTACCCGGCGGCCCCTGAATGATGAAATTGCGCCCGGTGCGGGCCAGGCTGACGGCGGCATTCTGCGTCGCATCGCCGGCCACCACGTTCCATTGTTCCGGCAACGGGATCGGGTCCGGGGCCTGGACTTCCACCTCCCGCGGCTCAATGGAGAACATCCGGTCAAACGCTTCGTTCTGCGCCGGCTCGTCGATCAACTGCGCGTAATCGCGCACCAGCGACATTTTGCGATAGTTGAAGTTGGCCAGGGTGACCTGGGTCAGGTCGATGTCCCAGGCGTAGCGATGCCCCTGATTCTCGGGCAAAGCGTAGGTGCTGTTTTCAGTGCTGCGGGCGACCATTTGTGGATGATGGTCGCGCAGCGAAGGTTTGCCACCTACCGCCATGCGCAGCGGCAACACGCTGGGCAGGACTTTTTGCTGGAACAGTTGCAGGCCCAACGGGCGGTAGTCTTCGCGGTCGTAGCTGAAATCCGGCTTTACCAACGGCATGGCCGAGCGCTGACGGGCGCGGCGCCGCTGGAAGTGCTGCAGGTGCTGCACCGCCTTCTGGTGGATCAGTTCGATTTGCGGTTTGCTTTGCAGGCGTAAATCCACGCCGGGCTCGGTGAGTTTGATCTGGCGGGCAATATCCGCGTGGATTTCTTCAAGCGAGGTTTTTTGCAGGTCGACGGTTTCCGGCAACTGGATATCGTAGAGCTGGCGCAACTGATGACGCAGTACCGGGTTGAATTCGGCCTCGGTCTCATCGCACTGCAACATGAACTGGTCGCGCACACCTTTTTTCCGGCTCAGCTCCACCGGGAGCCACAGCAGCGGGGTAACGATGCGTTCTTCCGGCGTGTCCTTGAGGTTGTGCCAGCGCATGAAGGCCACCACCAGGCGCAGGTTGCTGAAGCCGAACTCGGCACGGTCGCGGCGGGTTTCCTGAATGATGCGTTCCAGGGACGCCTGCAGCCAGGTCTGGTCTTCAAACCGCAGCCATTGCTGCAGGCCAACCGGCTTGCCGCTCAACACCTGCTCGGAGAAACCACCGAAGGTAGGCTGCCAGGTGCACAGCGATTCAGGTCGGATGCTTTCAATCCGCATCACCAGCGGCACGCTGGCCACGGTCAGGTTGACGTTGGCCTGGGTCGGCCGGAAGTGCAGCAGGCGATTGCGCCGCGACAGGTCAAACAGCCGGTTGCGCAGGTGTTCCAGCACCACCGTGCGCCGCGACGCCGGGCCTTCGGCCTGAGCCAGCACACGCTCCACATCGAGGCTGGCCGGCTGCTCGCGCCAGGACTCCAGGCGCCGGGCCAGGGAACCGACATCGGTGGCGCGCTCGTGCCGGTTGAGTTCGGTCATCTCGACGATCAGGTTGGCCAGCACCGGGTTGAGCCGGCTGTTGAGCTGGAACAGGTTGCGCCGGTGCCGAGCAAACGTCTTTACGTCATTGATATCGGCAAAATCCAGCCCGCAGGCCAGGCACGCCAGCAACTGCCCGAGCTGGAAAATATCGGTGATTTCGTCGTGATGCCCGAGACGATGCTCCCAACTGTGCAAGTCCGTGAGGAACACCGGGCGGTCGATGGCCTGGTGCGGGTCTTCCTGCACGTGCAGGTCGGTAATGGCCACGCCACTTTCGGAATCCCGGGTCAGGCGCACGGTACCGACGATATTAAGGGCCGACTCCGGATTGGGCTGCACCTGCTTGATCGCCTCCAGCGCCAGGCGCGGCGGCACGCCCTCGAGGTTGCGCAGTTGCAGGGTGCGCTCCGGCCCCAGCATTACGTTGAGGTAGCTGAGCTGGGCAACACGCCCCTGTTCATGCAGTTGCGCCACCTGGCGCAGCAGCGGCAACGCGAGGAACACCACATCGTCGATGGGCACGGCAGCGCCATCGTGGCTTTGCAGCAATTGAGTGAAGGTGACGGGTTGGGTTATTGGGTCCATGTGTCGACCTCCGCTTTGAGCGCGCGAACGATAGGGTCGAGCTCACGTTTGGGTAATTTGATATCGCGCTTGAGCACGTTGATAAAGTCGTCGGCGCTGCCGAGCTTCTTCGCGGTGCGCGCGGCATGCATTAAAGCGTCGTCGCGCAGGTCGCGGTCCACCAGGCTCAGGTCGAGCATGATGAAGTGCAGGTATTCGTGGATGCTCGCGTCGATACGTTCGGCATTCAACGTGCCAAGGTCCAGGGGCGTTTCAGTGTCCTTCCAGTCGGGAAAGAACCCCCGCACCTGATTGAGCACAGCGTCTGACTGCAACACCGACGCACTGATAAAGCTGGCGATAAAGCCGCGGGTGAGGGCGGTCAGCTCCACCTGGTCGGTCACATCCAGGCGACTGAGCGACAACGGCCCACGCAACCGGCGGTGCAGCCAGGCGTCCGTCTCCGGCAGCTGCTGCCACCAGCTGTCTACGGCCTGGGAACGCAGAAACGCCTCCGGGTGCGATACGCCCTGGGACAGCTGCGCATCCTTGCCATCCAGTTCACGGGCCTGCTGCAAATAGCTGGCCGCATCGACACTGACAATCCCGGTGTGAATCTTCACCAGGGAGGTAATGGACGCTTCTGGCCCACTGGCCACCAGCGCCGCACCACGGTCGGCGTAGATCTCGGTGTGCAGGCTATATAAGCGCGCGGTCTGTTCCAGGCTGGGTGGCGTGTACACGTCAGCCATCGCGTGATTCAGTATCCGGTCGGCGGTGAGAAAGTCACCGTCGTGCTTCGACCACAGACGGTAATGGGCCAGCTCATGCCCCAGCAGCGCCAGCAACTCCTGGGCGTCGAGCCGTTCAAGGATCGGCCCGTAGAACACCACATGCACTTCGCCAGCCAGGTAATACAGGCTCGCATTCATCGCGCCATCGCCGGCCTGGTAAAGCGTGGCTGGGGCCTGGATCTGCAAGCACTGCAACGCCGTCTCGCAAGCCTGATAGGCCTGCGGATGAGTCTCGGGGCTCAGGCGGTAAGTGTCTCGCAGCAATTGCGCGCGCATATCCTGGGCATGTTCCTGCTGAACCCCGAGGGACGAGGCCCAACTCCACACCGCAGGTTCACTGGCTTTCAGGTAATCGACTACCTGCTGGTGGTAAGGCAGTGGCGTCAGGCTGCTGATGTCCAGCGCGGGGGTACTCATCGTTCAAACGTCCTTGAGGATACGGCTCCATAAGCTGCGCCTGGGCTGGCATCCCGGTATCAGTGGTCGGCAATAAACGCGGAGCATACCTAGGGGAGGGGGAAATTACTTGTGAAAACTACACATCCCGCGTGCGCCGGGAGTGTTCAGGCCATTCCGCCAGACACCTTTGTGCACCCGTGCAAAAAAAGATTGAATAATCACATCTATTGTTATTTAAATAACACCACAAGAGCGTCACGGCCTCCCTGGCTGTGCTCGCAACAAGATGGGATGACCCTGTGCATGACAATTGAAGAGCGTTTGATGGAACAGGCAAAGCGGGCCGCCGAGAGCACGTACTCGCCTTACTCCCATTTCCCGGTCGGCGCGGCGTTGCTGACCGCCGACGGCGAGGTGGTACAGGGTTGCAACGTGGAGAACATCTCTTACGGGCTGACCAACTGTGCCGAGCGCAGTGCCTTGTTCAGCGCCATCAGCCAGGGCCATGCGCCGGGCAGTTTCAAGGCTATGGCGGTATATGCACCCAACGTTTCACTGATAAGCCCTTGCGGTGCCTGCCGCCAGGTGATGCTGGAGTTGATGGCCAAGGATGCGGTGGTGATTTGCCAGGGCAGTGACCCGGCCGCCACGCGCACCTGGACCCTCGCGCAATTGCTGCCGGGCGCCTTCGACGCTTTCTAATCCTGGGCAGGCCTTCGGGCCTGCGTCCGCTTGGTCCATTGTTGAGACGCCTGCATGATCAGTCTTGTCGGAATAGCGACCCTTATTCTCATTGCCATTGCTTTATCCCATCAGCGACGCTCCATCAACTGGCGCACCGTCTCGGTAGCGTTTCTGATCCAGGTGTTGATCGGCGCTTTTGCCCTGTACGTGCCTTGGGGCCAGACGGTGCTGGCCTCGCTATCGGGGGCGGTGGCCTCGCTGCAGCTGTACGCGAACAAAGGCATCGAGTTTCTGTTTGGCGGCCTGAGTTCGCCGCACATGTTTGAAGTGTTCGGCAGCGGTGGGTTTGTGTTCGCGATCCGGGTATTGCCGATGATCGTGTTCTTCGGCAGCTTTATCTCGGTGCTGTATTACATCGGCGTGATGGGCTGGATCATACGGTTGGTGGGCGGCGCCCTGCGCCTGTTGCTGGGCACCAGCCGCATTGAGTCGATGGTGGTAACCTCGGCGATTTTCATCGGCCAGTCGGAGGTACCGCTGGTGGTCCGGCCCTTCATTGCCAAGCTGACGCGCTCGGAGTTATTCGCGGTGATGGTCGGTGGTTTCGCGGCGGTGGCCGGCTCGGTGCTGTTGGGTTACGCCGGGCTGGGAGTGGAGCTCAAGTACCTGATCGCGGCGTGTTTCATGTCGGCACCGGGGGCGCTGTTGATGGCCAAGCTGATGGAGCCGGAAACCGAATCAGCCCGCACCGAACAGGTGATCGAGGAGCTGGGACAGGCCGAGAATCGCCCCACCAATATCATCGATGCTGCCGCCGAAGGGGCCCAGGTTGGCTTGCGCCTGGCCTTGTCCGTCGGTGCCATGTTGCTGGCATTTATCGCGTTGATCGCCCTGTTCAACGGGCTACTGGGCTGGGCGGGCAACTGGTTTGGTTACCCGCAGTTGACCTTGCAACTGGTCCTCGGCCACGTGCTGGCGCCCATCGCTTTTCTGCTCGGGGTGCCATGGCACGAGGCGGTCATGGCCGGCGGTTTTATCGGTGAAAAACTGGTCCTCAACGAGTTCGTCGCCTATGCCGACCTGGCCAACTACCTGACCCCGGCCAAGGCCGCCGAAGCCGGTGTGCCGCTGTTGTCGGTCCATACCCAGGTAATCGTCACCTTCGCCCTGTGCGGCTTTGCCAACCTGTCTTCAATTGCCATTCAACTCGGTGGCCTGACCGGTATCGCCCCGCAACGCCGTCAAGAATTGGCGCGGCTGGGCCTGCGGGCCATGATCGGCGGCACGCTTTCCAATCTGATGAGTGCGGCGATTGTCGGCTTTTTCATCTCGCTGTAAGGAGCACAGTATGTGGTTGCCACAAGAAGTGATTCGCCGTAAACGCGACGGGCACGCCCTGGCCGCAATGGACATTCAACGGTTTGTCGCCGGCATTGCCGACGGCAGCCTCAGCGATGGGCAGGTCGCGGCGTTCGCCATGGCGGTTTTTATCAAGGGTATGGATGTGACCGAGCGCATCGCCTTGACCGAAGCGATGCGCGACTCCGGCCAAGTATTGAGTTGGCATCTGCCGGGGCCGATCGTGGACAAGCATTCCACCGGCGGCGTCGGCGACATGATCAGCTTGCTGCTGGCGCCTTTGCTGGCGGCCTGCGGCTGTTACGTGCCGATGATTTCCGGGCGTGGCCTGGGGCACACCGGCGGCACCCTGGACAAGCTCGAGAGTATCCCCGGTTACGACTGCCAACCCAGCCCTGAACGTTTGCGCACGGTGGTGGCCGAAGTCGGTTGCGCCATCATCGGCCAGACCGCCAACCTGGCGCCCGCGGACAAACGTTTGTATGTGATCCGCGATGTGACCGGGTCGGTCGAGTCGATTGATCTGATCACCGCATCGATCCTCGGCAAGAAGCTCGCCGCCGGCCTCGACGTGTTGATCATGGATGTGAAGACCGGCAACGGCGCATTCATGGCCGAGCCCGAACAGGCGCGCGAACTGGCTGCGAGCATCGTCGCCGTGGCCAACGGTGCCGGGGTCAAAACCCGCGCCCTGATCACCGACATGAACCAGCCGCTGGCCCGCAGTGCCGGCAATGCCCTGGAGGTTGCCGAAGCGGTGGCGCTGCTCAAGGGCGAGGTGCGCAGTGAACGCCTGTGGGCGGTGACCCTGGCCCTGGCGACCGAGGTACTGACAATGGCCGGCCTGGCAAGGGATGAGGCTCAGGCCCGTGATCAATTGCTTCAGGCCTGGCAGAGCGGGGCAGCCTTGCAGCGCTTCGAGCAAATGGTCAGTGCCCTGGGTGGCCCGCAGGGCTTTACCCACAACCCCGATGCGCATTTACCCAAGGCTGCCGTGTCGATGCCGGTGTGGGCCGAGGAAGAGGGCTGCGTCAGCGAGATAGACACCCGGGCGGTGGGCTTGGCGGTGGTGGCATTGGGCGGCGGGCGCAGTCATCCAGACGACGTGCTGGACCTGTCGGTCGGCTTCAGCGAGTTGGCCTTTGTCGGTGAACAGGTGAGCGCGCAAAGGCCCTTGGGCTGGGTACACGCGCGCAATACAGAGCAGGCCGGGCAGGGTGCATCCGCCTTGCGCGCAGCCTATCGGTTAGGCGGTAACCTCCTGGCCGAACGCAACTTGATCCAGGAAATACTATGAGCAAGGCCATCGTGTTGGTGCTGGATTCGTTGGGCATCGGTGCCAGTGCCGACGCCGCCCTCTTTGGCGACTCGGGCGCCGACACCTTGCGCCATATCGCCGAGGCGTGCGCCCGTGGCGAAGCGGATGGGCCGTTGCGCCGGGGGCCTTTGTCCCTGCCGAACCTAGGACGGTTGGGATTGGGGGCTGCAGCGGCGGCCAGTGGCGATGGCCCGTTGCCGGGCGACTGGGGCGACGCTGCACCGAGCGGTGCCTTCGGCCATGCACGGGAGCAATCGTCTGGCAAAGACACACCGTCCGGGCATTGGGAAATGATGGGCGTGCCGGTGTTGTTCGACTGGGGTTATTTCGAAAAGCCGGTCAACTCCTTTCCGCCACAGTTGCTGGCCGACCTGATTGAGCAGGCAGGCTTGCCGGGCATCCTGGGCAACTGCCATGCCTCGGGTACCACGGTGCTGGACGAATTGGGTGAGGCACACATCCGCAGCAAGCAGCCGATTTGCTACACCTCGGCCGACAGCGTGATGCAGATCGCCGCCCATGAAAGCCATTTCGGGCTGGAGGCGCTGTACCGGGTATGTGAAATCGCCCGCACTTTGTGTGATGAATACACCGTTGGCAGGGTGATTGCCCGACCGTTCACCGGGGAACACGCGGGTGAGTTTCGCCGCACCGGCAATCGCCGCGACTACACCGTGCCACCGCCGTCGGCGACGTTGCTTGACCGTCTGTGCGAAGCCGGCGGCACCGTGCATGCGGTGGGCAAGATCGGCGACATTTTCGCGCACCGGGGCATCAGTCGCTTGTACAAGGCCGACGGCAACGACGCGCTGTTCGATGCCACGCTCAAGGCCTACAGGGAAGCGCCAGACAACAGCCTGGTGTTTGCCAACTTCGTCGACTTCGACATGCTCTACGGGCACCGCCGGGACCTGGCCGGGTATGCGGCCGCGCTGGAAGCGTTCGACCGCAGGTTGCCGGAGTTATTGGCGTTGATGGACCCGCAAACGTTACTGGTCATCAGCGCCGACCACGGTTGTGATCCTTCTCGTCCGGGCAGCGATCACACCCGCGAGCATGTGCCTGTATTGGCTTATGGTGCGGGCGTGGCGGCGGGGTGGTTGGGTGAGCGTGAAAGCTTTGCTGATATTGGCCAGACGGTGGCGGCGCATTTGGGGTTGAAGCCGTTGGCGTGTGGAACCTCTTTCAGAAGGGCCCCGTGACCAACACGCGTGAGCCGGAGCGTTCAACATCATAGCCCTGCCAGCGTCTACATCGCCTTGCAGGCTTTTCAACGACACGCCCCCCGCAGACAGGTCCTCGGTCAGGGTGCCCAACTGCTCTGTTCGGCCACCTGGGTGACGGATGTATTCAACGCCCGGGCCATGCTGACGATCTGGCTGACCAGACCGTGAAACTTATCGGCAAAGGCGTTGAACGATTGTCGACCTACCAGAGGGCGATGTCATAGGTGAGGTAGAGGCGATTGCTGTCGCGCCCCCGGGAGAACTCAGAGCGGTAGACATAGTTGCGCATGCGCACACCCAGCCCCTTGAACGTACCCGCCTGTACTACGTAAGCCAGCTCGGTATCACGCTCCCATTCCTTGACCGTGGTCGTGGACTTACCGTCATTGCCGCTCAGGTAGCGCGCGGAGAAGGTCAAGCCGGGCACGCCGACGGCAGCGAAGTTGTAGGCATAGTTGAGCATCCAGGTCTTCTCGTCTTCCTCGATGAACTTGCCGATGCCTGCGTTGCTGAATGAATACACGGTCGCGCCGCTGATGTAGGGCAAACCGGCATCGCCGCGAAGGGTCTGATAGCCACCGCCGACGGTGTGGCCGGCGATCGCGTAGGCCAGTTGGCCGCTGAGCATGTCATTGTCGATTTTGCCTGCATACGCAGAGCCGCTATCTGCGCTGTTGAAGTAACGCAGGTCGCTGGTGAGTACGCCACCCGCCAGTGGCAGGTCGTACTGAATGCCAGCGAAGTTCTGCCGGTAGAAGTTTTCGAGCTCGCCATAGAAATAGCTCAGGCGGATATTTTTGCCCCACTTGTACTCGGCCCCGGCGTAGTTGAAGTCTCCCGACTTTGCCCCGCTATAGCCATCAGGCACGATGGGCACGCTGTTGGTGGAGTCGCGTAATTTGAATCGGTCCAAGTGCCCGCCGGTGACTGTCAGGTTCTCGATGTCGGTGCTGCTGACCTGGGTGCCCTGGTAGGTCTGGGGCAATAAGCGTGCATCGTTGTAAATCAGCACCGGCACCTTGGGCAGCAAGGTGCCGTACTTGACGGTGGTTCTCGCGAACCTGGCTTTTGCGGTAGCGCCGGCGCTGGCAAACTCGTCGGCCGCTCGCCCGTCATCATGCACCGGCATAAGCCCGGTACCACTGCGACCGCGCCCTGAATCGAGCTTTACGCCATAGAGACCCAGGGCATCCACGCCGAAGCCGAGGGTGCCCGCGGTAAATCCGGACTGATAGTCCAGCAGGAATCCCTGGGCCCACTCGGTCCGTTCGCTTTTTGCCGTTCTGGCGGCTCGTGCACTCAAGCCGTGCTCGTCACGAAAGTTCTCGTTGAAATACACATTGCGCAGTTGCAGCTTGAGTTTGCTGTCATCAATAAAACCTTCGGCGTTGGCGCCCGCGACGGGGACCAAGCCTAACGCGCAAAACAAAGCTCGACGGGTATACATAGGGTTCATGGCAAATGACTCGTTGTTGTTATTTTGGATGCACGGCTACACCCGCGCCCTGAGTGAGGCGCGTTGAAAGTCAGCAGGGGTGGGTGGGTGAATTATTTAAACAGGCTAATGGCGCCGGTCAGCAAGGCCAGTGCAGTGACGACCAGGGAGGTCAGCACTGCCCATTTGACGGTGGCTTTCTGGAAGTCGCCGATGTCGCGATCGACCATGCCTACCAGCAAAAGGGTCGAGGCAACCAACGGGCTCATCAAGTGCACGGGCTGTCCCAGAATCGAGGCGCGCGCGATTTCAATCGGGTCGATGCCATACGCCGCGGCGGCATTAGCCAGGATAGGTACGACACCAAAATAGTAGGCGTCATTGGACAGCACGAACGTCAGCGGCATGCTGGTGATCGCGACGACCAGTGGAAACAGGTGGCCCCAAGAGGGTGGGATCCAGTCGACGAGGGTCTGTGCCAGAGCGTCGACCATCTTGGTACCGGAAAAAATACCGGCGAAAATACCGGCTGCGAATACCAGCAACACCACCGTCATGGCGTTGCCCGAATGCGCCAGAATGCGTTCTTTCTGGATGTCCAATTGCGGGTAGTTAATCATCAGCGCAAGCACGAAGCCGATCAGGAACAAGATCGCCGAGTGCATCAACCCCATCACCAGAGCCGCCATCACCGCAATCACCAGCACCAGATTGACGTAGGCCAGCCTGGGGCGTTTGTGAGGCGTGTCCTCAAGAATCGCGTTGATGTAGCAATCGCCGCCACCGCTTTGCAGTTGCACGTTGCCGATACGCTTGCGTTCGGCTCGCCCCAGCAGGAAGGCTGTGAAAACCACCCACATGGCGCCGCCGATCATGGTCGGCAGCAACGGCACGAAGTACTCGCCGGCATCCAGACCCAGCGCGGCGATGGCCCGTGTAGCGGGGCCGCCCCAGGGGGTCATGCCACTCATGATGCTCAAGGACAGCATGGAGATGGTGGCCAGGATCATCGGGTTCATACCGATACGTTTATACAGCGGCAGCATCGCAGCACAAGTGATCATGTAGGTCGTTGTGCCATCGCCGTCGAGAGCGACCAGCAACGAGAGCAGGGCAGTGCCCACCGCGATCTTCATGGGGTCACCATTGACGCGCTTGAGGATCTTGCGGATCAGTGGATCGAACAGGCCCGCATCGATCATCAAGCCAAAGAACAGGATCGCAAACAGCAGCAATGCGGCAGACGGTGCGACCATTTTCAGGCCATCGAGCATCATCTTGCCGGTGGTGCCGCCGAAACCGCCGATCACCGCAAAAACGATAGGCACTACGGTGAGTGCGACGATCGGCGACAAGCGCTTGGTCATGATGAGGAAGGTGAATACGACTACCATGGCCAAGCCAAGGAAAGCGAGCATAGGACGGTTCTCTTGTTGTTATCGTAATGGTGACAAATGCCAAGGCGCACGAGCCCTGGCCCACCGGGCTGCACAACGGCGCCTGGCGGGGTCGGCGGTTCAGTCAAGTCAGGGGAGGGCGTTATCCGGTCTTGCTGGACGCCTTTGCGATCTTCAGGTCTTCCCAGGCATTTACGGGTGCCGCAGAAGGTTTTGCGTCGAGCATCCGGTTCAGCGTTTCGCGGTGGCAGGCATTTTCGGATATCGAAATCACCACCGTCGCGACTGCGTTGCTGGCCAGGCTGGTCAGGGCGCGCGCTTCAGACATGAAGCGGTCTATCCCGATCAGCAACGCCAGGCCGGCCAACGGGATGTCGTGAATGACCGTCAGGGTCGAGGCGAGCGCCACGAACCCGCTGCCAGTCACGCCGGCGGCTCCTTTGGAGGACAACAACATGATCGCCAGCATGGTGATGATTTGCGTAAAGCTCAGGTCAATGTTGCAGGCCTGGGCAATGAAAATCGCCGCCAACGACAAATAGATGGCCGTACCGTCCAGGTTGAACGAGTAGCCGGTTGGAAGTACCAGGCCCACGACGCCTTTCTTGCAGCCTAACGCTTCAAGTTTTTCCAGCATGCGTGGCATGACAGGTTCCGTGGAGGACGTCCCTAGCACCACCAGGAATTCTTCGCGAAAGTAGCGCAACAGTTTCCACAGGCTGAAGCCATTGCTCCGGCAAATGCTGCCCAGCACCACGAACACGAAGAAGCCGCAGGCGATGTACAAGGTCATGATCAACTTCGCCAGCGAACCCAGCGAAGTGATGCCGTACTGGCCAACGGTGAATGCCAAGGCCCCGAAGGCACCGATCGGCGCAAAGCGCATCAGGTAAGCGAAGATCTTGAAGACCATTTGCGAGGCGGATTCGAGCACGTCGAGCACCGGTTTGCCGCGTTCGCCCAGTGAAGACAAGGCAAAGCCGGACAATACCGCAATAAAAAGTACCGGCAGCACTTCCCCTTTGCTGAAGGCACCGATAAAGGTGTCGGGGATGATGTGCATGAAAAACTCCACAACCCCAAGCTTTGCAGCCGACTCCGTGTATTGGGCCAAGCCTTTGGTGCTCAGTTGGCTGGGATCAATATTCATGCCGGCGCCCGGCTGGAACACGTACACCGCCACGAGGCCAATCACCAGGCTGATCACCGTCAGGCAAAAAAACAGCAGCATGGTCTTGCTGAGCAGGCGTCCAAGCGAGCGTTTGTCGCTCATCCCGGCGATGCCGGTGACGATGGTGCAGAACACCACGGGGGCAATCATCATCTTGATGAGCTTGATGAACGCATCACCCAATGGCTTGAGTGCGATGGCCTGCTGAGCCCAGAAATGGCCAACCACGATGCCCAGCACCACGGCGCAGAGAATCTGGAAGTAGAGCGATTTAACAACTTTCATGGCATCACCCATTTTTAGAATTGTGCGGATGCAAAAATGCCAACGACCGCCGGAATTATCCGGCGAGGCGCCGAGAGCCCGTGGCGTAGACGTAACCTGAAAAAAGCCTGCGCGCGGTGCGTACGACGGACGCTTGAATTGTCTCACCGTTGACGCCGGTGTAGGACAATACGACATCAATCCCGCCGCTGGGATGTTCGATACGCACGGCTTCAAGGCGCGGCGTACTGATCCCGCCGAGCATTTGCGAGACGACGCTGCCTTCTATCACGCACGCGGTAGCCAAACCAATCGAGCCAGTAATGGCCAGCGCACGGTGGCAGTTGTGCGGCATGAAATAGCGAACCTGAATCGTACCGCCGGCTTTCGCTCGCGATACCAGGACCGGTTTGGGAATCACCTTGTCGCTGACATCGCCCAAGCCCATGGCCTGGCCGGCCTGGATCCGCAAAGACTCAAGGCGACGCAGGAATTCTTTATCGGCGTCCAGTTCCGCTGGTTTCTCATCGCCACGCTTGCCCAGTTGACTGGCTTCGATGAGCACCATGGGCATCGCCATGTCGATACAGGTCACCGCAATGCCATCGATGACGTCCTGCGTGTTGCCGGTCGGGAAGAGTTTGCCGGTCTTGCTGCCGGCCGCATCGAGAAAGTTGAGTTGCACGGGCGCTGCAGTACCTGGCACGCCATCGATGGCGGTGTCGCCCTCATAACTGACTTTGCCATCCGGTGTGTACACCTCGGAATGGATAAAGGTCCCGGTGTTCACATTGCGAATGCGTACACGGGTGCGCCCTGGATTGCCTTTGACCAGACCCTGTTCAATGGCGAACGGCCCGACCGCGCACAGCATGTTGCCGCAGTTGGGGGCGCTGTCGACCCGGCGTTGCGAAACCATCACTTGAACGAACAAGTAATCAACGTCTGCGTCCGGGTGCAGTGAAGGGCTGACAATCGCGACCTTGCTGGTTTGCGGGCTGCCCCCACCGATACCGTCGATCTCCAGCTCATGGCCGGAGCCCATCAGGTTGAGCAGAAGCTCGTCGCGCGCTTCAACGGCTGCCGGCAAATCCCAATCAAGAAAAACCGGGCCTTTAGAGGTACCACCGCGCATCAGCACACAGGGAATTCTTTGCATGATCCTGACTCTTGTTGATCAATTGACTTAATTGATGTTCTTGGAGCAAGAGTCGCAAGCTTTAAAAAATGTTTCAAATGCAAAAATTGATGAGATTATTGCGTTTTACAAATGATGAATTTACGCTGAATTACTTTTTGACGCCTTCTGCGGATGAGATAAGACATGGAATACGAGCTGAACGACATTCGATCCTTCGTGAAAATCGCCGAACTTGGCAGTTTTCACGAAGCTGCCGATGCCTTGCATCTGTCTCAACCTGCAATCAGTCGTCGGATAAAAAAACTGGAAGAGGGGTTGGGCACCGCGTTGCTCGATCGCACCACCCGCAAGGTCAGCCTCACGAGCGTCGGCCGCGACTTTCTGCCAAAGGCACGTCGGTTGCTGGATGACTTCGATGAGTCGATTCTCAATATCCGTGAACTCGCCGAACGCCAGATTGGCCGGGTGACCCTGGCATGTATCCCTACTGCCGCTTTCTATTTTTTGCCGTCAGTCATTCGTTTGTATAACGAGCGCTATCCAAAAATCCGGATTCGCCTGCTGGATTTGAGCGCCAATGAAGGGCTTGAAGCGGTACTGCGGGGGGAAGCCGACTTCGGTATCAACATGATGAGTGGGCAGCATCCGGATATTGAATTCGTGCCATTGGTCAGCGAACCTTTTGTATTGGCGTGCCGGCGTGATCATGAATTAGCCGGGCGCAGCTCGGTCACCTGGTCTGAATTGAGCGATTACCGTCTTATCGGGGTAGGGCGCCTGAGCGGTAACCGCATGCTGCTCGATCACGCCCTGTCTGGCTTGAGTTGGAGGCCGCAATGGTTCTACGAAGTCCAGCATCTTTCTACTTCGTTGGGGCTGGTGGAGGCGGGCCTGGGGGTTTCGGCGATGCCGAGCCTGGCCATGCCGGCGCAAGATCATCCAACCCTGGTCAGCGTCCCGTTGATCGAGCCGGTTGTGAACCGCTCTTTGGGCTTGGTCTACCGCCGGGGGGCGTCGCTTTCGCCGGCGGCGGAAAAATTCGTCTCGATACTGCTTGAGCAATGGCCGCAATGAGCCATACGGCGAGTATTTTTTCTCAAACACGACGCGGCTCGCCCTCGGCAATCTTGCGCATCAGGCTCAGGTAGCGACTCGCTGCCAGCCCCAGGGGGCGGTTCTTTACCCAGATGATATCGACCCATAACCGCATCTGACTTGGCATGTAGTCAAACACCACCTCCGTCAATGCGCCCGAGGTGATCAGGGGTTGTACCAGCGGTTGTGGAAGATAAGCCCAGCCCAATCCTTGCTGCACCAGGTCCAGCGTTGCCAGATAGTTGTCGCTGTGCCAAATCCGCCGTGACAGCACAACACGTGGATCAGAGTCTGTAGGGCCTCCAGTCGCAACGATGATCTGCCGAACGTTGACCAGCTGCTCTTCACTCAAAGGGCGTTTCTTGCCGGCGGCCGCAGGATGATCAGGAGAGGCAACGGCTACCAACAATTGGCTCCCTGCTTCAAGAAACGTCTCCCGCTCGTCAAGCCCTGGTCGTTCAAATCCCAGTGCCAACTGCACACGCCCTTCATGGAGCATGCGCATCGCCTCCGGATGGGACGCGGAGCGGATCTCGATTTCAAGCGTGGGGAACTCGCTGGCGATAATGGACAGCGGACGATTCCATACGCCTGTTTGCAACTCCGGCGCCATCGCAAGGACCAAGCGCTCCTCCAACCCCTGATGAAGCTGGAGCGCATGGGCGTCCAGCAGGTTTAACTGGCTGGCGACCTGGCGTGCCTGGGGCTCCAGTGCTTTGGCGGCGGCCGTAGGAATGGCTTTGCGGGTTGATCGGTCAAACAGCAATAAATCCAGCTCTGCTTCAAGCTGCGACACCGCCATGTTAATGGCCGAGGGTACCCGGCCCAATTTGCGCGCGGCGGCAGAAAAGGAGCCGCTGTCGACAACCGCAAGGAAAACTTTGAGTGACTCACTGGTAAAGGCCATAGCAGTTGTCAAATTTTCTGATAATGATCGTCTTTATTTATCAGATTTATTCGCCTAATTTCCACCCCTATTACCAATTAAGTACGTGGGGTACACCATGTTAAATACTGATTTGAGGGGGCAGGTGGCACTTGTCAGTGGTGCCGGAAGTGAAGCGGGTATGGGTATGGCGATCGCACGCAGGCTGGGTGCAGCGGGCGCGAGATTGATCATCACCGCTAGCAGCAACCGCATCGAGGATCGAGTTAAAGAGCTGCTCGCAGAAGGGTTTGAAGTTGAAGGCCGGGCAACTGACCTTACCGATGAAAGTCAGGTGCGTGAATTCGGCCTATGGGCCGCGTCAGTCTGGGGGCGGGTCGATATTCTGGTGAACAATGCCGGTATGGCCATGCAAGGAAGCCCTGAAGTCTTCTCTGAATTGGCAACGATGGAACTGCATGAGTGGAATCTTTCACTGGCCAGAAACTTAACCACCGCTTTTCTTCTGACGCGGGCCGTTTTGCCCGGGATGAGGGCGAGAAGTTACGGGCGCATTGTCAATATCAGTTCCACCACGGGCACCCGGGGGAGCAATCCGGGGGAAGCCGCTTATAGCGCCGCCAAGGCAGCGATGGTGGGCATGAACATGGGGCTTGCGCTTGAAGTCGCCAAGCAGGGGATTACCGTCAACAGCGTGGCCCCCGGCTGGATCACCACGGGCTCAACCACGCCCGTTGAAGCCGAGGCGGGGCGCTTCACCCCGATTGGGCGCGCAGGCAGCCCCCGCGAAGTGGCGGCGGCGGTTGCATTTCTGGCATCGCCTGACGCCAGTTACATCACGGGGGAAGTCCTCGTGGTGGATGGCGGGAACTGTTTGATCGAGAACAAAGCCCCTCACGGCGATTATTAAGTTTGAATACGCTCCAGCGCGCTCAATCCACGATATTGGGCGGGGGGCTATAACCGAGATTTATAAAAGCGCGATGTATCAAAGAACAGTTGAGTTCCTTGAGTCGTATCCGGCTGTCATTCAGCAACGGACTTTTAATTAATTTGATAATTAACATAGGGTATTGATCATGTCGAAAAGTGGAATTAGTGAATCAGCGATTGCTGCTTTTACCGCCTCCGAGCGTGCCCGGTTTATAGAAAACAACCCCACTTCACTGGCGCTGGCCGAGCGCGCCAAGGCGAATCTGTTCAACGGTGTGCCCATGCACTGGATGAGCGATTGGTCCATGCCTTCGCCGCTCTTTGTCCAGCGTGCCAAAGGGGCGCGCTTCACCGACGTTGACGGGCATGAATACATAGACTTTTGCCTGGGCGACACCGGCACGATGTTTGGCCATTCACCTGATCCTATTGTCCGCGCCATAACCGAGCAGGCGAATAATGGCTTGACCACGATGCTGCCGGGCGAAGACGCGGTGATCTGCGGCGAGTTGCTGGCCCAGCGATTCGAGCTGCCTTACTGGCAAGTGACCGCCAATGCGACTGACGCCAACCGGTATGTGCTGCGCTGGGCGCGCGCTATCACCCAGCGCAACGTCTTGTTGGTGTTCGATGGCTGCTACCACGGCACCGTGGATGACGTGATGGTGCGCTACCGCGATGGCAAAACAGTGCCCCGTTCAGGTCTTGTGGGCCAAGCCTACGACTTGAGCCAATACAGTCGATCCATCCCCTTCAACGATGTCGCCGCACTGGAGGCGGCGTTAGCCCAGGGCGATGTGTGCGCGCTGATGTGCGAGCCGGCGATGACGAACATTGGCATGGTCCTGCCGGATCCGGGGTTCATGCAAAAGTGCCGGGAGCTGACCCTTAAATATGGCAGCCTGTTGGTCATTGATGAGACCCACACTATTTCCACCGGCCTCGGTGGATGCACTCGCCAGTGGGATTTGAAACCCGACTTTTTCGTGGTGGGTAAACCCATTGCCGGTGGCGTGCCTTGCGCGGTGTTTGGCGTTAGCGAGCCAGTCGCCTCGGCCATGCGCGACGTCCAGAAGACCATCAGCGAGGAGAGCGGCGGGCATGGCCACAGTGGCATGGGAACGACGCTGTCCGCCAACGCACTGGCGATGCGTTGCATGCGCGTCAGTCTCGAAGAGGTCATGACCGAGTCTGCGTACGAGCACATGTTGCCCCTGGCCTCAAGGCTGGCCCAGGGATTTCGAGGGTTGTTCAAGCGACACCACCTGAACTGGTCTGTCACAGAGTTGGGCGCGCGTTGTGAGTTTCAATTCTGCGCTACCTCGCCAAGAACAGGCGCGCAAGCCGAGGCGGCTTTTCATGACAGCCTTCAAATGGCGCTGCATCTTTATCTGATCAATCGCGGAATCCTGATCACGCCTTTTCACAACATGACCCTGTGCTGTCCGCAAACAAGTGATGCGGATATCGACAGGCTGATCGGTGAGTTGGATAACGCGCTTTCC
Organism: Pseudomonas sp. PAMC 26793; assembly: GCF_000313235.1. Lineage (NCBI taxonomy): Bacteria > Pseudomonadati > Pseudomonadota > Gammaproteobacteria > Pseudomonadales > Pseudomonadaceae > Pseudomonas > Pseudomonas sp. PAMC 26793. The sequence goes on from NZ_AMXG01000058.1 coordinate 77,360, forward strand.
ACGCTGCTTGCCCTACCTGGAGCGCGGGTTATCCCTTCATAACGGCACGCCTGAAAACGCCATTGTTCTTAAATACTGTCCAGTCGCTTGAATGAGCGCCAAGAGGTTTGACATGCAATTTGCTGATAAAAAAGAGGCCGTAGATTATCTGGCCGCCCACCCTGAAGTACTGAGCATCGAGTTGTTTCTTATCGACGCAAACGGTGTTCCACGGGGCAAACTGTTGCATCGCAACGAACTACTGGCGATCTACGAAAGTGGTCGGCCGCTGCCAAGTTCCATTCTCGCCTTGACCGTGCAGGGTGAAGACGTAGAAGACACTGGCTTGGTCTGGGATGTCGCTGATGCCGATTGCTGGACCTACCCGTTAGCGGGAAGCCTGACCTTGCAACCTTGGCGCACTCATCCCACAGGCCAAGTGCAGGTAAGCATGCACCCGACCCAAGGCATTCCCGCCGCACCGGCCGACCCGCGACACGTACTGGTGCATGCCATTGACCGGCTGAAAGCCGATGGATTCCACCCGGTAATGGCCGTTGAATTAGAGTTTTACCTGCTGGACCAACAACGCGATGCCAACGGTCGGCCGCAGCCAGCGTTGCAGACTAATGGCGTCCGCCCTCAGGCACCGCAGGTTTATGGCATTTACGAGTTGGAGCAGCTTCAACCTTTTCTTGATGATCTCTACGCTGCGTGCGCGCTACAGGGGCTGCCGGTACGTACGGCCATCTCCGAGTACGCTCCAGGCCAAGTCGAATTGACGCTGGAGCATCGTTTCGATGCGCTTCAGGCTATTGATGAAGGCGTACGTTACAAGCGCCTGGTCAAAGGTGTAGCCAATAAACATGGACTACAAGCGTGCTTCATGGCCAAGCCGTTCAGCGACCAGGCCGGCAGCGGTATGCACCTGCACGTCAGCCTGGCCGACGAGGAGGGCAATAACCTGTATGCGAGCGAAGACCCACAGGGTACGCCACTGTTGCGTCACTCAATTGGCGGGATGATGGCGACCCTGTTTGACTCGCTGGCAATATTTTGCCCCCATGCCAATTCCTATCGCCGGTTCCAGACCGGTAGTTACGCGCCGCTGGCCAAAAGTTGGGGAGTAAACAATCGTACGGTGTCGTTCCGCGTCCCTGGAGGCCCCGCAATAAGTCGGCACATCGAACACCGCATTTGCGGGGCCGATGCCAACCCGTATCTTGCCGCTGCCGCATTACTTGCCGGCATTCACTACGGCATCACTCGTCAAAGCGATCCCGGCGCGGCGATTGAAGGAAATGGGTATGAACAGGCAACTGATTTCCTGCCTACCGACTGGCTAACAGCGTTGCAGGCCCTGCAGGATTCAGCTTGGGCACACGAGGCGCTGGGGGCCGAATTCCTTAAAGTGTATCTGGCGATCAAATGGCGCGAGTTCCGTAAATTCAACGCCGAAGTCGGGGAGCAGGACTGGCGCTGGTACCTCACGCACGCATAAGTGTTGGCCCGTCAGCATGACCTGATAATGGAGCGCTGACGGCACCGACTCAGCTGTATTTACGAACGACGTGGGACAGCGTACTGAGGGAAATCACGCCCGCGTCACCGCGTATCACGGCTGGACGATCGCGAAGCTTTTTTGGAGGACTGGCTATTAACCCGCCTGGGCGTTGCTCCTAAGCTGGACTGACTGATTTTCAGCCAGCAACAGAAGGGTGTGAACATGAAAAAGCTGCACAAGAAAGTCGCGCTGGTGACCGGTGCTTCCAAAGGCATCGGCGCGGCGATTGCCAAGCAATTGGCCAAGGATGGCGCCACCGTGATCGTTAACTACGCCAGCAGTCGTGAGGATGCCGACCGCGTGGTCGAACAGATTCTGCAGACTGGCGCCAGGGCCTACGCAGTGCAGGCCGATGTTTCCAACAGCACTAACCTTAAGGCCCTGTTCAAAACCATTGTGCATGAGCATGGCCACCTCGACATCCTGGTCAACAATGCCGGCGTCTATTCCACCAACCCGTTGGCTGACATTACGCAGGAGGAGTTCCACCGCCAATTCAACCTCAATGTCCTGGGGCTGATCCAATGTACTCAGGCAGCGGTTGAGGTATTCAATTCGGCGGGTGGCAGCATCGTCAACATCAGCTCCAGCGTTACCTCGTTCACACCGGCCAACTCGACGGTGTACACCGCCTCCAAAGCGGCGGTCGACGCTATTACCCGCACCTTGGCCAATGAGTTAGGGCCCAGGAATATCCGTGTCAATTCGGTCAACCCAGGGTTGGTGGTCACCGAAGGTGTGCATGCCAGCGGCTTTTTCGAAGAGGCGTTCCGCCAGAAGATCGAAGCCATTACGCCGCTGGGTCGCATCGGTCAGCCCGAGGATATTGCACCCGCCGTCGCGTTCCTGGCGTCGTCGGATGCAAGCTGGATTACCGGTGAAACCCTGATCATCGGCGGCGGCCTGCATTAAGCCTGGGCGGTGTGCCCGCGCACATAGTGGCGGGGCGATTGCGACATGACGCGCTTGAACGCCGTGCTGAAGGCGCTCTCGGACTCATAGCCTAATGAAAACGCGATGGTGGAAATGGAGTCATCGGAGCTCTTCAGCCGGTCGCTGGCCAGCAGCATGCGCCAGCGCGTCACGTACTCCATCGGTGCAGCACCGACCACCTGCTTGAAGCGCAATGCGAACGCCGAGCGCGACAGGGTTGCCAGCTGCGCCAATTCCAAGACACTCCAACGATGGGCCGGGTCAGCATGGATCGCGCTCAGGGCTACGCTGAGGTGACGGTCGGCCAAGCCGTAAAACCAACCGACGCCACTGCCGTCCAGGTTCGCCAGGTGGGTGCGCAGCACCTCGACCAGCATCAGGTGCGCCAAGTGTTCGTTCATCAGCGAGCGGCCGGGGCGCTTCTGCTGCAGTTCCGAGGTGAACCGCTCCAGCGCCCAGCGCAGGATCGATGCCTGCGGTTCATTGGCCTGTACGTGGACCAATGAAGGCAGGCTGCTGAGTAACAACTGGGCGGGTACACCGCTGAAGTCAAAGCGGCCACCGACCAACTGGACGTCGTCACCGCCGTAATGCAGGGCCAACTCGTCCGCCGCGAGCGTTTGAAAGTGTCCGTCGGAGTTCATTACCGCTTGGGACATATCGCTGTAGAGCGAAAATGGCATGCCGCGGGTCATGAGAAAACAATCGCCCTGGTGAAGGCGCTGCGGCTGCTGCTCACCTTCCACATGCAACCAGCAACTGCCCTTGACCACCGCCGTGAACTTGATGCCTTCGCGCTCAGGAAAGGTGAATGCCCAATCACCGCCCAAGGAGAGTGTGGCGGAGTGGTAATTACGCACCCTCAACAATGAAAGCACGTCGGACAGAGGATCCATACATCACCTGGCTGGACGGAAAATAAAGTAATCAGCAGTTTATAACAGAGATAATCCAGATTTCACGCATAAATGGCCGATGCCGACCTAACGCCCCCGGGGTAACAATTGGGGGTTATCGCCAGTGGACAGTCCCCAACCTAGACTCGTAGCACGTCCTTCACTCGACTATTGAGAGTTAAAACATGCGCTTACGAGACCTTGGCATCGCAATCGGTACAGGCACACCTGGGGTGTTCAACGGCATCACGGATGTGCCCGGTGTACGGGTGGGGCATCACACGCTCAATGCTGAAAGCCGCGATGGCTCGATACACACCGGTGTGACCGTCATCGAGCCGCGGCCGATTGCGGCCCATTTGGCTCCGTGTTTTGCAGGCGTTCACGTACTGAACGGCAACGGTGACGCCACCGGCCTTGAATGGATTCGCGAAGCAGGGTTGCTGACCACGCCGATTGCCTACACCAACACTCACAGCGTCGGCGTGGTACGCGATGCGCTGGTGGCCGCTGAGCGCGACATGGGTAAGCAACACACGTACTGGTGCATGCCGGTGGTGCTGGAAACCTACGACGGCATCCTCAGCGATATCTGGGACCAACACGTCAGCGCCGAACATGTTCACGCCGCCCTGGCCGATGCCCGCAGCGGCCCGGTGCAGGAAGGTTGCGTCGGCGGCGGCACTGGCATGATCTGCCATGAGTTCAAAGGTGGCATTGGCACCTCATCGCGGGTTCTGAGCAGCGAGGAGGGCGGTTGGACCGTCGGTGCATTGGTGCAGGCCAACTATGGTGTACGCGACGCACTGCGTGTCGCGGGTTACCCCGTGGGCAGCGTGTTGAAGGACATACCTTCGCCCTACAGCGGCCCGGTGAATGTCGGCGTGCCCGGCATGGGTTCCATCGTGATCACGATCGCTACTGATGCGCCATTGCTGCCTCATCAGTGCACGCGCCTGGCCCAGCGAGCGAGCATCGGGTTGGCACGGGTCGGCGGCGGCACCGAAGACGACAGTGGGGATATCTTCATTGCGTTTTCGGTAGGCAACAGCGGCCTGCCGGTCGCCAATCTGGGGCATCCGGGCCCCGCGACGACGCCCTTGAAAATGGTCAACAACGACTACATGACAGCCTTGTTCGTGGCCGCAGCGGATGCTGTGGAGGAGGCGATCCTCAACGCGATGTTGGCCGCCGACGACGTGCAAGGTCGCGGCAGAAAAGCCCTGGCACTCAAGCCTGAGCAGTTGTTGGCGGCGATGGCGAAAGTCGGTTGGGCGCCTCAGCCTTGAAGGCCTAGTCCTGAGCCTGGAGAAACAACAGGAATAGCTCAGACTGGGACTTGATCCCCAGCTTGTTGTACAGGTGCCGGCGGTGCACCTTCACGGTCTCGGCCGAGATCGCCAGCTTGCGCGCGATCTCTTTGTTCGAGCAGCCACTGAGCATCAATTGGGCAACCTCTGCTTCGCGGACCGACAGTGCGGAGCTGATTTGCAGCGCGGGTGACTGCAGACGCTCCTGCCAGTCCGCTGCCGGTTCCGGCGTGCTCTTGAGTTCCTGTTCAAACACGCAACGCTGGCGCATCAAACCGGCCACCCACGGCTGGATCAGCTTCAGTAATGCGATTTGCTCCTGGCTGAAGCGGCAGTGGCTACCCAGTGACAGGCTCAGGGTCCGCTCAGGGTCCAGTTGCACGTTTATATGAATCTCGTCAGCCACCACGTTCAGCCGAAAGTAGCGTTGGTAATAATCGGTCTGTTCGAAACATTCCGGAGCGACATCGTCCAGTTGGAACAGCCCGCTTTTCGGCGATTCCCGATTGGCCAGGTAAAAGGGATCGAGCAGGTAGAGCCCTTTGAGATAGTCCTGGAAGAGCGAATCGCTGCTGCCATCTTCATTCTGGGATTCGGCGAGAACCTGAGGCCTGCCGTCGCTGAAGATCAGCACCACCCAGGTGTCCAGCGGCACATATCTGCCGAGCAAACGCGCCATTGATCGCCAGAAGTGCGGGCGGTCCAGGGTCTCGATCAACCGGCCGACCGAGTCATGCCAAGCCACGTCCTGCAATGTCAGATTCATCTCACTACCCATTCGGGGGTACCCCATCGAAGTGATTTTTTGCCACGTAGGTACAGCCCATACTCGTTTCAGGCCGGCGTACACACGGTGTCCGTACGGCCTCAACTATACGCAAGGATCAGCCATGAACATTGAACTCATGCAGTTAGCCGGTCGCGATGGCGATACCGCCTATAACCTGAGGCGGGCCTTGGAAGCCATCGCCCACTGCGACGCGGACACCGACCTGTTGGTGTTTCCTGAAACCCATTTGATGGGCTTCGTCGCCGGTGATCGGCTGGCAACGGTTGCAGAAACCCTCGAAGGCCCGACGCTGCAAGCCGTGCAACAGGCAGTACGCGAACGGGGTGTTTCGGTGGTCATCGGCCTGGTCGAGAACGATGCGGGCGTGTTCTACAACACTTCGGTACTGGTTACGCCTGATGGGCTCTCACTGGGTTACCGCAAGACACACCTGTGGCCCTCGGAGCGGGGCGACATCACTCCTGGCGACCGCTTCGGCACGGTGCTTTTCAACGGTGTGCGTATCGGCATTCTGATTTGCTACGACATCGAACTGCCGGAAACCGCACGCGCACTCGCCCAACTGGGCGCCGAGCTGATCATCATCACCAACGGCAACATGGACCCTTACGGCCCGGTGCATCGCACCGCGATCATGGCCCGGGCCCAGGAAAACCAAGTGTTCAGCGTGATGGTCAATCGCGTGGGGCAGGGCGATGACGGCCTGGTGTTTGCCGGCGGCAGCGCTGTGGTCGACCCGTTCGGCCGTGTGCTGTTCGAAGCCGGGCGCGAGGAAACACGGCAAATGATCAGCCTCGACCTGACCCAAGTCCAAGCCGCCCGCGCGGATTATCACTACCTCAATGACCGCCGCCTGACGCTCCCCGGTGAGACCGTGGAACACGCCGACGGGCGCCGTGAATTACTGATTCGCTGATCTCGCTTTACCCCCTCATAACAATAATCGGGAGTTCTCATGATCGCCATTCGATGCATGCAATGGAGCCTGGCTGCGGTCTTCAGCAGCCTGGTGCTTTGCGCTCAAGCCGCCGAACCGAAAGTCAATATCTACAACTGGTACGACTTTATTGCCCCGGACACGCTGAAGAACTTCCAGGCGCAGACCGGCACCCAGGCCGCGTATGACGTGTTCGATAACAGCGAGGTCATGCAGAGCAAACTCATGGCCGGGCGCAGTGGTTATGACGTGGTGGTGGCCACCGGAGACCTGTTGCCGAACCTCATCAAGGCCGGTGTGCTCAAGGAATTGGATCGCGCGCAACTGAGCAATCTGTCTCACCTTGATCCGGATATTCTGGCGAAGGTGCAAACCAACGACCCGGGTAATCGCTACGCCGTGCCTTACTTGTGGGGCACCACGGGAATTGGCTATGACGTCGATAAAGTCCGGGCGATCCTGGGCCGCGATGCACCGGTCAACTCCTGGGATTTGATTTTCAAGGAAGAAAACCTCGCCAAATTGGGCGAATGCGGTGTGGCTATGCTGGATGCGCCAGGCGAGATCATCCCCATCGCCTTGCATTACCTGGGCTTGCCCTATAACAGCCAGAATCCTGATGACTATTTAAAAGCCCAGGCGTTGCTGCTGAAGCTGCGCCCGCATATTCGCTACTTCGATTCTTCACGGTTTATTACGGACTTGGCCAACGGCAATATCTGCGCCGTAGTGGGATGGGCCGGCGGCGTAATGGACGCCAAGAAAGCCGCCGACGCCGCCGGCAGTGGCCGGAAGATTCAGTACAGCATCCCCAAGGAAGGCGCGCCGGTCTGGGTCGAAAGCCTGGTGCTGCTCAGCGATGCGCCGAACCCTCAGCAAGGGCTCGCCTTCATCGACTATATGCTGCGTCCGGAAGTGATTGCGCAGTCCTCCAACTACCTCAGTTACGCCAACGCCAATAAGGATGCCCGCAGCCTGGTAGATGAAAAGGTCAGGGACAATCCCGGTGTCTATCCTTCGAAAGCGGTGCTGGATACGCTGTTTCCTTTGGAGCCGTTGCCACTGAAGATGGAGCGGGTGCGTACGCGGATCTGGAGTAAGGTCAAAAGTGGTACTTGAGGCAGCGGCAAGGTGAAGTGAGCCGCCCTTGGTTGAGTAGACGGGTTCAATGCCTGCTCTTGGCCAATCCTGTTGAAAAAGTCGGTTCTCGCTGCGCTATCGTTAACGACACATTAGTTTTTATGCGTCTCGCTTGAGCCTGAGGCGGTTTTAGCCAAAGTCAGCGGATTGGCTGCAAGTGCAATACGCGCTAATGCTGGAATGGATTTGGAACGCGTACGGTTCATGATCGAGGCCCGGTGATTTTCAACCGTGCGCTGGCTGATTCCCAGTTCAGCCGCAATGTTTTTACTCGGGTGACCGGCCAGCACCATGTCCATGATTTGCCGCTGTCGCAGAGTCAGGCTCTCGATGCAATGGGTCGCCTCCTGGCGCCAAGCCAGTTTTTTATTCGCGTCGAGTGCATGCTCCAGGGCGCGCGCAACACTGTGAAGGACTTCGCTGCGGCCAAACGGCTTTTCAATAAAATCTGACGCCCCCGCCTTCATGGCATCCACCGCGACCGAAACCGGGCTGCTATCGCTGATCATTACGGCGGGCAGGTCGTCGCCGTTGCGCCTCAATCGGTGCAGGAGCTCAAGCCCCTCCATGCCTGGTGCATGAGCATCGACGAGCAAGCACGCGCGCCGGCCCGGCGAGTAGTCCGCTAGAAACGCCTCGCATGTCGCGTAGTCCTGGACGAGATAGTCACTGGACTCCAGGACGCCGCGGATCGTATCGCGAAAAATATCATCGCGATCCACGACGAAGATGATGGACGTCGTTGTTTCGCGTGGCTCGGTTTCCTTGAGTTGCCTGCCTTCAGCCAGCGCCTGGCGTTGCCGTGCAAGCAGAGACCGAATGACAAAAGTGACCTCTTTGAGTTTGGCGGGCTTGTTGAGCTGGGTGCAGTGCTCAAACGCTACATCATGGGAGGTTTGACGCGAAATATCCCCGGTCAGCACCATTGCGGGAATAGTGCGGCGCATTTTCTTGCGCAACTGCGCGATCATTTGTAAGCCATTGATCGGTCCTGGCAGGTTGAAGTCTGCCAGGATCAGATCGGGTTGCACGCCACCATGGGTGACACTCTCCAGCGCGGTCTCCGCGTCGTTCGCCATGGCGACTTGGTAACCTTCAGACTTGAGCAGAGCACCCAGCAACTCTAGCAATTCCACGTCGTCCTCGACCACCAGGATCATTTCACTGCCCGGTACGCGGCCTGGCTTCTGTGGAACGGTTTCTGACACGGCGCCTGGCACAGCGATGGCCTTACGAGACAAGGCAACATCAATGGCGAATGCCGAGCCTTTTGCGAGACTCGATTGCGCACGAAACCGATGCCCCAACACCGCACACAAGCGCTTAACAATCGGCAAGCCCGCGCCATGCATCAGGCTTGGGGTGTCGACCGGCACCGCCTCATCAATGATTGATTCCAGCTCTGGGGGGCCAATGCCGACGCCGGTATCCCAGACTTCAATACTCAACCACGCACCGTGGCGGCGGCACCCCATGAGGACGCGGCCTTCTCGCGTGTACTTCAGTGCGTTGGAAAGTAAATTGCGCAACATCTGTTCCAATAAGCGCGGATCACTTTCAACTAACAGCTGGCAAGGCACGACCTTGAGTTTCAAACCTTTGGCACCGGCCTTGTAGTTAAACTCATCGGCAAGTCTATCCAGCAGGTCACTCACTCTGAAACTGACAGGGTTTGCCAGTATTTCGCCGGTCTCAATGTGGTTGATATCCAGAAGGGCATTGAGCATTCCGGACATGGCGCCCACGGTTTCGCCAATCCTGGCCGTCAGTTTCCGCGGCTGCTCATCTTTCAGAATGCTGAGCAACAGCCCTTGCAACAACTTGAGTGTTTGTAACGGCTGGCGTAAGTCATGGCTGGCGGAGGCGAGAAAACGTGACTTGGTGGCCGTTGCCAGTTCCGCTTTGTGTGCCAGGCTTTTGATCTCCTGGGTGGCCTGTTTTTTGTCACAGCTATCCGTAAAGGTAATGACCACCCCTTCAACAAAATCATCTTGTTTGTTATAGGGTGAAATCCGCCGGGTAAAGCTCACGCCACTGCTAGATTCAACGTCACGTTCCAGCGGCGTCATCTCACGCATGACGGTTTTGGCATCATCCAGCAGGTTGATATCAGTGGCCATCGGGCGCAGGTCCGCCAGTGGTCGTCCAATGTCCTGAGGAAGAATGTTGAACAGCGACTGACTGGCCGGGGTGAACAAACGGATATTTAGATTGGCATCCAGCAGAATCGCAGCGATGTTAATGCTGTGCAGCACATTCAGAGACACCAATGACGCCGCCCGCTGCTGCTCGAGGGAGCCACGAAGCTGATCGGTCATCTCCGTCAGTTCTTTGTTCAGCGCGCGCATTTGATCAATGGAGTCAGTCGACGGGGAAGGCGTCAACCGCGGTTTTGAGCTCGGCGTTGCAGCATCGGCTAAAGACGATGGGGTTATCACCTTGGGCGTGGCCGTTCCAGCGTCGAGCGGAAGGCGAACAGGCATAGCGATTTACCGCAGCAATGCGTTCCGAAGGAACACGTCTTTGGATCCTACACTCCTTTAGTGGCTACGCAATGTCCACGTTTGCGGGGTGTGCGGCTTAACGACATTGCGCGTTGCATTCACGCCAGGCCACCTGAACATTATCCAGCCATTGCTGAGCCGCACGTTCCTTTGCATAGAAAAGGCGCCGCATAAGTGTCCGACCGATGGTTGTGGTCGAACCTCTTGGGTGCAAAAACCTTCTAGGTAGTTTCCGAGCCTGCTGCGGTATCCAGGAAACGGATAACGTGTCCCCTGCAGCACCGGCACCGAGTATTCAGTTTAAAAGGAGCGACACAATGAGAAGACTCATCCTGATCACACCCCTGATCTTGAGCCTGGTTTTGACCGCCGGTTGCAGCCATCGGCGCCAGGAAGTGGACGCAAGGATCAGCGGCGCCGAAGACATGGCAACCGCAGCAAGGGTGCACGCGGATGAGTCAGCCATAAAGGCCGACCAGGCACTGCAGGCCGCGCTTGCGGCAAAAAAATCGGCAGACGAAGCCAATCAGCGGGCGCAATTGATGCTCAAGAAGGCCGGACGTGCCAATTAACCCTGTCGGTATGTTGCCCTTGAACGTCATCGCCTGGCTCGGACTCGCCTGCGTATGCCTGGCCGGCTGCAGCCAAACTCCGCCAGAAACAGCCGTCACGACACCGGACTCGATCGAAAGCCTGAACCAACCCCGTATCAAGGTGCCGGTTGCCGCCAAGGAAGAACGCGCTGCCAAGACCAAGGCATTGGCTGGGTTTGAAGGAGGAGGGTGGGTGTTCGACCCGGTCTACGCCACCGCAGTGAACGCCGATGGCCGTGACTTGGCGGTGTGTGGCTTTGCACACCAGCCGGGAACCGAAAACTCGGTATCTTTCGCCTACTATAACGGCGAGCTGTTCCTTTCAGATGACCGGGCGCCAGCAGGCGTCAGTGTCGAGAATCAATTCCTGACACTGATCTGCTCCCACTCCTGAATCCTCAGGCTGAAACCTGTTGCGCTAAACCACTGCCCCGAATACCCGGCCCACCACCGCAGTAATGATCATCGCCAACGCTCCCCAAAACGTCACACGCCAGGCGCCCGCCAACAACGGCGCGCCTCCGGCCTTTGCGGCGACAGCGCCCAGGGCCGCCAAAAACACCAGTGACATGATCGATATCCAGAGAATCACGTGCTCTAGCGCCACTACCAAGGTAACCCCGACCGGCAACGCGGCCCCAACGATGAAACTCGTCGCCGAGGCAAACGCTGCAGAGAGGGGTTTGGCGCTCAGCTCCCTGGAGATACCCAGTTCGTCCCGTGCGTGCGCCCCCAAGGCATCGTGGGCCATCAACTGAACCGCCACCTGCCTGGCCAGCTCCGGCTCAAGGCCACGCCTGACATAAATCTGCGCCAGCTCCCGGTGTTCAGCCTCAGGCTTGGTCTCAAGCTCTCTTTTCTCTTTTAGCAGGTCGGCGTGTTCGGTGTCGGCCTGGGAGTGCACCGAAACATACTCACCTGCCGCCATCGACATGGCGCCCGCCACAAGCCCTGCGACGCCCGTGACAATCAGCGAGTTGTGCGTAGCGCTGGCGGCCGCCACGCCGATCAGCAGGCTTGCGGTTGACACAATTCCATCGTTTGCCCCCAGCACCGCAGCCCTGAGCCAGCCGATTCGGCTGCTGTTGTGGGTTTCTGCATGACGACGCATGAATTTGGTCATTGGCGTTGGCCTGTTACGCGATGGCTCGGACCCAGAGTGTAGGTAGTTTCCGAGGCTACTCACCAGACATTCAGGCGCCTAACGTGAATGGCTCTGCAGTGTCTTTGTCGCGCCGACTGCCTCGGCGTAATGACCTGCAATCACCTGGTCGGGAGCAATGACATGAAAATGGACAGGCAATTGAAAAATGACGTGCTTGCAGAGTTGCGCTGGGAGCCGTCAATCAATGCCGAGCAAATCGGGGTCGAGGTTCAGGATGGCGTGGTGACTCTGGCCGGGCACGTCGACAGCTTCGTTGAAAAATGGGCTGCCGAAGAAGCTGCCAAAAAAGTCTCGGGGGTTCGCGCGCTGGCAGTCGAAATAGACGTGAAATTACCAAGCCTGAGCCAGCGCACCGATGCTGATATCGCCCGTTCTGCCGACAGCGCCCTGGAGTGGACAACGTATCTGCTCAAGGACTCCATCAAGATCCAGGTCGAGGGCGGCTGGGTAACCCTGGGCGGCGATGTGGAATGGGAATACCAGCGCCGGGCGGCACTGGACGCCGTTCGCAACCTGATGGGCGTCAAGGGCATCACTAACAACATCGCCATCAAGTCAACAGTATCGGCCAAGGATGTGAAGTCAGACATCATCGAGGCGCTCAACCGTCGGGCCATTATTGACTCGCACAAAATCAACGTGGAAGTCCAAGGCGCCAACGTGACGCTCTCCGGGACTGTCGACAGTTGGGCCGAGCGCGACCTGGCGAGACATTCTGCCTGGGGGACAGCCGGCGTCCAGAATGTACAGAACAACATTATTGTCGCGCACTGATCTTCGCCCGGTCCGGGCGGTTCAAGGGTTGCGTGGTACTTATCAAGCCCAACCAGAGCACTCCCCCAGGGCTTAGCCCTTGAGGGGCTCTTAGCCGAAATCCATCGGCGTGCGTCACCTCACGGGAAAGGCATTCATCATGGCTTATACAAGCGTAAACCCCAGCGATGGCCAGTTACTGGAAAGCTTCGAGCAAATCAGCGATGAGGTGCTGGAGGAAAAACTGGCGACTGCGCAGCGTTGCTTTCAGAGCTGGAAGCAGACGTCTTATGCGGCACGTGCCGCCATTATCGGCAAGGCTGGCGAGCTAATGCGTTCCAGGGTGGACGACTTCGCTCGGCTGGCAACCCTGGAGATGGGAAAACGCATCAGTGAGGCCCGTGGCGAGGTGAGCTTCAGCGCAGACATCCTTGACTATTACGCGAAAAATGCCGAGCGCTTTTTGGCCCGCCACAAGCTCCATCCCAAAGAGGGCGAAGCACATATGGAAAGCAGCCCTATCGGGGTGATTTTCTGTGTCGAGCCGTGGAACTTTCCTTACTACCAATTGGCGCGTGTCGCAGGGCCGCACTTGATGGCGGGCAACGTGCTGGTGGTTAAACACGCTGGCTGTGTGCCGCAGTGCGCGATTGCTTTCGAGGCACTGTTGATCGAGGCCGGTGCACCCGTGGGGCTTTACACCAACTTGCTGATATCCCACGAGCAGTCGGACAGCGTCGTCGATGACGCCAGAGTCAAGGGCGTTGCCCTGACCGGTAGCGTACCAGCGGGTCGCAGCCTCGCATCAAGAGCCGGGGCCAATCTCAAGCCATCGTCCATGGAACTGGGGGGCAGCGACGCCTTCATTGTTCTGGAAGACGCCGACATGGACCTCACCATCAAATGGGCGGTGTGGGGTCGCATGTACAACTGTGGGCAAACGTGCTGCGCTGCCAAGCGCTTTATTGTGGTCGAGGATGTCGCAGATATGTTTATCCAGCGCTTCAAGGCTGCACTGGCCGAGCTCAAGCCTGGCGACCCGATGCACCCGAGCACGACGCTGGGTCCGCTGTCGACAGAGTCGGCCCTGCAACAACTACTGGTGCAGGTGGACGACGCGGTTTTTTCCGGTGCCGAGGTACTGCTGGGCGGTGAGCGAATTCACCGTTCGGGCTCTTATATGAGCCCGACCATCCTGACCAATATCACACCGGAGAACCCTGCGTTCAGGGGCGAGTTTTTTGGCCCGGTGGCGCTGTTTTTTCGGGTCAAGAACGAAGAAGAGGCCATTGCGCTGGCCAATGACTCTGACTTCGGCCTGGGTGGCTCCGTGTTCACCCAGGACGTGGGTCGCGGGCTGCGGGTCGCCAGTCGGATCGATACCGGCATGATGTTTATCAACAACATCAGTTGGTCAGATGCCGAACTGCCCTTCGGCGGGATCAAAAACTCCGGTTACGGCCGCGAATTGGGCGATATGGGCATCCAGGCCTTCGTCAATAAAAAACTGGTGCGCTACGTCGCTATCGACGCGCCCGTTTAGAACCCCTGGCGCCCGCTCAGGGCGCCGAGTTCTGCCGCAGGTCATGCCTGCCCACCCGCCACATTCAGTGGAGCTTGCGATGTACGTCAATGTTGCCGTTCTCAAGGAAACCCATCCCCATGAGCGACGTGTCGCCCTGGTGCCCGGGGTGACCGCCAAATTGGTCAAGCTGGGGGCCCGGCTGCATATGCAAACAGGCGCGGGGGAGGCCAGTGGGTTGGCCGACGCAGATTATCAAGACGTGACATTTATCAAGGACCCGCTGGCGTTGGTGGCTGAAGCTGATGTGGTGTTGGCGGTACAAGTGCCGTCGCTGAAAATATTGGGGGCGATGAAGGCTGGAGCGATCCTGGTGTCGTTCGTCTATGCCCAGCATGTTCCAGAGCGGGTACAGGTCCTCTTGGACCGGCGCATTACCTGTTTTGCGATGGAGCGTATCCCACGTATCTCCCGTGCTCAGAGCATGGACGCATTGTCCAGCCAGTCAGCGCTGGCCGGTTATTACGCCGTGCAGTTAGGTAGCACTCACTTGAGGTGTGTGTTGCCGAAGATCACCAGCGCCGGGGGCGTGATCGGCCCCGCCAGGGTGCTGGTCCTGGGGCTTGGGGTTGCCGGATTGGAGGCAATCGCCACTGCCCATCGCCTGGGCGCTCTCGTCGAAGGCTATGACGTCCGCGCGCAGACCCGCGAGCAAGCCCTGTCGTTGGGTGCAACATTTGTCGACACCGGTATCGATGCCAGCGGGGCGGGTGGCTACGCCCGTGAGCTCAGTGTGATAGAGCAAACCCAGGTGGCCAAGGTGTTGACCGCGCACCTGCAAAAGGCTGACTTGGTCATCACCACCGCGGCCGTACCAGGGCGCGCGTCACCCAAGCTGATCAGCAAGGCGCAACTGGCGGGCATGAAGTGCGGCGCGGTCATTGTTGACCTGGCGGCTGAAGGCGGAGGCAACTGCGAGGACACCGTACCGGGCGACACCCTGCGGGTCGGCGGTGTGACGATCGTGGCGCCACTCAATGTGCCGTCACTGCTCAGCCAGGATGCCAGTCAACTACTTGCTCACAACCAGTTCAACCTGCTGGCGCTCATGCTCAAGGACAACATCATCAGTTGCGATTGGACCGACGAGGTACTGGCCAAGACAGCCCTGACCCACGACGGGCACCTGATGGAAGAGGCCAGCAAATCGAGTGACAACAAGCCCCCTCAGCCCACCACGCCCAACCCTTCATCAATGGCGTGACGGACCAGGTATTAAGGAGCTTTCCATGACGATCAGCATTCTGCTTGCGTTGTACATCTTCAAGCTCGCCGGGTTTGCAGGCTGGGTCATCATCGGCCGGGTGCCGGCGATACACCATACGCCGCTGATGTCTGGCTCGAACTTTGTCCATGGCATCGTGGTGGTCGGCGGGGTGGGCGCTTTGCTCAACGCCAGCAGCGGACTGGAGCAGGCAGTGGGTTTCGTTGCAGTGCTGCTGGGCGCCGGCAATGCAGCTGGTGGGTATGCCGTGACCGACCGCATGTTGGCCATGTTTCATACCAGCGCTCATCCAAAGCCCCACGCGCACGCCCACCGCTCAGTGGTCAAACCACTGAAAAAGACTTGAGGTGCCGTCATGTTCCTGATGATTCCAACGTTGTTAATGGGGCTGGTGGATTTCGCCGTGGCCTTTTTGGTGATCTATGGCCTTTGGCGCATGTCCTCGCCCGTGACGGCGGCGGCGGGTATCAGCGTCGCGGGTGTAGGCATGTTGGCGGCGGTAATGGCCAGCTTTCTGGTGGTATTCACCGTTAGCGACGCCGCCAGGCCCCACCTGCTGGTCAACAGTGCGCTGGCGCTGAGTGCCCTGATCATCGGTGGTGGAGCCGCCTGGTGGGCCGGGCGCAAGGTGGCAATGACCGCGATGCCGCAAATGGTTGCGCTATATAACGGCATGGGCGGTGGGGCTGCCGCCGCCATCGCAGCCGTGGCGCTGTTTGGCGCACATGCACAAGGCGTGACGGCACTCACGGTGACATTGGTGGGGGCGTTGATCGGGACCCTGTCGTTGTCTGGGTCGTTGGTCGCCTGGGCCAAGCTGGGTGGGCTGCTCAACGCGCCCCTGCGCCTCAAGGGCCTCCAATTGATCAACGCAATCGTGATGCTGGGTACCGTGGCCTTGGGCGCTTACATCGTATTTTTACTGCAAGGTGGCGCCACGCCGTTAACGGCGGTCAGTGGGTTGATTGGGCTGTTCTTCATCGGTGCGCTGCTGTTTGGGGTGTTGATGACGCTGCCGATCGGGGGCGCAGACATGCCGGTGGTGATCTCGATTTACAACGCGTTTACCGGGCTTGCGGTTGGCCTGGAGGGCTTCGTATTGCAAGCCCCGGCCTTGATGATCGCAGGCATGCTGGTGGGCGCTGCGGGCATTGCCTTGACCGCGTTGATGGCCAAGGCCATGAACCGATCAGTCGTGCACGTATTGTTCAGCCACTTCGGTGACAGCGCCAAGCCCAAACATGGCGCAGAGACTCGCCCGCTCAAGGTGACCTCGCCTGGCGACGCCGGCACAGCCATGCGCTATGCCGCAAGTGTGATCATTGTGCCGGGCTATGGCCTGGCGGTGGCTCAGGCACAGCAAAAGCTCTACGAGTTTGTGAAGCTACTGCAGGCTGCCGGTGTCGGTGTGCGCTTTGCCGTGCATCCGGTCGCCGGACGCATGCCCGGGCAGATGGATGTGCTGCTGGCCGAAGCCGGTGTGCCTTACGACATGATTTTCCAACTGGAAGACATCAACGCGGAGTTCGCGAACACCGACATGGTCCTCGTCATCGGCGCCAATGATGTAGTCAATCCATCGGCACGCGCAGATAAAAGCTCGCCCATCTACGGCATGCCGATTCTCAATGCAGACCAGGCCAAACAGGTTTATGTGGTCAAGCGCGGGCAGGGCAAGGGCTACGCGGGTATCGCCAATCCACTGTTCTATGCCGACAACTGCGACATGGTCTATGGCGATGCCCTGGCCGTGATGTCGGGCATGGTCGAAGCCGTAAAGGGCTTAGGGTTGTCCGCCGCAAGTTGATCAACAACCTGTCGCCATCACTGGACTTATGTGTCACCTCATGTGGCCCTCCCCAAGGGGCTACTCAAAAAAGGATGCTCCCATGACTCACACAATGCAGGCCGCCGTCGTTGAACAATTCGGCCAACCGCTGGTGCTCAAACGTTGCGACATTCCGACCCCGGGCCCGGGGCAGATCCTGGTTCGCACTGAGGCCTGCGGGGTCTGTCACACCGACCTGCATGCCGCGAAGGGTGATTGGCCACTTAAGCCCGGGTTACCGTTTATCCCGGGGCACGAGGGGATTGGCATCGTGACGGCGCTGGGACAGGGCGTCACCAGTGTGCGCGAAGGCGAGCGGGTAGGGGTGCCCTGGTTGTATTCCGCCTGCGGGCATTGTGAATACTGCCTCAGCGCGTGGGAGACGGTGTGTGCCCAAGCGCAATTCGGGGGCTACACCCAGAACGGTGGCTTTGCCGAATACATCCTTGCCGACCCGAATTACGTCGCCCACATCCCTGAGGGGCTATCGGCTTGCGAGGCGGCGCCAATCATCTGCGCGGGCGTCACCACCTACAAGGGCATCAAGGAAACCGCAACTCGTCCAGGGCAATGGCTGGTGGTGTCCGGTGTCGGCGGCCTCGGTCATCTGGCGGTGCAATACGCCAAGGCCATGGGGCTACGGGTCTGCGCAGTGGACATTGACGACCGCAAACTGGCCCATGCCACACGCCTTGGGGCCGACGCGGTGGTCAACGCCAAACAGGGCGACCCCATCGAGGCGGCTATCAAGGCCACCGGTGGTGGTGCCCATGGTGTGCTGATTACCGCGCCGTCCCTGAGTGCCTTCCGTCAGGGCGTGGGCATGACGCGCAAGCACGGTACCTGTGTGCTGGTGGGCTTGCCACCCGGTGAGTTCCCGCTGCCATTGTTCGACGTGGTTGCCAACTGCATCACCGTTCGTGGCTCGTTTGTCGGCAATCGTCAGGACATGGCCGAAGCACTGGACTTCGCCGCTCAAGGCAAGGTTAAAGCCGACATTGAATTGCAACCACTGTCAGCGATCAACCAGGTTTTCGATCGCCTTGAACACGGTGACGTTCCCTCGCGGGTGGTCATAGATTTCGGTGCTGTTTAAGAGAGTAAAAAGCATGAACAGGTTGAGTTTCGGGTCCGAGGCGAGCAGCCAGACCGCCTTGTTAACCGTGCGACAGATGGCTGAGGCCGACCGGTTATCGGTTGCGGCCGGCGTGTCGTCTTTTGAGTTGATGGGCAATGCCGGTGCGGCTGTTGCGCACGAGATTGAAACCCGATGGACGCCCAGGCCGCTGCTGGTGCTGTGTGGGCCAGGCAACAACGGCGGGGACGGGTTCGTCACGGCCCACCTGTTGGCAGAGGCCGGCTGGCCGGTGCGGGTGGCCATGCTGGGCAGTCGTTTCAGCCTCCAGGATGAAGCAAGGCAACATGCACAGCGGTGGAGTGGGGAGGTCGAAGCACTCAGCCCGTTGGTACTCAAGGACGCGGAACTTATCGTTGACGCACTCTTCGGTGCTGGGCTCAGCCGTCCACTTGAAGGGCAGGCGCTCGATACATTGGCTGCAGCAGGGCATGGCGGTGTACCGATTGTCGCGATCGATACACCCAGCGGAGTCATGGGCGATACGGGCGCCGCGCTAGGGGCGGTAAAGGCAGTGCTGACGGTGACGTTTTCCCGTAAAAAGCCCGGCCACCTGCTGTTACCGGGTCGAGACCTGTGCGGCGAAGTCGTGGTTGCCGATATCGGCAATCCTAAATCGGTGCTTGATTCCATCACACCGCGGGCCTTCGAGAATGATCCGGCGTTGTGGCTGGCCGAACTGCCGCGAGCGCAGGCCGACTCCAATAAACATAGCCGTGGACATGCCTTGGTATTCGGCGGTTACCCGGTGACCGGGGCCGCCCGCATGGCCGCCAGAGGTGCTGCAAGGGCAGGTGCGGGCCTGACGACGATTGCCGTGCCTGACATAGCACTGCCCGTTTACGCCGCGACGCTCAATAGCATCATGGTGCAGCCCTGGGTAACCCCGGAAGACTTTGGTCACCTGCTAAACGGCAGCCGTTTTTCCGCGTGGTTAATCGGTCCCGGTGCCGGCGTTAACAAAGATACGTTCGGCCACGTGTTGGCGATGCTCGCAACCGGTCGCCCCACGGTGATTGACGCTGATGCAATTACGGTCTTTCAGGATGACCCCGAAGCTCTGGACCGCGCGATACGGGGGCCTTGTGTGCTGACACCCCATGACGGTGAATTCTGCCGAATATTTGACGCCTCCGGCGACAAGCTGACCCGTGCCCGAGCGGCAGCCCTTCGTTGCTCAGCGGTGGTTGTGCTTAAGGGCAGTGACACCGTGATCGCAGCGCCTGATGGTCGCGCAATCGTCAATACCAATGCGCCTTCGTCATTGGCGACTGCCGGTTCCGGCGACGTGTTGGGTGGCATCATTCTGGGTTTGCTCGCCCAAGGAGTATCGGCTTTTACCGCTGCGGCAGCGGGTGTCTGGTTGCATGGGGCGGCGGCGGCCGAATTTGGTCCCGGGTTATTGGCAGAAGATTTGCCGGATATGCTCCCGGCGGTACTCCGTCGGCTTTACAGCTGCGGGGAGGCCCACCGTCATGATAAATGACTATGCGGTAGAACAAATTCTTGCGGGGCTCGGTCACGAACCTCCCGACGAGCATTGGATAGAGGCCTTGAACAACGATACCCATGTGCTGATTCGGCCCTTGCATCCACAAGACCGTGAACGTGAGTTCATATTTATTCAACAGCTTGGAGCCGAGTCGTTTCGCACACGTTTTTTTGGAGTAATGGGGCAACCGAATGTGTCGCTGCTGGACCAAATGATGGATGTGGACCATCACTCTCGCATGGCGTACATCGCAATGGTTCATGAGAACGGCCAACTGACGGAAGTTGGAATAAGTCGCTATGACGCGACTGCCGGTAACCCTCAGTGTGATTGCACGGTCGTTGTCGCGGACCGCTGGCAACGTCAGGGCATGGGAACGCTGTTGATGGGGCACCTGATCTTTGCGGCCAAACGGAATGGGTTCAAAAAAATGATGTCGGTCCACCAGATCAACAACTTTGGTATGCATCGCCTGGCCCGTAGCCTCGGATTTCATTGCCGATATCCGGCCACTGGCGATGACGAAATCATTTATGAACTCGAACTGTCGCCTACCTTTGGGTAACGCCTCAGTCGACGCCGCCGGAGTGTGCACGATGCTAATCAATACTGAACGAACAAGACCTGTTACGTCGTTTCCCTTACGCGCCTACGACCCGGTCAAGAACCTTGATCAATCCGCTATTTATGAGGCGTTTTTGTCGCTCGAGCGCTCTGAGGCGGAGTGTGAGCGTTTCGATGAATTAATAACCCACACAGTGCGCATTAACAAAGGCGCCGAGCTTTACCACGCGGGCGGGAATTCACAATATTTATATTTTGTGCGGCACGGTAGTTTTAAAACCGTTCTCGTCAGCGATCAAGGGTTCAGCTTGGTAACGGGATTTACCATGTCCGCAGAACCATTGGGCCTGGAAGCCATTACGGGAGAGTTGCATTTATGTTCGGCGGTGGCACTGGAGGACAGTGAGGCGTATATGATTTCTTATCGGCGGCTCGAAAGTCTGGCGCGCGAGTTGCCCGCTTTGCGCTTGAACCTAAGCAGGATGCTCAGTCGAGAGATCACCCACGGTCAAAACAGGCTGTTCGCACTGGGGCACTACAACTCAGAAGAACGCCTGGCAATCTTCATGCTAGGGCTGTCCAAACGCTTTGCAGAACGGGGCTACTCCGCGCACCGTTTTCTGCTGCGCATGTCACGTGAGGACATTGCCTTGTCTATTGGCGTAAGGTCCGAAACGATTTGCCGAGCGATTGCGCGTCTGCGCGAGCTGAGCTTAATCACGGTTGAAGGGCGTAGCATCGAGATCCTGGACATAGTCCGGCTAAAAGCATTTTGCCAACGCAGTCATACAAGCCGGTCAGCGTGACCCCTCGCTCGGTCAATACAGACCTGAGTAAATTTGCGTATGACGCTGAACTAAGCCCGTATCGCTCAACCTACAGGCACACCCTATCCACGCCCCGCACTCAGTGTTCATGAGTAGTTTCCAATGCTCAGTTCAGCGCTAATCGATAGACGACTTGCGTCGCATCCAGCGGGTCGCGATGACTGTCAAAGCCCAGTTCTTGCGCCAAACCGCGCATGCGAGTGTTCACGGCTGAGTCCATCGACATCATGGACTCAAAACCATTGAGGCGTGCCGCATCGATCAAGTGTTGCATCAGCCGTTTGCCCAGGCCTTTGTTTTGCCATTGATCGGCAACTACCACCGCCGATTCGCACTGAGTGTCGCCCTCGGCCGACGCATAACGCGCGACGCCGATCTCGATCAAGTGCCCACCGTCCATGAACAGTGCGACATACGCCATCTGTTGCGGGCTGTTGACGGCCATCAATTGATTCATGAGGGTGTTACCCGGCTCAGTGATGCTGCATAGAAAGCGAAAATGCCGTGACTCGGGAGAAAGGTTCTTGATGAAGGCGAATTCGCGCTCTCGATCTTTGGCTTCCAACGGGCGGATGAGTACATGGGTACCGTCCTTCAAAGGGTCGATCCAGTGATCGGTTTGAACGTCCGACACGGTGGGAGTGCTGTTTGAGGCGTTATGGGGTAGGGCGGTCATGGTGAGATTCCTCGTCAATCGTAAATACCACTGAAACGAAGCTGCCTCTCTTGTGTACCCCTCGTATGTCGGGTGTTTCTGATCCAGGTCAAGACTGCCAGCTTATTGGCGATCAGACTGACCATTGGTTGTTCGAGCGTGCCGTTGTCAGGTGTTGGCGGCTTGGGTAAGAGGGGTCATTCACGAGGTGCTTCATGACTGACGATTCACGCCATGTACTGCTGGTCCTGAATGCCTGGGCAGCGGGAGTTTCAACGTTCATCAGGATACCGAGCACCTGATCTTCAAGCGCACGGGCGCCCAAGCACGAAAGGAAGAACAGTGGCTACGCAACATTACGCTTTCTGTTTTCTAGGATCGATGACACCTGGGAGCATCTAGTCCAGGTCTTGTGCGCTGCGCAGTTATGACACATAATTTAACATAATATACATTATGCGTAATAATATGATTCATTATCAGGGGCAGTGCCAACCAAATTTCAACCAGCGCACCACGCTCCTCATCGGCCAAACCCAACCCATCTCGATTTGGCCGATGACCCTGAATCACACCTGAGCGAAACCACCATCCACAAACATCTCGCTGCCTGTCATGAAGCTGCTTTCATCCGACGCCAGGAACAATGCCGCATTCGCCACTTCGTCTGCCAAACCCATACGACCCAGCGGCACACGTGTCACCATCGAGTCGACAATCGCATCCTTCTGGCCGGTGCCTGAAAGCGCTCGGTCCAAACCAGGCGTCGTCGTTGGCCCAGGTGAAAGCACATTGACCCGAATACCCGTGCCTTGCAGATCCAACGCCCAGCTTCTGGCAAAGTTTCGCAGTGCACCTTTCGAGGCGCTGTACACGCTGAACGCTGCGGTGCCCATCGAAGCGGTCGTCGAACCTGTCAGCACAATCGAGCCGCCGGCGCTCATCAATGGCGGTGCTGATCCAGCAGTTGAAGGAGCTGGAGCGCGATGAAATCATCGATCGCATCGACTTCAAGGAAATCCCGCCGAAGGTCGAATACTCTCTAACCCCATTCGAACGCCGAACAGGCGCCCTCGCCCAGCCTTAAACTCACGAATACTTAACTCGACTAAATGGATATTTAGTTGAGTTAAGACAATAGGTTACGCGCTTATGTCCTGATCAGGTGGCATCGGCGACAGCCAGCCCCCCATAACTATGTAGTGAGTCTGTAAACACCAGCTTGTAAGCACCGAGGGCGATCACTAAGCTGGCCGCTCTTTTTTACCGCCGTCCGGAATCACCATGTCTCGAAGTATCGCCCATCTCGCCCTGCTGCTGGGGTTGATCACTGCCGTCGGCCCGTTTGCCATCGACATCTACCTGCCGGCCCTGCCAACCCTGGGTGCCAGCTTGCATGCCTCGCCTGCCGCAGTGCAGATGAGCCTGACGGTGTTTTTCATGATCATCGGTGTGTGCCAGCTGTTCTACGGCCCGATCAGCGATGTGTTCGGGCGCAAACCGCCGATCTATGCCGGCCTGGTGATTTTTATCGTGGGCAGCATTGGTTGCGCCCTCGCCCCCTCCATCGAGGTGCTGATCGGCTTCCGGGCCTTGCAGGCCTTTGGCGCTTGTGCCGGGATGGTGATTCCCCGGGCGATTGTCCGTGACTTGTACACCGGCCATGAAGCTGCACGCTTGATGGCATTGTTGATGCTGGTAGTGAGTATTTCACCGATCCTCGCGCCATTGGCAGGCAGCCTGATCATTGCGGTATGGAGCTGGCGCGAAGTGTTTCTGGTGCTGGGTGTGGCCGCAGTGCTGTGCCTGATCATGACCGCCGTGCAACTGCCGGAAACCCACCCCGCCGAGCGCCGCCTGGGCAAGACCCTGGGCAACGCGTTTGGCAGCTACGGCGCCCTGCTGCGTGATCCGGTGTTTACCGGGTTGTCGGTGGTGGGCGGTTTTGGCCTGGCGACGTTCTTTGTGTTCATCGGCAGCGCGCCGTTCGTGTACATCGAGTACTACGGGCTCACGCCGACGCAATTCAGCCTGTGCTTCGCCCTCAACGCCGCATCGTTTTTTGCCCTCAGCCAGTTGACCGCGCGCCTGAGTGCTCGCTTCGGATTGGCCCCTTTGATTCGCTGGTCCATAGCGGGCGTCGCAACGGTCATGACCTTGCTCGCACTTACCACACTGTGGGGCAACAGCCTGCCGTTGATGATGGCGCTGCTGTTTATCGGCTTTGGTTTCCTCGGCCTCTTATTGCCTGCGGCCGGGGTGTTGTCCCTGGAAGACCACGGCGCGGTAGCGGGCTCTGCATCGGCGCTGTTGGGCGCGATCCAGATGATCACCGCTGCCGTGGCCATGTCCCTGGCCGGCCTGTTCGCCGACCACACACCGGCGCCGATGTTGATCGGCATCGCCCTCAGCGCTGTGGCGGCAATGCTCACCGTGTGGTGGACGCTGCGCCGCCTGCCGGCGCATTTGCAGCCTCAGCAATGAACATGAGCGCCTGTGTATATCGATTTGGCTGATGTCTTCTATTGGCCCGCAGGCGTTCATGCCCGCTGCAAGCGCTTTGTAGAATGAGCCTCACAGTCAAGCCACCACCTTCGTGGTGTCGGAGGTTCTCATGCGTTATCTGCTTATCGCCGTGCTGGGCCTGTTCAGCACACTGGCCGTCGCTCAAGGCGAAACCCCGGCGCCCGCGGTGAGTGCCAACGCACCCGCCAGCGAGGCGTACGATTATTCCCAGGACCTGGATATCGCCAAGGTGGTGCGTGTCAGTACCCAAACCTCCACCGAGTGCGGTCCGGTGAAAGGCCACATGGTCTACATCGACAGCCACGGCGTGCGCCATGAGCTGGACTACATGCGCCTGGGCGATGCCCGCCAGCACGGTTGATCACAAACCATTCGTCGGGCTCGGCCAGCATCGATTACAACTATCGCGCCGCTGAAAATCACTAATCCATAGAACCCGTTGTGATCTATGGAGATTGAGATGACTGACTACCCACGCCCACCTTTCGCCAGCCAGGCCCAATCCGTTCCCGGTTCGCAGAAGAAGATGGACCCCTACCCCGACTGCGGCGAGAAGAGCTACACCGGCTCCGGCCGCCTGGCCAACAAGATTGCCCTGATCACCGGCGCTGACAGCGGCATCGGCCGCGCCGTGGCGATTGCCTTTGCACGGGAAGGTGCCGACGTGGCCATCGCTTACCTGGATGAACATGAGGACGCGAAGGAAACCGCACGCTGGGTCGAAGAAGCCGGTCGCCAGTGCCTGCTGTTGCCCGGGGATCTTGCGCAAAAGGCCAACTGCCAGGCCATTGTCGACCAGACCGTCGAGCAGTTCGGGCGTATCGATGTGCTGGTCAATAACGCAGCGTTTCAGATGACCCACGAGACCCTGGAAGAGATTCCCGACGAGGAATGGGTCAAAACCTTCGATATCAACATCACGGCGATGTTTCGCATCTGCAAGGCAGCGCTGCCACATATGAAGGCTGGCGGGTCGATCATCAATACCAGTTCGGTGAACTCCGATATGCCCAAGCCAACGTTGCTGGCGTATGCGGCCACCAAGGGCGCGATTGCCAACTTTACCGGCGGCCTGGCGCAACTGCTGGGGAGCAAGGGCATTCGAGTGAACAGCGTGGCACCGGGTCCGATCTGGACGCCGTTGATTGTCTCGACCATGCCCGATGAGGACGTGAACAGCTTTGGCAGCGAGACGCCACTGGGCCGCCCGGGGCAGCCGGTGGAAGTGGCGCCGATCTATGTGCTGCTGGCGTCGGATGAGGCGAGTTACATCTCCGGATCGCGCTATGCCGTGACCGGTGGTAAGCCAATTCTCTAAGGCAGGACGCCAATCCAGTGTGGGAGCGGGCTTGCTCGCGAAAGCGGCGTGTCAGGCAATACATGTGTGACTGATCCACCGCCTTCGCGAGCAAGCCCGCTCCCACATTGGGTACTCGGTTAACCTAGAGATCGTGTCGGATCAGCTTTGCGCGGGTACGTGCGCTCCTCCTGAATCCGCCCGTCCATGCTGTGAATCCTCAGCGACGCCGTTTTGTCGCTGAGAAACTCCTTCGCCAACTCAACGATCGCCTCTTTGGTTTCCGCCGTTTTCGACGGCCGCGCCGAGCCCTGCTTGGTCAGTGCCCAACCCGTGCCGGTCTTGTTGATGTTGTAGGTATCCATGGTCTGCTCCCTTGACTGAATGAACACGGCACGCGGCAAAACCCGCGCCCTACTTATTGCGAGCGCGGGTGCCGGGCAGAGTTCAAGGCAGTTGGCGGATCAGGTTACAGGCGGGCCTTCAGTCATTACGATGTGGATCAATAGCCGCTCGCCGCCGTCATCACGCCGCCCACAATCGCAATCCCCGAACTGCTGCCCAGACGTGTTGCCCCGGCATTGATCATCTGGATCGCCGTCTCGTAATCGCGCACACCACCGGAGGCCTTGACCCCAACCCCGGCACCCACGGTTTTGCGCATCAGTGCCACGTCTTCGACCGTCGCGCCGCTTCGGCTGAAACCCGTGGACGTCTTGACGAATGCCACGCCCAGGTCCCGGCAGATTTCGCATGCCTGGACTTTCTGTTCGTCGTTGAGCAGGCAGGTTTCCAGGATCACTTTCAACGGCACGGCGCCGCAGGCCTTGTGGACCAGGGCAATGTCATCGCGCACAGCGTCCAGCAGCCCTTCCTTCAACCAACCGATATTGAGCACCATATCGATCTCCCCTGCCCCGGCGGCAATTGCCCGTTGGGCTTCAAATGCCTTGGTGTCGCTCAGGCCGGCACCCAGCGGGAAGCCCACCACCGCACAAATCACCACGCTCTCGTCGGTCAGGCACGACGCGGCGTAAGGGACCTGGCCTGAATTGACGCACACCGAATAAAAGCCATGTTCCCGGGCTTCCTCGCACAAGATGCGGATCTGCTCACGGGAGGCATCGGGCGCCAGCAAGGTGTGATCGATGTACTTCGCCAATGCTGCAGGTTGAAGAGTGTTCATTTAACGAGTCCTTGCCTGTATGTTGCCAATGATCGTGTACCGCTTGTCACAGCGCCCACATAACAATGTTACTATAGTCACACTTAATGTTGCTTATTTAACAGAAACAATCAAGCACTGGAATACTCTTGGACAGTAAAAAAGCCGAGCGACTCAAGCTTATCCAACAAGCCTTGCAGGACCAGAACGCCATTCACCTGAGAGAAATGGCCGCGCTGCTGGACGTTTCCGAGATGACCCTGCGCCGCGATCTCAACCACTTCACCGATCACGTGCGCCTGCTGGGCGGCTATATCACCCGGGTCGGCAGTGAAGCCAGCGAGTACCGGGTAGCCGACCAGGACACCCGCCACGTCGAGGAAAAGCGCCGCATCGGCAAACTCGCCGCCCGGTTGATACAACCCGGTGACACGGTATTTTTCGACTGCGGCACCACCTCGCCCTTTGTCATTGATTTCATCCCGGATGAGCTGGAGTTCACCGCGGTGTGCAGCTCGTTGAACGTGCTGCTCAGGCTGCAGAACAAGCCCAACTGCCACATCGTGTTATGCGGCGGCACCTTTCACCGCAAGAACCAGGTGTTCGAAAGCAGTGCCGAAAGCAGCATTCTCGACAGCGTGCGCCTGACGTGGGCCTTCGTGACTGCCGCGGGCGTCAGCCAGGAATTCGGTGTGACCTGCTTCAACTTCAATGAAGTCGAGGTCAAGCAAAAGGTCCTGCGCCAGGCCCAGCAACGGGTGCTGCTCGCCGACTTCAGCAAGTTCGACACGGTGCGCACCGCACACTTCGCCACCCTGGGGGACTTTCAGTACGTGGTCAGCGACAAGAAAATCCCCCGCGCCTACAAGGACGCCATTCAGGCCAGCGGCGCGCAATTGCTGGTTTAACCCAGCAACCTCTGCCGCTCCTGCGCGTTCAAGTAGCCGGTGGTCACGCTGAACGAGGCGCTGGCCCCGGCTGCCAGCTGACGCACGTGCCCTTTGGCTTTCTCGGCGTTATAGCCTTCGGGCTCGCAGGTTGACGGCAGCACGAACGCCGCCACTTGCTGATCCGGCGTGTGCAGAATCCAGCGTGCAGCGTGTTCGAACTGTTCGGGACGGTAACGGGTGTAGAACGCCGCGCCATCGCGATGCTCCAGCAGACAGTGCGCGTGGCCTGTGGCGTCGGTACCCACTCCGTCGAAGAAAAATACAATCTCAGGGTCGTACAGCGCCGGCTGATCGAGGCAGGCCAACTGGGCTGGATGCTCGGCCAACTGCGCCATGTAGGCATTCCAGTCAGGCGTCGGCTTGACGTGGTCCGGCACGCTGGTACGCAGGCGTAAGCGTTGCATGCCCAGCGGCTCGACGAACCGTCCGCCGGCCACATAGGCGTAGTTCATGTGGGCCATGTACATCAGGTCCATGGGCTTGCCAGCCAGGTTGGTCACGTCCATGTCGATGTCGAACACGGCCGAATCGGCGCGCAGTGTCACGCTCGGGCACGCCCGGTAACGATCACCGAACCCCTTGGCGTATTGGTACGAGCCGCCCAGGCGCACAAAGCCCTCGCTTATTTCCAGCCACGCCGTGTCCATGGGCGCGCAGGGCATTTCACCGTGCAAGGCATGGGTATCATCCGGCGCCGGGCAACCATTACGCAGCAGGCCACTGTGAAACATGAAACAGCCATAGGTATCGATGATCGTCGGGCTGGGACGGGGCTGTTCGAACAGGTTGCTCATGGTCAGGTCGCAGCCGTCGAACACGGCCGACCAGATCATCTGCCCCTGATAAGGCAGAACCACCAGTCGCCCACGGCTGTTCTCCAGGCTCACGGCCAGCACGCCGGACGGGTACGTCCAGGCGCTGACCTTGAAATCCCCGGACTGCAACAGGATCTTTTCCTGCTCGCTGAACACCGCACGATACAGCGGGATATGCGTGTTCATGAGGCCACCGCCGCTGCCGCGCCCAACGTGGCTGTGTCTGACTGGCGCAGGCATTTGACCGCATAAATCACGATCACGATAAAGCACAGCAACGGCACGCTGTAGGCCAACTGCATATTGCCCCCGCTGGCGTCGGACAACAGGCCCTGGAAGATCGGAATCACCCCGCCGCCGACAATGCTCATCACCAGCAAGGAACCGCCGACGCCGGTGTCCTCGCCCAGGCCATCGATGGTCAAGCCGTAGATGGTCGGCCAGCAAGGGCCGAGAAAAATGCTCACGCCCACCGCTGCGTACACCGCCGAGATGTTCGGCACCAGGATGGTGTAGGCCAGCAGCACGATGCACAGCACGCCGTACATCGCCAAGACCTTGGCCGGGTGCAGTCGGCGCATCAGCAAGTTGGCGATCATCTTGCCGACAAAGTAGGCGGCAAAGGTGGTGAGCAGAAACCATGAAGCACTGCGTTCATTCATGCCGCCCATTTGCATGGCCAGGCGGATGGTGAAGCTCCACACGCCCACCTGCGCGCCCACATACAGAAACTGCGCGAGTACGCCAAAGGTAAAGCGTGGGTTACGCCACAGCCGCCCCAGGCTTTGACGCAGGCTCCCGGGCTTGCTGTCGGCCGGCTTATTGCCCTTGCAGGCCGGGAACCGGGTAATGGCGATCAGGATAAACATCAGCACCAGTACCGCGATCATCCACTTGTAGGGCAACAAGGTGGACTGAATCATCTGCAGCTGCTGCACCGCCGCTTCGGAGACGCTCATCTGCTGCAGTTGTTGAGTGGTGGCGTCGGTGTCCTTGAACATCACGAAGCTGCCCACGTACACCCCGGCCATGGCGCCGAACGGGTGAAAGGTCTGGGAGATGTTCAAGCGCCGGGTCCCGGTTTCCCGTGGGCCCATCAGCGTCGAGTAGGTGTTGCACGCCGTCTCCAGGAACGACAGGCCGGCGGCAATCACAAACAGCGCCAGCAAAAACATCCCGTACTTGGCCGTGGACGCCGCCGGGAAAAACAGCAGGCAGCCGAACATGTACAGCAGCAGGCCGATCAGGATCGTGGTCTTGTAGCTGAACCGACGAACCACCATTGCGGCCGGAATCGCAACAAAGAAGTAACCCAGGTAAAACGCCGACTGCACAAAGGCAGTCTGGAAATCACTGAGCAAAAACGCCTTCTTGAAGTGGGCGATCAGCACATCATTCATGCTCGCCGCAGCCGCCCACAAAGCAAAGATGCTGCACAGCAGGATAAAGGCGAACCAGGGCGTGCGGTTCAGGTAGAAACCATCGGGTGTCTGTTGCAGCGCAGGTTTGTTCATTATTGTTCTCCGGGCTGGGTAGAGGGTGTTAGCGCTGTTGCTGGAAGCGGGCGAATGCTTCGCTGTCGGGATAAGAGGTCTGGGTACCCAGCGCCATCACTGAGCACGCCGAATACGCCACCGCCTGCTCCATGGCATGCCGGATATGGCCGTCGCGGCTCCAGTGCTGAACGAAGCAACCGATAAAGGCGTCACCGGCGCCGGTGGTGTCACGGGCGTCGACCCGCTGGCCCGGCACCTCGAATTCCCCCTCCTCGCCCACGTACAACGCACCGTGTTCGCCGAGGGTGACGATCACATGGCGAATGCCGCTGGCGACGAGGGTGCGTGCGGCAGTGCGGGCCGAGTCCGGCGAGTCCACGACCTGGCCGGTAATCAACGCCAGTTCGGATTCGTTGGGGATCAGGAAGTCCAACTGCGCCAAGTGCTCAGCGCTCAACCCGGCCAACGCCGGTGCCGGGTTGAGCAGCACGGCGATGCCATGCCGCTGAGCGAATTCGATGGCGTAGTAGACCGTCGGCAGATTGATCTCCAGTTGCAGCACGATCAGCGTGCACTCGCGCAGGTCGGCGGCCGCCGCGTCGATATCAGCCGGTAGCAAATGCGCATTGGCGCCCTTGACGATCAAAATGCTGTTGTGGGAGTCGGCCCGCACGAAAATCGGCGCCACGCCGCTGGACACGCCGGGCACCCGTTGTACGTAACGGGTGTCGATACCAAAACGCTGGAAGTTGGCCAGTGTGTTATCAGCAAACATGTCGTCGCCGATTTTGCTGAGCATCAACACATCCGCCCCAAGCTTGGCTGCCGCCACCGCCTGGTTGGCCCCTTTGCCGCCGCAACCCAGGGCAAAGCCCGGCGCTTCCAGGGTTTCGCCCTGGACCGGCATGCGGTCGATATAGGTAATCAAATCCACCATATTGCTGCCGATGACTGCGATCTTGCCCATTGCTATTCCACCTTGTTACGGCACGACCAGGCAGGTCGTGGCGCTCTTGTTTTGTTATTTAAATAACATTAGGTGTGAATATTCAATCTTTTTTTGCGAGGACGCTACAAATCAAATCGATCCACTGCCCGCCGCCGCTCATTGTCGTCACGCACGTCATAGTTGGCGGTGGTCTGGATATTGGTGTGGTGCGCCAGCTTCTGGGCAATGGACAGGTCGTACTCTTCAATCACCCGGGTGATGAACGAGCGCCGGAAATCATGGGGCATGATTTTCACGCCGACTTGTTCCCCGCGCTGACGGGCGATGTAGTAAATCGCGTGCTTGGTGATGCGCTCTCGGGTGATGTGGCTGCCCCGGCGAATGCGGTTGAACAGGAACCTGTCGTCCTGCTCACCGGGTTTCAACTGGCTGCGACGGAACTCCAGCCACGCCTCCAGCTTGGCGAAGGCCCAGGCCGGCGCGTACTTGATCAGTTGTTTGTTGCCCTTGCCGGTGACCTGCAGGCTGCGCTCGTCAAAATTGACCTGGCCCAACTCGATATTCACCGACTCCGACTTGCGCATGCCCGAGCCATACAGGATCCCGATCACCGCTGCATCCCGCAGGCCCTGGGGACGCGGGTCGGCGGCGCAGACCTCCATCAACTCACGAATCAGCGTACGCCGAAGATTGCGGCCCTGGCTCAGCCGCGTGCCGGCCATGGCCTTGACCGAACGCATCTTCAACAGGTGATCCTGGCTGATCAGGCTCATGCGCCAGGCCTCGTTCATCACCCCGCGCACGGCGTTGACGTACAGCGAGGAGGTGTTCGGCGCATAACCGTCTTCCCGCAACGCCGCCACCAGGGCCATGACGTGTTCAGGCTGCAGCAGGTGCCAGTCGATGTCTTCGAGATTGATGTCTTCAAAGCCCAGGCGGTCGGCGGCGTCTTGCAGCACGTAGCGCATGGTCAGTTGGCTGGAGGGTGCCAGGCGGGTGAGGTAGAGGGTCAGCGGGTTGCGGGTAGACTCAGTCAAGGTAGATCAGCCTTTGGATTAAATATGTCGACTAACCATTTGTTTAATCGACATATTTAGTGAATTGGCGAGCGCCGAGTCTAGCGCAGGTCAATCCATGGGGCTATTCCTGATCGTCTTCCGCCGGGGCGGGTGTCTGCTGCTGGCTCCAGTCGGTGTCCTGCTTCTGCATCAAGGCAAACCAGTGCTGGCGCATGAACTCCAGGTACGGTTTGGGCGCCTTGGCAAAGTCCTCCTCGTCGCCATAACAGCCCGGAAGCGGTAGCTCGGTACCCTGCTCCTTGTACTGGCTGACCAGCGCTTGCTGGGCGGCGATGCTGCAATCCTTGGGCAACGGCATGCCTTGCAGGGCGCCGGCGTCTTCATCCCACCAACTGGCACCATAGCGGTCGATGCCACGCAGGCGGTACTTCTGCGACTTGCCGATGTGCATGATCAGCTTGAAATCATTGGGGCTGACATCGCTGGTGCAGGTGCGGCTATACCCCACCGTGACCTGGCTGATGCCGTCACCCAGCAAGTCGGTGACCTTGGTGGCGTCGGTGTTGAAGTGTGCGCCGGCGTCGAACTCGCAATGCTGCACGTCGTCGTAGAGCATCCACAGGCGCTTGGGCCGGTCACCATCAAGCAGGTACTGGGCCGCGTAGACAAAGGCCGACTGCGCGCCGTCGTCGTCGCGTTCGCTGACTTGCTCTGCGAGCACCAACAGGTTCTTGCCCTGTTTATCGCTCCAGGTGAAGGCTCCGACCTGTTTACCCCGCACTTCTACGCCATCGGGCACCGGGTCGATGGCCGTCAGTGCCACACCGTCATCGGCCCGCACGCTCGTAGCCCAGGCCACCGTCATCAACAACACCATCAACATTGGCCGTAAACGCTGCACGCTATTCATCCGACTGCCCTGGCAAGATATGGCTTACTTTACCGGCACTTGCACGGCATTGCAGAGAAGATTCTTCAGGAATGAACCCGCGCGCAGGAAAAGGCCACTATCCAGTCTGCAGGGGCCAACGACGGTGTTGTCCGTGGTTCTGTTGTTTACCTGAACACTAGCTGTCTACCTGCCAAAAAAACGACTTTTTCATCTGCGTTTCATATTCGTTGAACATTTTTGCGCTTAATCTTGGCGGCACGACTTGAGAGCGAACCGTAATTTGCAGGTTAACTCGTTGATTCCGCTTTACCTTTGAGCGTTTTGGTCTTTACTCACACAATCCATGGAAGACCCACTGTGACCTGTCAGGACTGTCGAATGAATGCCACAAACCAACGCTATCTTTGATCGGATGCCCGCCGTGCGAGGCTGATGATAATGGCTGTGTTTACGCTCCAAGTTGCTCTAAACCCCCGAGGTAATGAATCTTTGAAACCCTATCCAATTCATTGCGTGTCGATCGTTATCCCGGTCTACAACGAACAAGAAAGCCTGCCTGAGCTGCTGCGCCGCACCATGGCCGCCTGCAAACAGCTGGCTTACGAATACGAAATCATCCTGGTGGATGACGGCAGCCGCGACAATTCTGCGCAATTGCTGGAAGACGCCGCCGCCCTCGAAGGCAGCAACGTGGTGGCGGTGATCCTCAACCGCAACTACGGCCAGCACGCCGCGATCATGGCCGGCTTCGAGCATTGCCGGGGCGACGTCGTGATCACCCTGGACGCCGACCTGCAAAACCCGCCGGAAGAAATCCCGCGTCTAGTCGAACAGGCCGCCCTGGGCTACGACGTGGTTGCCACCGTGCGCAACAATCGCCAGGACTCGGCTTTCCGCCGCTGGCCGTCGCGCCTGATCAACCTCGCCGTGCAGCGCTCCACCGGCGTGGCCATGAGCGACTACGGCTGCATGCTGCGCGCTTACCGTCGCACCATCGTCGACGCGATGCTGGCCTGCCGCGAGCGCAGCACTTTTATCCCGATCCTGGCCAACAGCTTCGCGCGGCACACCACGGAAATCCTGGTGCATCACGCCGAGCGTGAACATGGCGAATCCAAATATAGCCCGATGCGCCTGATCAGCCTGATGTTCGACCTGCTGACCTGCATGACCACCACGCCATTGCGCCTGTTGAGCATCGTCGGCTTCAGCATGGCGGCGCTGGGCATGCTCTTCGCCTTTGCGCTGATCATCCTGCGCCTGGCCTTTGGCGCAGGCTGGGCCGGCGACGGTACCTTCGTCCTGTTCGCCGTACTGTTTGTCTTTACCGGAGGCCAGTTCATCGGCATGGGCCTATTGGGTGAATACCTGGGCCGCATGTACAGTGACGTCCGGGCCCGCCCACGGTTCTTTATTGAAAAAGTGCTGCGCAACCAACCGGCAGCACCGGCCGAGACCTTCACGGTCGATGGCCTGACCTCTTCCCACACTTCTACTTCTCCTTCCGATCAGGTTTCGTCATGAATTCAAAAGCTGTTGTCTTCGCTTACCACGATATTGGCTGTGCTGGTATCGAAGCCCTGCTCAATGCGGGTTACGAAATTGCGGCCGTGTTCACCCATGCCGATGATCCCAAGGAAAACAATTTCTACGGTTCCGTCGCCCAACTGTGCGCCCGTAACGGTATCCCGGTGCTCGCCCCGGAAGACGCCAACCACCCGCTGTGGATCGAGCGCATCGCCAAGCTGAACCCGGACTACATCTTCTCGTTCTACTACCGCAACCTGCTGAGCGAAGCCCTGCTGGCCACCGCCAAGAAAGGCGCGTTCAACCTGCACGGCTCCCTGCTGCCACAATACCGTGGCCGCGCACCGGCCAACTGGGTACTGGTCAACGGCGAAACCGAAACCGGCGTGACCCTGCACCGCATGGTCAAGCGTGCCGATGCCGGCGCGATCCTGGCCCAGCAGAAAGTCGTGATCGACCGCACCGACACCGGCCTGACCCTGCACGCCAAACTGCGTGACGCGGCCACTAGCCTGCTGCGTGACGCCCTGCCGCAACTGGCTCAAGGCAAGCTGACCGAAACCGCCCAAGACGAAAGCAAAGCCACCTACTTCGGTCGTCGCACCGCAGCTGACGGCAAGCTGGACTGGAAAAAACCGGCTGAAGAGCTGTTCAACCTGGTTCGCGCCGTTACCCAACCGTACCCGGGCGCCTTCTGCGCGGTAGGCGAGCACAAGCTGATCGTCTGGAGCGCTGAAGTCGTCAAAGGCAACGAAGGCCTGGCACCAGGCCGCGTGATCAGCGTCAACCCGCTGCGCATCGCCTGCGGTGAAGACTCCCTGGTGGTCAAGTTCGGCCAGCGCAACGAAAACGGCCTGTACCTGGCCGGCCCGTCCCTGGCTGATGAACTGGGCCTGGTGGACGGTTCCGTCCTGCGCGGCGCCGAGTCCGGCCGCAAGCCACGCCGTACCCGCGTACTGATCCTGGGTGTGAACGGTTTCATCGGTAACCACCTGTCCGAGCGCCTGCTGCGTGACGACCGCTACGAAATCTACGGCCTGGACATCGGCTCCGACGCCATCGAGCGCCTGCGCAGCCACCCGAACTTCCACTACGTGGAAGGCGACATCAGCATTCACTCCGAGTGGATCGAGTACCACATCAAGAAGTGCGACGTGGTCCTGCCGCTGGTGGCCATCGCCACTCCGATCGAATACACCCGCAACCCGCTGCGCGTGTTTGAACTGGACTTCGAAGAGAACCTGAAACTGGTTCGCTACTGCGTGAAGTACAACAAGCGCGTGATCTTCCCGTCGACATCCGAAGTGTATGGCATGTGCCAGGACCAGTACTTCGACGAAGACACCTCCAACCTGGTGGTGGGCCCGGTCAACAAGCAACGCTGGATCTACTCGGTCTCCAAGCAGCTGCTGGACCGCGTGATCTGGGCCTACGGCGACAAAGGCCTGAAGTTCACCTTGTTCCGTCCATTCAACTGGATGGGCCCGCGCCTCGACCGCCTGGACTCGGCCCGTATCGGCAGTTCCCGCGCCATCACCCAGCTGATCCTGAACCTGGTGGAAGGCACGCCGATCCGTCTGTTCGACGGTGGCGAGCAGAAGCGTTGCTTCACTGACATCGCTGACGGTATCGAGGCCCTGGCCCGCATCATCGATAACGACAACGATAACTGCAACGGCCAGATCATCAACATCGGCAACCCGGAAAACGAAGCCAGCATCCGTCAGTTGGGCGAAGAACTGCTGCGTCAGTTCGAAGCTCACCCACTGCGCAGCAACTTCCCTCCGTTTGCCGGTTTCCGCGACGTAGAGAGCAAGGCGTTCTACGGCACCGGTTACCAGGACGTGGCTCACCGCAAGCCAAGCATCGAAAACGCCAAGCGCCTGCTGAACTGGGAGCCTACCGTGGAGATGAGCGAAACCATCGGCAACACCCTGGACTTCTTCCTGCGTGAAGCCATGCTCGAAATCGCGGACAAGCGCTGATGCAGGCAGGTCTACGCATCGACGTCGACACCTATCGAGGCACCCGTGAAGGGGTGCCACGGTTGTTGGAGTCGCTCGACGAAGCCGGGGTCAAGGCGACCTTCTTCTTCAGCGTCGGGCCGGACAACATGGGGCGCCACTTGTGGCGCCTGATCCGCCCGCAATTCCTGTGGAAGATGCTGCGCTCCAACGCTGCCGGTTTGTACGGCTGGGACATTTTGCTGGCCGGCACCGCCTGGCCAGGAAAACCCATCGGTCGCGACCTGGGGCACTTGATGCGCCAGGCCAAGGCTGCCGGGCATGAAGTCGGGCTGCACGCCTGGGACCACCATGGCTGGCAAGCCAACACCGGGCGCTGGAGCGATGCACAGCTGATCGAGCAGATTCGCCGTGGCGTCGACACCTTGAACGACATCCTCGGTGAGCCCATCGACTGCTCAGCCGCCGCCGGGTGGCGTGCCGATGAGCGCGTGGTGCAAGCCAAGCAAGCGTTCAATTTCCGCTACAACAGCGATTGCCGTGGTACCAGCCTGTTCCGGCCAACCCTGGCGGATGGCAGTGCCGGCACGCCCCAAATTCCGGTGGACATGCCGACCTTCGACGAAGTCGTAGGCCCGGTGGTGGCCGCCAAGGATTTCAACAGTTACATCCTCGACCGCTTCAAGCCGTCGAAGCTCAACGTCTATACGATCCACGCAGAAGTAGAAGGGATTCTGATGGCCAATGATTTTCGCCAGTTGCTCGCCCAGGCAGGGCAGCGCGGCATCGAGTTCAAACCGTTGGGCGACCTGTTGCCCGCCGACCTGACCACCCTGCCCCAGCAACAGCTGGTGCGCGGCGTGCTCAGCGGCCGTGAAGGCTGGCTCGGAGTGCAAAAGGCATGATCCGGCGCTGGGCCCTGCCCCTGCTCCTGCTGGCTTTCGGAGTGTTCTACCTGATTCCGTTGACCACCCATGGGCTGTGGATCCCCGACGAAACCCGCTATGCGCAGATCAGCCAGGAAATGCTGCTGACCGGCAAATGGGCCTCGCCGCATTTCATGGGGATTCGCTATTTCGAAAAACCGGCGGCCGGCTACTGGATGATCGCGCTGGGCCAGGCGATTTTCGGGCAGAACCTGTTCGGCGTGCGTTTCGCCTCGGCCTTGAGCACTGGCTTGAGCATCCTGCTGGTGTACTGCGTGGCCCGGCGTTTGTGGAACGACCCGCGCAAGAGCCTGGTCAGCGCCGTGCTGTACATGAGTTTCGTCAGCGTCGCGTTCCTGGCGGGCTACGCCAACCTCGATCCGCAGTTTACCTTCTGGGTCAATCTGACCGGAGCTGCCCTGTGGTTCTGCTTCGACAGCACCACCACCCGTGGCCGCTTGGGGTCGTGGGCCCTGCTCGGGTTCGCCTGCGGCATGGGCTTCATGACCAAGGGCTTCCTCGCCTGGCTGCTGCCCGTACTGATCGCCCTGCCCTACATGATCTGGCAAAAACGCTTTCGTGAACTGCTCACCTATGGCCTGGTGGCCGTGGCAGTGGCGATTGTCGTAAGCCTGCCTTGGGCACTGATGGTGCATGCCCAGGAGCCGGATTACTGGCACTTCTTCTTCTGGCACGAGCACATCCAGCGCTTTGCCGGCGAAGACGCCCAGCACTCCGAGCCCTTCTGGTACTACCTGCCGCTGATGGTCGCGTTCAGCCTGCCATGGGTGGCGTTGCTGCCCTCCACCGCCAAACAGGCCTGGCAGGAAAAGCGCAGCGCCAAAATCGCCTTCCTGCTGCTGTGGTTGCTGATGCCTTTGGCGTTCTTCAGCCTGGCCAAGGGCAAGCTGCCGTCCTACATCATGCCGTGCCTGCTGC
Organism: Pseudomonas sp. PAMC 26793; assembly: GCF_000313235.1. Taxonomy (NCBI): domain Bacteria; kingdom Pseudomonadati; phylum Pseudomonadota; class Gammaproteobacteria; order Pseudomonadales; family Pseudomonadaceae; genus Pseudomonas; species Pseudomonas sp. PAMC 26793. Next base: position 115,697 of record NZ_AMXG01000058.1, read on the forward strand.
CTCTCGCTTTGCTGATGGGGCACACCCTGGCCGACAAACTGGCCCGGGCCCGTGGCCGCGTACTGCGCATCAATGGCTGGCTGAACCTGGTCATTGGCGTGCTGGGGCTGCTGGCCCTGACCTGGTTCCAATTGAAGAAGCCGGTGTATGAGCACGGCCAGGAAACCTTAAGCCTGGTGCTGGTGTTCGTCTTCCTGTTCGGCTGGATCATTGCCAACCTGCTGCAAGCCGCACGCCCATTGCAGATGTGGGCCGCACCGGTAATGGGCAGTTGGTTGCTGGTGGCGCTGGTGCCGGCCGCGTTGCCGCACTCGGTGGTTTATAACAAGACCCCGGACCAGTTCATCATTGATCACCTCCAGGAGCTGCAGCCGACCACCGCCCTGCTGAGCAACGACCTCGGTGCCGCATCGGCCTTGTCGTGGCGCCTGCAGCGGCCTGAAGTGATGCTTTACAACACCGTTGGCGAAGTGAAATACGGCATCGCCTTCCCGGACACCGCTTACCGCAAGATCGATGCCGCCAGCGTCCAGCAATGGATGAGCGATGCGCGTAAACAAGGTTCGGTGGGCGTTGTGATGCGGGTCAAGGGTGACGACGAGCGCCAGGAAGTGGACCTGCTGCCCAAAGACGGCAAGCGCTACGAGCAGGGCAATATCGTGATCCTGATCTTCCCGCAGAGCGCACCATGACCACGTTGCTGCTGTTGTTGGGCGCTTGCCTGTTGACCTGCATGGGCCAGGTGTCCCAGAAGTTTGCAGTTGAAAGCTGGCGTGACCAGCCGGATGGTTGGGCCTTGAAGCTGCGTTCGCCGTGGCTGTGGTCGGCGCTGGTGTGCCTGGGTCTGGGTTTGCTGGTGTGGCTGCTGGTGCTGCAACGCCTGGAAGTCGGCATCGCCTACCCGATGCTCAGTCTCAACTTTGTATTGGTCACCCTGGTGGCGCGCTTTGTGTTCCACGAACACATCGATGGCCGCCATTGGTTCGGTGTGCTGCTGGTGATTGCCGGTGTAGTGCTGCTGGGGCGCCAGGTATGAGTCGCGCTCGCGGTTTTGCCCTGGCCCTGGGCAGCGTTGCACTGGTGAGCGGTGCCCAGTTGGGCATGCGCTGGAGCATGACGCGCCTGCCGCTGCCCACTGAATGGCTGACAGCACTCAACACCGGCGCCATCGACCTCGGCGCACTGGGGGTGGTGATCCTGGCGATCATTGCCTATGCCCTGTCGATGCTCTGCTGGCTCGGCGCACTGAAAGATTTGCCGCTGGGGCGCGCCTACTCGCTGCTCAGCATCAGCTACGCGCTGGTGTACCTGCTGGCTGCCAGCCTGCCGGTCTTCAACGAACATTTTTCCGTTTCAAAAACTACGGGCGTGGCCTTGGTCATTCTCGGAGTCCTGACTATCAACTCTCGTCGTGCTAGCACCACAAGTCCCAGGAATGCCCCATGAAAATCAGTGTATTTGGTAGCGGTTACGTCGGTCTGGTACAGGCCACCGTGTTGGCCGAAGTCGGCCACGATGTCATCTGCATGGACGTTGACGAGAAAAAGGTCAAGTTGCTGCAACAGGGCCACGTAAGCATCTTCGAGCCGGGCCTGGCGGCCATGGTCAAGGAAAACCTCGAAGGCGGTCGCCTGACGTTTACCTATGACGAGAAACTCGCCGTTGAACACGGTGAAGTGCTGTTTATCGCCGTGGGCACCCCTTCGGACGAAGACGGTTCGGCCGACCTGAAATACGTGCTGTCGGTAGGCGATGCCGTGGCCCGCCACCGGATCGACCCGGTGATCCTGGTGGAAAAATCCACCGTGCCCGTCGGCACCGGCGACACCTTGCGCGCGCACATGGAAAAAGCCCTGCACCTTGCCGGCCGCCATCTGGAATTCGATATCGTCTCCAACCCGGAATTCCTCAAGGAAGGCTCGGCCGTTGCCGACTGCCGCCGTCCGGACCGCATCGTCATCGGCTGCGAGCGTGAAGAAGTGCGCGAAGTGATGCGCGAGCTGTATGCACCGTTCAACCGCAACCACGACCGCATCATCTTCATGGACCTGCGCAGCGCCGAACTGACCAAGTACGCCGCCAACTGCATGCTGGCCACCAAGATCAGCTTTATCAACCAGATCGCCGAACTGGCCGAACACTTGGGCGCCGACATCGAAGCTGTGCGTCTGGGCATTGGTGCCGACTCGCGGATCGGCTACCACTTTATCTACCCGGGTTGCGGTTATGGCGGCTCGTGCTTCCCCAAGGACATGCGCGCCCTGATCCACAGCGCCAAGGCGGCCAACTGCTCCAGCGACCTGCTGGAAGCCGTGGAAGCCATCAACCAGCGCCAGAAGAGCAAGCTGTTCGAACGTGCCAATGCGTTCTTCAAGGGCGACCTCAAGGGCAAGACCTTCGCGTTGTGGGGCCTGGCGTTCAAGCCCAACACCGACGACATGCGCGATGCACCCAGCCGGGTACTGATGGAAGCCTTGTGGGCCGCCGGCGCCAATGTGCGCGCGTTTGACCCGGAAGCCATGCAGGAAACCCAACGCATCTACGGCGATGACCCGCGCCTGATGCTGATGGGCACCCCGGAATCCACCTTGAGCGGCTCCGACGCCCTGATCATTTGCACCGAATGGCAGCAGTTCAAGGCACCGGACTTCGACTTGATCCAGCAGCGCCTCAAAACCCCGGTGATCTTCGACGGTCGCAACCTGTACGACGGCGAACGCCTGGCGCGCAAAGGCATCCAGTACTTCCCGATGGGCCGCGGCGACTCCTGCAACTTGCCGATCCCCCAGCAAAACTGGGTGCCTCAGGCCGAGGAAGCCTAAGACGTGGACAAAGCCCATCCGCCCCTGCTCAACCCGACGATCCGCCGACACTCTTGGGTGCTGGGGCTCCTGGCACTGGTCCTGTTTATCGCAGGCAACTGGAACCAGGCCATCATCGGTTTTGATTCGCGCTTCGTGCTGTTCGCCCAGGAGATGCTGCGCCATGGGCCGGGGTTTTTCCCGACAACGTACGGGCAACCTTATGCCGATTACCTGGCCACCTCGACGCTGATGACCTGGCTGCTGTCCCTGCCTCTGGGGCAGGTCACCAGCCTGACGGCCTGGCTGCCAACGGCCATTGCTTCGGCGCTGATCGTGGTGCTGATCTACCGGCTGACCGCGCCCTACTCCCGGCGCTGGGCGTTGCTGAGCATTGCGGTGCTGCTGCTCAGCAGTACCTTCATCAGCGAAACCCGCGCGGTGTCCCTCGACCAGATGCTGGCCGCCGTGGCCCTGGCGGTGTTTTACCTGGGTTATGCCCATGACCACTTCGGCGCCGGCAAACGCCTGCACTGGCTGTTCCTGCTGCTGATCCTGGGGTTCGCGATCCGTGGGCCCATCGGTCTGGTGATTCCCACCGGCATGCTGTGCAGCTATTACCTGATCAATCGTCAATGGCGGCAGTTGTTCAGTTTTGGCTTGTTGGCGCTGGCGTTGCTGGCGGCGTGTGTCGGCCTGTTGTTGTTGCTGGCCAAGCTCAGTGGCGGTGAGGCGTTCATGCAGGACGTGATCCGCATGCAGTTCCTCGGCCGCATGGACGGTACCGAAGGCTCCAGCAGCAAGCTGTATTACTTCGCCAGCTCCATGGGCAATTACGCGCCTGCCTATCCACTGGCCATACTGGCGCTGATTGCGATTGTCGCCGGCGGTCGCGAAGACAAGGGCCCGGCGTTGAAACTGGTGCTGTATTGCCTGGCCGCCGGCTTGATCGTGATGATCGGCCTGTCGGTGCCCCAAGCGAAAAAAGCCCGCTATGTACTACCGATGCTGCCCATGGCGGCGATCATTGCCGCGTATCCATTCCAGGTAGCGCGCGGAAAACTGTTCGCCGGGTTGCGCTGGCTGATGCTGGCGCTGTGGACGGTCATTCCGGGTTTGCTGATCGCAGGTTTGTTCGTGGCACGTCATCGCTTCCCTGAGCAGATGGGTAGTCTCAATCCGGTGTTCGGGCTGCTGATCGCGCTACAGACTCTGGCGCTGGGACTGCTGTTCAACCGGCGTCTGCGCTACCTGGGTCCGGCGTTCACTGCCGTACTCGCGGTGTGGCTCGCCTATATCGTGATGGTCGAGCCCTTGGAGCGCCGGCTGTATGACACGCGCACCTTTACCCTCCAGGCCCACACGCTCATCCAGCAAGAACAAGCGCCACTGGTGCTGCACGCGCTGGGCAAGGACGCGAAAGCCATCAAGTTCATGGTCAACCTCGATTGCGACCGGGTGCCGTTGTTTACCCAGTTGCCCGCCGAACTGGCGCCGATCCAGGCGCCTGCCTGGCTGATCATGAGCCAGGCGGACTACGAGGCCTTGAGCGATCCGCGTATTCGCTCACTGGAACCGGTGCTGACCGGCCAGTTCGACAAGAACCCCTACGTGCTGCTGCATTTGACCAAACCCACGCAACCTTGATACTTGGCAATGGGATAAGCGGCACAGACCGCTTATCCCGCGCCAGTACAGTCCGTAGTTATAAATCCAAGTGCATGTAAGAAACTTCTTTATCCATGCAACTTCGAAACTTTCCGGATTGTAACTATCGAGAAAGATCCTACGCATCTATACGCACGCGCCGATGCCACGCCCCCTTCCCGCTCCAAGTCACCGACTGTAGACTCGCCTGCAAAGTGAGTTATTTATTTAATACCTTCTAATTACTTTTAGAGACACCAAAGGTTCGGCGCAGGGCCTTCCTGTTGCTTTCACACAAAACTCAACGAACCTAGTAACAAGCCATCTACCGCGAAGTACCCGACTAAAGAAACAGCCGCAGTAACAATAAATACGTTTTAAACAGCACTTAGCCCTGCCGTTTATTTCATCTAGAGGAATGCTCTGTGTCCGACCATCGATTGCCCGCCCCTGCTGCTTCTGACACTGTTGCGCCGTTATCTCGCGACCAGGTGAATGTGGGTTATATCCCCCAACCAAAACTGGATCGGCTCATGGAACTGCGTGATGCACTGGTAGTACTCAAGGGGCCACTGGCCAACGATCCCTCGCTGCGGGAAAACGTACAGAACCTGCTGATCAATGAGGAAACCAATGATCGGGTACTGGGCAAGATCGGCAGCCCGCTGCCGCCCCCAACCCGCCTGATACCTGTTGGTTGAGCCGCTTTACCGCAAAAATACTGCACTTGACCTGCATTAATATGCATTGGCGGCAACCTTGTCCGATTGGCACACTGCGCGGGTTCCTCCCCCAAATGCAGGAACTGTTTTGAAAGGCTTTTCCGGGAAACCAGACAAGCCTTTTTTTTGCCCGCTTTTTATGGATCGCCCGTCAATGCTCGCTCGCTGGTTACCCGCTGCCATCAATACCCGCCCCGCCGAATGGAGTCGTGCCGCCATCGGCATGGCGTTAGGCACCCTGTTCAGTGTCTGGGTGTGCGCCCAGGTGTTTGGTATGGAGGTCGCCTTGCACCTTATAGGTCCGCTGGGGGCCTCGGCGGTGCTGCTGTTTGCCGTGTCTTCCGGCGCGTTGGCCCAGCCCTGGTCGATCATTGGCAGCTACCTGTGTGCCGGGGTCGTTGCGCTGCTGGTGGCGCGGGTGTTGGGACGCACATTGGGCAGCGCATGCCTGGCCGCCGGGATGACCGTCATTCTGATCTGCTGGCTGCGCTGCCTGCACCCACCTGCGGGCGGGCTGGCGATGAGCCTGGTGCTGGCTGATCCCGCGTCCATTGCCATCGGCTGGCACGAACTGGGCGTCGTCATGCTGGGCGCCGCTGCCTTGCTGGCCTGCGCACTGGTCTATAACAACGCAACCCGCACGCGCTATCCCAAGGGAGCCAGCGAGCCCGCTGCACCGAACTTTATGCCAACGGCCATCGAAAGCCCCGGCATCAGCGCCGAAGACCTCAAGCAGGCCCTGGCCGAGCGCGAGCAGTTCCTGGACGTGACACCGCAGGAACTGGAAGAACTGATCCAGGCCAGCGAACGCTATGCCCGGCGACGGACGATCGGCGCGGTTTTCCAACGCTAGGGCCGGCATCCTCCCTAGGGCAAAAATGCAAAAACGACCTGCATGATTCCGACTTGTACTGGGCAAATTTGCACTGGTACGATCGCGAGATGGTTCGCCTACGAACATCTTGATAAAGAACAATAAAAGCAGGGAGTTAGAGATGACTGCTCAGGTTTCATCCGAAGCAAGCAGCGCCGGGGTCGTGCACGACGAGGTCCTGGCGCACGTACGCAACCACATAGGCCACCTGACCCTCAATCGCCCCGCCGGCCTGAACGCCATTACCCTGGACATGGTCCGCAGCCTCAGCCGGCACTTGCAGGCCTGGGCCAACGACCCCGAGGTGCATGCCGTGGTGTTGCGCGGTGCCGGTGAAAAAGCCTTCTGCGCCGGGGGCGACATTCGCTCGCTGTACGACAGCTTCAAGAACGGCGACACCCTCCACCAAGACTTCTTCGTCGAGGAATACGCCCTAGACCTCGCTATTCACCGCTACCGCAAGCCGGTCCTGGCGCTTATGGACGGCTTCGTCCTCGGCGGCGGCATGGGCCTGGTACAAGGCGCCGACCTGCGGGTGGTCACCGAGCGCAGCCGCCTGGCAATGCCTGAAGTGGCCATCGGTTATTTCCCGGATGTGGGCGGCAGCTATTTCCTGCCACGTATTCCCGGGGAACTGGGGGTCTACCTCGGGGTGACCGGCGTACAGATTCGCGCCGCCGATGCCCTGTATTGCGGGCTGGCAGACTGGTACCTCGACAGCGCCAGGCTCGCCGACCTCGACCAGCGCCTGGACCGCCTGAAATGGCACGACTCACCACTCAAAGACCTGCAAGGCCTGCTGGCCGGCCTGGCGGTGCAACAATTGCCCGACGCGCCACTGGCGGCGCTGCGCCCGGCCATCGACCACTTTTTTGCCTTGCCGGATGTGCCGAGCATCGTCGAGCAATTGCAGCAAGTCACCGTCGCCGACAGCCATGACTGGGCGCTGACCACCGCCAGCCTGATGCAAACCCGCTCGCCCCTGGCCATGGCCGTGACCCTGCAGATGCTGCGCCGCGGACGCCACCTGCCCCTGGAGCAGTGCTTTGCCCTGGAGTTGCACCTGGACCGCCAATGGTTCGCCCGTGGCGACTTGATCGAAGGCGTGCGCGCGCTGCTGATCGATAAGGACAAAAACCCTCGCTGGAACCCTCCTACCCTCCAAGCGTTGGAGGCTGATCATGTCGAAAGCTTCTTCCGCGACTTCGACAAGAACGGGAACTAAGTCATGCAAGATATTGAATTTACTGAAGAACAGGTAATGATTCGCGACATGGCCCGGGATTTTGCCCGTGGCGAAATCGCGCCCCACGCCCAGGCCTGGGAAAAGGCCGGCTGGATCGACGACGCCCTCGTCGCTAAGATGGGCGAGTTGGGCTTGCTGGGCATGGTCGTGCCCGAAGAATGGGGCGGCACCTACGTCGACTACGTGGCCTACGCCCTGGCGGTGGAAGAGATTTCCGCCGGTGACGGCGCCACCGGCGCACTGATGAGTATCCATAATTCAGTCGGTTGCGGGCCAATCCTCAACTACGGCTCACAGAAACAAAAGGAAACCTGGCTGGCGGAACTGGCCAGCGGCCAGGCCATTGGGTGCTTTTGCCTGACCGAACCCCAGGCCGGTTCCGAAGCGCACAACCTGCGTACCCGCGCCGAACTGCGGGACGGCCAGTGGGTGATCAACGGCGCCAAGCAGTTTGTCAGCAACGGCAAGCGCGCCAAACTGGCGATCGTGTTTGCGGTGACCGACCCGGACCTGGGCAAGAAAGGCATCTCGGCATTCCTCGTACCGACCAGCACCCCGGGCTTCGTGGTGGACCGTACCGAACACAAAATGGGCATTCGTGCCTCGGACACCTGCGCCGTCACCCTCAACCAATGCACGGTGCCGGAAGCCAACTTGTTGGGCGAACGCGGCAAAGGCCTGGCCATCGCCCTGTCCAACCTCGAAGGCGGGCGCATCGGGATTGCCGCCCAGGCGCTGGGCATCGCCCGCGCCGCCTTTGAAGCGGCGCTGGCCTACGCCCGTGACCGGGTGCAGTTCGACAAGGCAATCATTGAACACCAGAGCGTGGCCAACCTGCTGGCCGATATGCAAACCCGTCTGAATGCGGCGCGCTTGCTGATCCTGCACGCGGCCCGATTGCGCAGTGCGGGCAAGCCGTGCCTGTCGGAAGCGTCCCAGGCCAAGCTGTTTGCGTCGGAAATGGCCGAGAAAGTGTGCTCTTCAGCGATGCAGATTCATGGGGGTTATGGCTATCTGGAGGATTACCCGGTGGAGCGTTACTACCGGGATGCGCGAATTACCCAGATTTACGAGGGCACCAGCGAGATTCAGCGGATGGTGATTGCCAGAGAGTTGAAAAACTACCAGCTGTAACAGGTATTCCCAGAACCAATGTGGGAGCGGGCTTGCTCGCGAAGGCGGTGGATCAGTCGATGCATCGGGTGACTGTAACACCGTCTTCGCGAGCAAGCCCGCTCCCACATTTTTGATCTTCAGCGTTTCAGGACAGTGTTTACTTGTCCTTGAACTCCGGCGCACGCTTGGCCACAAACGCCGCCATGCCTTCCTTCTGATCCAGTGTGGCAAACGCCGCATGGAACACCCGGCGCTCAAAGCGCACGCCCTCGGACAGGCTCACTTCAAACGCGCGGTTGACGCTTTCCTTGACCATCATGCTGATGGGCACCGATTTGCTGGCAATCAGGGTCGCGACTTTCAATGCTTCGTCCAACAGCTCATCCGCCGGCACGATCCGCGCGACAATCCCGCAACGCTCCGCTTCCACCGCATCGATAAAGCGCCCGGTCAGGCACATTTCCATGGCCTTGGCCTTGCCTACGGCGCGGGTCAGGCGCTGGGTGCCGCCCATGCCCGGCAGCACGCCGAGGTTGATTTCCGGCTGGCCAAACTTGGCGTTGTCGCCCGCCAGGATGAAGTCGCACATCAAGGCCAATTCACAGCCCCCGCCCAAGGCGAAGCCGTTGACCGCCGCAATGATCGGCTTGCGGCGGTTAGCCACGCGATCGCTGTCGCTGAACAGGTCGTCGAGGTAGATCTGCGGGTAGGTCAGCTCGGCCATTTCCTTGATGTCGGCGCCGGCGGCAAAGGCCTTTTTCGAGCCGGTGAGCACGATGCAGCCGATTTCCGGATTGGCCTCCAGGCTGTCCAACGCTTGGTTCAGCTCACTGACCAGCTGTGCGTTCAAAGCGTTCAGCGCTTGCGGGCGATTGAGAGTGATCAGCCCGACACGGCCCTGGACGTCCAGCAAAATGGTTTCGTAACTCATAGATACTCCTCAGAGATTGCGTGAAATGACCATGCGTTGAATATCGCTGGTGCCTTCGTAAATCTGGCAGACCCGCACATCGCGGTAGATCCGCTCCAGGGGAAAGTCGCTCAGGTAACCGTAACCGCCGAGGGTTTGCAAGGCTGCCGAACAGACCTTTTCGGCCATTTCCGAAGCAAACAACTTGGCCATGGACGCCTCCACCAGCGCCGGCTTGCCGCTGTCACGCAGGGCGGCGGCGTAATGCACCATCTGCCGCGCCACGGCGATTTGCGTCGCCATGTCCGCCAGGCGGAAGGCCACGGCCTGGTGCTCGATGATCGGCTTGCCAAAGCTTTCCCGCTCGCGGGCGTAGTCCCGGGCCGCCTCAAACGCCGCCCGGGCCATGCCCACCGCTTGCGAGGCAATGCCGACGCGCCCGCCTTCGAGGTTGGCCAAGGCGATCCGATAGCCTTCACCCTCCTCGCCCAAACGGTTGGCCACCGGCACTTTCAAGTCCTCAAACAGGATCTGGCAGGTGTCGGAGGCATGCTGGCCGAGTTTGTCCTCGACCCGCGCCACGCTGTAGCCCGGCGAGTCGGTGGGCACGATAAAGGCGCTGATACCGCGCTTGCCGGCAGCCGGATCGGTGACCGCAAACACAATCACGATCCCGGCGTTTTGCCCGGAGGTGATGAACTGTTTGCAGCCATTCAGTACGTAGTGATCGCCCTCCAGCCGGGCACGGGTTTTCAGGCCGCTGGCGTCGGAACCCGCCTGGGGCTCGGTCAAGGCAAAAGCGCCGAGCATCGCGCCGCTGGCCAGGGGCTTGAGGAACTGTTCCCGCTGTTGGTCGTTGCCGAACTTGAGGATCGGCACACAGCCCACCGAGTTGTGCACGCTCATGATGGTGGAGCAGGCGCCGTCGCCGGCGGCGATCTCTTCCAGGGCCATGGCGTAGGCCAGGTAGCCGGTGTCGCAACCGCCCCACTGTTCCGGGACCAGCATGCCGAAAAAGCCCAGCTCGGCCATTTCGCCAATGGCTTCCTTGGGAAAGCGATGCTCGCGGTCCCACTCGGCGGCGAACGGCTTGAGCCGTTCCTGGGCAAATTGCCGGGCGGCTTCGCTGATTTGCAGTTGTTCGTCATTCGGGAGCATAGGTGGTCCTTAATACAGGCATTCAACGGCCATGGCCGTGGCTTCACCGCCGCCGATGCAGATCGCCGCAACGCCGCGCTTCAGGCCTTTCTGGCGCAGGGCCGAGAGCAGGGTCACCAGGATCCGCGCGCCGGACGCGCCGATCGGATGGCCCAGGGCACAGGCACCGCCGTGGATATTGACCTTGCTGTGGGGAATTTCCAGCTTGCTCATGGTCACCAGGCTGACCACGGCAAAGGCTTCGTTGATTTCAAACAGGTCGACTTCGTCGAGGTTCCAACCCGTCTTGCTCATCAGCTTGCGGATCGCCCCCACCGGCGCCACCGGGAACAGGCCAGGCTCATCGGCAAATGCCGCGTGACCATGGATCACCGCCAGCGGCTTGAGCCCGCGCTTCTGCGCTTCAGACTCGCGCATCAGCAACAACGCCGCCGCCCCGTCGGAAATCGAACTGGAGTTGGCCGCCGTCACCGTACCGCCTTCGCGGAAGGCCGGCTTCAAGGTGGCGATCTTGTCCAGCTTCGCTTTTGGCGGCTGTTCGTCGTGGGTGATGGTTTTCTGTTCCTTGCCCACGGTGACCTGCACCGGAACGATTTCGGCGATGAAGTTACCGTCAGTGATCGCCTGTTGCGCACGGGTCAGGGAGGCAATGGCAAACGCGTCCTGAGCTTCACGGGAAAAGCCGTTGTGCTCGGCGCAGTCCTCGGCAAAGGTGCCCATCAGGCGGCCCTTGTCGTAGGCGTCTTCAAGGCCGTCGAGGAACATATGGTCGAGTACCCGGCCATGGCCCATGCGGTAACCGCTGCGGGCGCGGTCCAGCAGGTACGGCGCGTTGGACATGCTCTCCATGCCACCGGCGATGACCACTTCCACGCTGCCCGCCAGCAGCGAGTCATGGGCCAGGATCGTGGCTTCCATGCCCGAGCCGCACATCTTGTTGAGCGTGGTGCAACGGGTGGATTTATCCAGGCCTGCACCCAGCGCCGCCTGACGTGCAGGTGCCTGGCCGAGGCCGGCGGGCAGTACGCAGCCGAACAGCACTTCATCCACGGCATCGGAAGCAATACCGGCGCGCTCGACCGCCGCACGAATCGCCGCAGCGCCCAGTTGCGGAGCGGTGAGGCCTTTGAGATCGCCCTGGAACCCGCCCATTGGGGTGCGTACGGCGCTGACAATAACGATGGGATCAGTCATGAAAAATCTCCTTATTTGGCCGCCATGCGCAAGGCACCGTCGAGACGGATCACCTCGCCGTTGAGCATGCTGTTTTCAATGATATGCCGCACCAGCGCGGCGTACTCGCCTGGCTTGCCCAGGCGCGGCGGGAATGGCACACCGGCGGCGAGGGACTCGCGCACTTCCGGGGTCATGCCAGCCATCATCGGTGTTTCAAAAATGCCGGGGGCAATGGTCATCACCCGAATCCCGTAGCGCGCCAATTCGCGGGCCGCCGGCAGGGTCAGGCTGGCGATCGCGCCCTTGGAGGCGGCATAGGCCGCCTGGCCGATCTGGCCGTCAAACGCCGCCACCGACGCCGTGTTGATGATCACACCGCGCTCGCCATCAGCATTCGCCTCGGTCTCAGCGATAGCCGCCGCAGCCAGGCGCAACAGGTTGAAACTGCCGATCAGGTTGACGTTGATCACCTGGGCGAAGTTGGCCAGAACGTGAGGGCCATTTTTTCCAAGGATCTTCTCGCCGCGAACCACACCGGCGCAGTTGACCAACCCGTGCAAACCACCAAAGGCCGCTACCGTGGCCTGTACCGCAGTTTCGGCGGCGGCTTCCTGGCTGATATCCGCGACCACGCTGCGGGCCTGCTCGCCGAGCTTTTGCGCCTGGGCCGCCACGGCGTCAGCGTTTAAATCCACCAGCATTACCTTGGCACCGGCAGCTACCAGCATCTCGGCCGTGGCCGCGCCGAGGCCTGAAGCGCCGCCGCTGACCAGAAAAACCTTGTTCTCAATCTGCATCATTGTTTCCTTGAAGAGTGGGTCACGCCGTGGCCGCCTGGGCCTTGGCAATTTCCTGATTACGCAAAATGAAGCGTTGCAGCTTGCCGCTCGGGGTCTTGGGCAGCTCGCTGACAAATTCGATTTCCCGTGGGTACGAATGCGCCGCCAGGCGCTTGCGCACGTGCTGGCGCAGCTCTTCGGCCAGGGCCGGCTCGGCGCGGTATTGCTCGCTGAGCACCACAAAGGCTTTGACGATCTCCGTTCGTTCCGGGCATGGCTTGCCCACCACCGCGGCTTCCACCACGGCCGGATGCTCGATCAATGCACTTTCCACATCGAAAGGGCCGACTCGATAACCGGAGGTGGTGATCACATCGTCACTGCGCCCGACAAAGCTGATACTGCCGTCGGGGTTCAACTCCACCGTGTCGCCGCTGAGGTAGTACTTGCCGACGAAAGCCTTGGTCTTGACCCCGTCGTAGCCGGCGAACCAGCACATCGGCGATTGTTCGCGGTCGATGGCGAGGATGCCCGGCTGGCCGGCAGTCAGTTCCTGATGGTTGTCGTCCAGTACCACGATGCGGTGGCCTGGCGAGGCAAAGCCGGCGGAACCCACGTGCACCGGGTGTTCCAGGCCGTGGTGGTTGCACAGCACCATGCCCAGTTCAGTCTGGCCGTAATGGTCATGGATGGTCACGCCGAGGTTGTCGGCGAACCAACGGATCACTTCCGGGTTCAAGGGCTCGCCGGCGCTGCTGACAATGCGCAGCCTGCCCTTGATCGACTTGGCGAACTGCTCGCCGCCGGCAATCAGCAGGCGATAGGCCGTGGGGGAACCGGTGAGGTTGGTAATCCCGTATTTGTTGATGACGCGGCACGTGCTTTCGAGGGTGAACGGGCCATCGTAGAAGGTGATCGGGTGGCCCATGGACAAGGGACCGGTCACGCCGAAATAGATGCCGTAGGCCCAGCCCGGGTCGGCGACGTTCCAGAACGCGTCTTCGGGGCGCAGGTCGACGGCGTCGCGGGTGTAGCTCTGGAACGCGACGATTGCCTTGAGCGGCACGGCCAGGGCTTTCGACGGGCCGGTGGTGCCTGAGGTGAACATCAACAGGAACGGGTCTTCGGCGCCCAGCAATACGGGTTCGCAGAGGTTGGAATAGTTGGGCAGTTCGGCCCAGAAGCTGAAATCGCCGCGCACGATGCCTTCGCCGTTGGGGCCGGCGACGGTGACAATGGTTGGGCAGTCGGCCACTTCATTGAGTTTGGGGCGGTTCACGGCGTCAGTGACCACCAATGCTGCGCCGGAGCTGTTCAGGCGATGTTCGATGGCCTTGGGGCCGAAGGCGGTGAACAGCGGCTGATAGACCGCGCCGATGCGCCAGGTGGCGAGTACCACTATCAGTAACTCGGCGGTGCGTGGCAGGAGGCCTGCTACCTTGTCACCGCGCTTTACGCCCTGGGCCAGGAGGAAGTTGGCGAAGCGTGCGGCCTGGTCCTGCAATTGGGTGAAGGTGACGGTGGCGCTGCGGCCGTCCTTGCCCTCCCAGAACAGCGCGATGCGGCCGGGTAAGGCGTGACGGTCGCAGCATTCGACGCAGGCGTTGAGGGCCTGCAGGTTGCCCGACAAGGCGGTTTCGACGGTGAGTTGGTAATTGAACTGGGTGATGGCAGCCGAGTAATCACGCATCGCTTCAAATCCCTGTGTTTTTTTATTTTCAGGATGGGTACGTAGACCGGTGAAATAGTCGCTCTAGAGCGGTGGGTGGGCAATGGTCAAAGCTTTCAACTTGGTTGACTGGTTTGGCCAATGAGGGGGCTTTTTTTGGGTTGTGTGTGTATCCGTTATTTAGGTAACGGCCGCTGTTGGTTCCGCCCTTACGGCGGCTCACTTTTGAAAAGCGCAAAAGTAAGCAAAACGCTCTTGCCCCACCACTCGGCACCTCGCCTAGGCTCGGAGTGCCCTCACTCCGGCTTTGGACCGTGGGCCGCCGCGATGGGCCATCCTTGGCCCAGCGCGGCTAACCCGGCGTCCTGCCGGGTTACCCACGCTCCAAAGCCTGCGTTCGGCCAGCGTGGTTTAACGGGGCGCCTAAGATCAAGATCAAAAGCAAGAGCACAGCGGCCTACCGGCCGGCTTGAGTGTTGTAGAGCAAAATCAAAAGCTAAAGCGGGCACGGTCCAAATGTGGGAGCGGGCTTGCTCGCGAAGATCGTTAACGATGACGAGGGCATTCTGGATGAACGCGGCGCTCTCAGGTTTTTCGCGAGCAAGCCCGCTCCCACAGAAAAGCAGATCGGTTTTCGCTCTGGATCTTGCCCCTGCTTTTAACACTAAAGCCGGCCGGTAGGCCGCTGTGCTCTTGCTTTTGATCTTGATCTGACTGCCCCAATAAGCCCGAGGGAACACCGAGACCCAGCGAGGTGCCGACAGGCTGGGCAGAGCGTTTTGCTTACTTTGGGCTGGGCCGGCATTCCGGCTTTTCCAAAGTGAGCCGCTGTAAGAGCGGAACCATAGGCGGCCGTTACCTAAATAACCGATATGTACTCAATCCCCCCTCAAATCGCCCGCAAAGCCAGAACCGCCAGATACAGCAGCACCACACCGCAAGCGCCATAGCTAACCCTCTGCCACATGGGCGACGCATTCTGGCGCAACAGGTTAACCAACGCCGCAATCAAAAAGCACGAAAGCACCGACGCCACCATGAACCCCGCAAAAAACATCAACGTCTGCCCATGGCTCGGCGTCGCCCCGACTATCCCCGACAGCGCGCTGCCCAAGGCCCCCCAATAAACAATGTTCTTCGGATTGGCCAGGGAAATCGCGGCCCCCACCATCAGCGCATTCTGCCCGGACCTGGCCGGCGCACTGTCGGATTCCGGCAGCCGCCAGGCATCCATCAGGCTGCGCACCCCGAGCCACGCCAGATACAACCCGCACACCGCCGTCAGCGGCACCCGCACCGACTCATGCTGGATCAACAACGCCATGCCGGTCAGCCCAATCACCGCCCACACGGCGTCGCCCACCAGCGAGCCAACCTGTACCAACAACGCCGGCGTAAACCCGTGCAATAGCCCACGGCGCAGGGTTTCCGCCAGCACCGCCCCCGGAGACAGGCAAAACACAAAACCAAACACCAGCGCCGAAAAAAAGATCGTCAACATGCCTGCCTTCCTTCAATGGATGGCCGGTAGTTTGGGGGAGGGTGAAGAAGTCGTCTTGAACCAGATTGCGCTTTTCAGCCCTTGAGCACGCTTTGATAGCGACCGGGGGTAATGCCGTAGGCCGCACGAAAATGCCGGTTCAGATGGCTCTGATCGGCGAACCCGAGGGCGTGGGCCACTTGCGACGCCGCCACGCCTGAGCGCAACAGCCCTTTGGCGCGACGAGTGCGCAGTTGCATCGCCCACTGGCGCGGACTCAGTCCGGTTTCTTTCTGGAAGGCTCGCAGCAGATGGAATTTCGACAGGCCCAGCTCGTCACCAAGGGTATCGAGTGCCACCGCCTGGTGCAGGTTTTCTGCCAGCAACTCCTGAGCCTTGATCACCAGCCCGCGACCCACCGCTGTGCTGCCAGGCAGGCGCACGCCGCTGCAACTGACCACCTCGCCGAGCAGCACCACCAAGGCTTCCTCACTCAGCTCCCGGGCGATCGGATCGGCACTCAGCGAACCTTCAATCGCACCGGCCAGTTTCATCGCCAGCTCCGGCTGGAAGCACAGCGAACGGTCGAACTCCAAGTGTGCCAGACCCAGGTCAGCCGCCAATTGATCGGCAGTCGCATACAGGCTGACAAACCGCCACGGCCGCCCCTCGGCTGCGCCGCCGCCCTGAATCTGTCCGGGGTTGTACAAGGTAATGCTGCCGGGGCCGGCTTCGAACGTGCGGCGGTCCAGCCACACCTGTTCCTCGCCGAGCAGGTTGACGCCGATCACGCATTCATCATGGCTGTGGCGGGCAAATGTCAGGCCGGTGCACGATGTGCTGCTGACTTCGTAGTTGCCCAGCCAGGCGTGCTGCATGGAACTCATTGAGGGGGCTCGCAGTGACGGTTACCCGCGAGCATACGCCGGAAAAGGGCTTCAGATCGACTACTCGCCAGGCTCTTCGGTTACAACGCGGCGATGCGATCAAGTTCGGCCTTGAGTTCAACGGGGCTCAGGCTGGCGAACGGAATCTCGAAAAAAGCTCGGCAGCGCCGTTCAATGATTGCCAGGGTGTCGCGGAACGCGGCGTCGACCTGGACTTCATCGCCTTGAACATCCGACGGATCCTCCAACCCCCAATGCGCCTTGATGGCCGGGCCGAAATACACTGGGCAGGCTTCCCCGGCAGCCTTGTCGCACACGGTGATGACGAAGTCCGGCGGGCTGCCTTCAAAGGCGTCGTTGCCCTTGCTGTACAAACCTTCGGTGCTGATGCCGGCGGCCTTCAGGGTGGTCAGGCTGCGGGGCAGCACTTGGCCCTTGGGAAAGCTCCCGGAGCTGATGGCCTGGAAACCTTGCGGCGCCAGATGGTTGAACAATGCTTCCGAGAGAATGCTGCGGCAGCTGTTGGCGGTGCACATGAACAGGACTTTCATCAAACGGACTCCGTCAGAAACTCAGGCGCAGGGCGAGGGCGGCGAGGGTGATCAACAGCACCGGCAAGGTCAGCACGATCCCGACCTTGAAGTAGTAACCCCAGGTGATGCTGATGCCTTTGCGCGCCAGGATGTGCAGCCAGAGCAAGGTGGCCAGGCTACCGATGGGGGTGATTTTCGGGCCGAGATCGCTGCCGATCACGTTGGCGTAGATCATCGCGTCCTTCACCACGCCCACGGCGTGGCTGGCCTCGATGGAGAGCGCGCCGATCAGCACGGTCGGCAGGTTGTTCATCGCCGAAGACAGCAGGGCGGTCAGCACGCCAGTGCCCAATGCCGCGCCCCACACGCCGTAACCAGCGAAGGTGTCGAGCCAGGTCGCGAGGTAGTTGGTCAGCCCGGCGTTACGCAGGCCGTAGACCACCAGGTACATGCCCAGGGAAAAGATCACGATCTGCCAGGGCGCTTCCTTCAGCACCTTGCGGGTGGAAATCTTGTGGCCCTTGGCGGCGATCACCAGCAGCAAGGTGGCGCAGGCGGCGGAGATCGCGCTGATGGGAATGCCCAGCGGTTCCAGGGCAAAACAGCCCACCAGCAGAATGCCCAGTACCCACCAGCCGGCGAGAAACGTCGCACGGTCGTGGATCGCACTGGCGGGATCGTCGAGGTCTGCCGGGTCGTAAGTTTGCGGAATATCGCGGCGGAAAAACCACATCAATACCGCGAGGGTCGCGGCGACGCTCACCAGGTTCACCGGCACCATCACGGCGGCGTATTCGTTGAAGCCGATCTTGAAGTAGTCGGCCGATACGATATTCACCAGGTTGGAGACCACCAGTGGCAGGCTCGCGGTGTCGGCGATAAACCCGGCGCCCATGACGAACGCCAGGGTCGCCGCCGGAGAGAAGCGCAACGCCAACAGCATCGACATCACGATGGGCGTGAGGATCAGCGCCGCGCCGTCGTTGGCGAACAACGCCGACACCAGCGCGCCCAGCAGCACCATATACGCGAACAACCGCCGACCGCGTCCACGGCCCCAACGTGCCACATGCAAGGCGGCCCAGGCAAAAAAGCCTGCCTCATCCAGCAGCAGGCTGATGACGATCAGCGCAACGAACGTCCCGGTGGCGTTCCAGATGATGTGCCACACCACCGGAATATCCGCCAGGCTGATAACGCCACACGCCAGCGCCAGGATCGCGCCCATGGTGGCGCTCCAGCCGACGCCCAGGCCCTTGGGCTGCCAGATGACCAGGATGATGGTGAACAGAAAGATAGCAACGGCAACAAGCATGAAAAGCTCTCCGCAGGATCAGCAGCAGGCGCTGGCCCGTTGTGGTCGGTCGCCCATGGTGTCCAGACGCTGGGCGTCTGTGTTTAACCAGGCTTGGTTGGCTTGCAGGGTGACGTCGAGCACCGCCGTCACCCACTCAGGTAATACAGGATTGAGGCGGTAATAAATCCACTGGCCCTGGCGACGGTCCAGCAGTAACCCGCAACTGCGCAGCTGCGCCAGGTGGCGGGATATTTTCGGCTGGCTGTCATCCAGAGCATGGATCAATTCGCACACGCAAAGTTCGCCTTCGCGCAGGATTAACAGCGTCACCCGAGCTCGGGTGGCGTCGGCCAGGCACTTGAAGACGTTGGGCGGGGAGAAAAGATCTGACATGGTCAGCGCCTTGAAACATATGGAAATACGAATATACGGATGTCCAGATGTTTTGGTCAAATCTTGTTTCGATTGATCTACGTCAATGGCCCGGCAATCGACGACAAGTGGTTGAAATTAAACTGAAACACAAATGTCCTAAAGTGCCTGCCCATTGGTGATGAAGGAAGAAAACGTGTGACCCGTGCCACTCGCAACCTGCGCAAGACCCTGGATTCCGTCGCGGACAATAACGAAACCGCGGCCTTTGACCTGATGCGCGCCGTCGAAAAGCTCAGCGATGAAGTGCTGCGCCAGCGCCTGCTCAATACCATCCACCGGCTCAACCAGGACGCCCACGAACTGCGCGAAGCCCGGGATGCGGTGGAGCGGGTGTCGGTCAAACTGGCCTGAGCACGATCGTTCAAGACAATCCCTGATACCGCTGGCATGCTTGTCGACTGACTGTCGATGAGCCTGTTGTGTATGCCTGACGCCCTGCCTCTAAACGCCTTTTCCCGTGGCGCGATTGCGATCATCCCGTTGTCCCTGGCCTGTGCGCCCTGGGGATTGCTGGCCGGTTCCACCGCAATTGATGCCCAATTCACCCCGCTGGAAGCCCAAGGGCTGTCGACCATTGTGTTTGCCGGTGCCGCCCAACTGGTGGCCATCGGTATGGTCAAGAGCGGCGCCAGCCTGATTTCGATCCTGCTGACCACCTTGCTGCTGACCTCACAGCATTTGCTCTATGGCATGCACATGCGCCCCACGCTGTCGCCGCTCAAACCCAGGTGGCGCATGAGCCTGGGCTTTTTGCTGACCGATGAATTCTTCGCCCTGGTCAGCCAGTATGACCGCCAGACCTTCAACCGCTGGTACGCCCTAGGCGTCGGCCTGACGTTCTATATCATCTGGAACCTGTTCACCTTCGCCGGCATCGTGCTTGGTAAAAGCATTCCCGGGCTGGATCAGTTGGGCCTGGAGTTCTCGATTGCCGCGACCTTTATCGCTTTGATCACCCCCGTGGTGCGCGACGTGCCAACCATCGTCTGCGTCGCCGTGTCGTTGCTGTGCTCGGTATGGCTGAGCTACCTGCATTGGGAGTCGGCCGTGGTGGTGTCCGGTGTGCTGGGGATGAGCGCGGGGTTTGCCTGCAAGCGGCTGGGAGTAGGGCAACCATGATCTTCGTGATGATTTTTGGCATGGGTTTGATCGTGTTTCTCAACCGCTACCTGTTCATCGAACCGCGTTTGCCGGTGCGCCTCAATCGCGGAGCGCGGGAGTTTCTCGGGTTTGCCGTGCCGGGGATGCTCACCGCCATCTGCGGCCCGATCATTTTCCTGGCCGACCACACGCTCAACCTGAGCCTGGGCAACCCTTACCTGCTGGCCGGGGTGTGCGCCGTGGCGTTGATGTTCTGGACCCGCAGCGTGCTGATCACCGTGTTGTTGAGCATGGCGCTGTTCTATCTGTTCCGCTGGCTGCTCTGAAATACAGGCAAAAAAAAGCCTGCGGGAGGGCAGGCTGGAAGGGAGACTTCTTAAAAATGAGCCTGCCGACTATAGGCGGCAAGGTCTCCCCTCACAGTGAAAAAAAGTTCATGAATCTGTCAGCTATTCAGCAACCGGGCTGGCGGGCTTCTTGTTGGCTTTGGCCTCGGCCGCCAGGCATTCCAGGGCAAACTGCTCGGTGTAGGTCATCTGGATCGGGGTGCTTTCGCCCTTGACGGTGCGTTCGCCATCCAGGATGTAGCGGATGCGCTTGTCGGTCACCCCGATGCGTTTGGCGATCCACGAAGGCGTTTGGCCGATGCGGCTGATCAGCTTGTCGGCGTAGTCGGTGGAGGGGTTGTAGCGCTCGGCGTTGGGTGTCATGGGGGGTCCGGGTAAAAGCGGGTTCGTAAGTAGGCGGCAGGGTGACGCAATTATCATTCGGTGTCGCCTGCTAATGGTACAGTCGCGTTTTTTCCAAGGAAGCTTCGGTATGCGGATGGTGGTAATTGGCGCTTTGGTACTGGCATCGCTGGCCGGTTGCGCGGGCTCGAAGATGAAAGAGGCGCGTACCGGTACGCCCTATAAAACCCTGGCCTCGGACAAGGCACCGTTGGTGGTTGCCCAATGCATCCAGTTCGGCTGGCAGGACGAAGCGGTATTCGGCGTGGACGCCGGTGGCTTTATGGAGCCTGCACAGGCCGGTGGCTTCACCATCTACACCACGGCGGGTGATTACTTTGTCGACGTGCGCAGCGCTGGCGCGGGTGCCAGCGTCAACTATTATGCTGCCCAGGATGACTACCCGGCCAAGCGTCGTCTCGCCGCACTGGCGACGTGTCTGTAATCGGTTGCGTTAGAAAAATTCAGAAATGCCCTGCGGACAGCTTCGCGGGCATTGTTTTAGTATTTTCCCGCTCGCCCGGCGTGACGGCTCTTTACCGGCACATGGACGTCGAGGCCGGAACGTTGGGCGGGCAACTCTTTTCTAGCGTGGCATATACCCCAGGTGCCAGCGCCGGGGAATCTTCAGCGACACCAGCCCCAACAGCGCCGACAGCACCCCGCTGACCAGCAGCGCACGAATCCCCATCTGATGTTCCAGCAATGCACCGATCACCGCACCGGCAAACATCCCGGCCCAGGGGATCAGCTGCACGCGCCAGCCATTGCGGCGTTCACCGAGCATCCAGCGGCCCAGCCCGCGACCAAATCGCGACAGCGCACCTGTGACATAAGTAAGCCCCACCGGCAATCCGTTTACCTCTTCGACGGCGGCATTCAGCATGCCCATGGCGATGATCGCCGCCAGCAATGCCGGCAGTAGATCGTCGAACGGCCAGGCGGCGGCCCCGCACAGCAGGGTCGCGATGCACAGCAACAAAGGCAGGGCATGGCGCCGGCTGATGCGGCTGACCATCACGCCCAACGCATTCCCGGCGATAAACGTCGCCACCAACAGCGTCAGGCGCGCGGAGAGGCCCAGGTCGCCTTCGCTGATCGCCACGGCGAGGCGCGTGGTGTTGCCGCTCATGAACGAGACAAAATCCCCGCTGGCCATGAAACCAATGGCGTCGGTCATGCCCGCCAGCACGGAAAGGCTGGCCACCAGCATCAGTCCGACACGCCCGCGCCATTTGTGGCGATGCAATAAGGCGGCATTGGTGTAGGGCTTCAAGGATGAAGGCAGCATGGGGCCGTGTTCCGCGGTGAGATTATCCGGCCACTACCGTAGGACGCTTTGCGTTCGGCTGCAATGACCTGGCGCAGACCTTTCACACCGATTCCAGGCGCCAGCCCTTCGCGTGCCATGTCAGGGTGTGGCTGGGCTTGAGTGCATCAAGAAATGCCGCGTCATGGGACACCGCAATCATCGCCCCGGTAAACCCCTGCAATGCCTCCTCAAATGCGATCACCGACTGCATGTCCAGATGGTTGGTCGGTTCGTCCAGCAGCAACAACTGCGCCGGCGTTTTGCGCCACAAGGCAATCGCCATGGCCGCCTTCAGGCGTTCGCCGCCACTGAGCCGCGCCACGGGTTGCGTGACCCGCAAGGCATCCAGTTGCAGCAAGGCCAGGCGCGTGCGCAGTTCGCCCTCGGCCAGCGGGGTGTCGAGCAGATTGAACTGTTGGACGATCGAGCGCTGGTCGTCCAGCAGCGCCAGATGTTGATCGATATAGGCCGCCGGCACATGCACCGTGCACTCGCCGCTGACCGGCTGCAACTGACCCGCCAGCAGCTTGAGCAAGGTGGATTTGCCGCAACCGTTCGGCCCGTGGACTGCCACTCGCATGGGGCCCATCAGGGTGGCACTGAGGAAAGTACTGGGTTGCTGCGGATCCAGCCAGGGCAACTGCGTATGCTCCAGGCTCAACACCTGGCGACCGCAGGGCACTGCCGTGCCGGGCAACGCCAGCAGCGTTGGTGTTTCATCCACCACCTGTTCGTAGGCTTTGCGCACGCGCTCATCCAACTCGTCCTTGTGTTGCTGGTGAGCACTGCGCACGGTGCTGACGATTTCGGTCGCGGCGCCTTTCCAGCGGGCCTTGGTGAAGCGGTCGACGTTCGCCGTTTCGGCGTGCTTGCGCGAGCGCGCGGCATGGCGCTGGATGTCATCGTTGCTTTGCTTCAGGCGCTTGCTTTCACGGCTGCGCTCCAGACGGGCGTGATCGAGCGTCGCTTGGGCGGCGTGTTGTTCGGTCTCGCGTTGGGCGTGAAAAGCGGCGTAGTTACCGCCGTAGACCTGGATGCCCAACGGTGACAGCTCGACGATTCGCTGCATGCAGTTGAGCAGTTGCCGGTCATGGCTGACCACGATCAACCCGCCACGCCAGTCAGCCAGAATGCCCAGCAGCCACTCGCGGCCTTGGCTGTCCAGGTGATTGGTGGGCTCATCGAGAATCAGCAGTTGCGGGTTGGCTAACAGTGCGCCGATTACCGCCAGGCGCGCCAGTTGGCCGCCACTCAACGGGTCGGCGCGATCCTTGAAACCGACCTGCTGCAAGCCCGCCTCGTCCAGCGCCTTGCGCAGGCGCTCGGCCAGGTCCCAGCGGTCATCGATCAGTTCGAGGTCATCGGCGTGGGCTTCACCACGGGCCAGGCGATCCAGGGCGGAGAGTACCTCGGCGGTCCCGGTGGTTTGTGCGACCGTTTGGCCGGGAAAAAGGCTCAACGTCTGCGGGACATAAGCCAGCCTGGCGCAGGTCTCAAGCGTGCCGGAGGAGGGCGCCAGCCGGCCGGCAATCAGTTTGGCGAGCACACTTTTGCCCGCGCCATTACGCCCCACAATACCGGTGGAGGTGCGATCAAAAGACAGGTTCAGGTCGTCCAGCAGGGTTTCGCCATTGGCGAATTGGAAACACACGTGTTGCAGGGAAACGAGTACAGGCAGCCGTTTGACGTCAGTCATCAGCACCTCCAAAACAATGTGGCACAAGCCAACAAGCGCGTCAGGCGGCTCGTTGCGTTTACATGTTGGAAGGCTTAGTTGTTCACGTCAGCGGTCATCCCGGGATCAGAAAGGACGGGCAGGGTAACGCACTTTGGATTTTCCCTACAAGCGTTCGGCCAGTTGCTCCAGAAACATCGCCAACCCCACTTCCTCGGCTTTCAGGCCTTTGCGCACCCTTGGCTTGGGCAGCTTTGCCAGCTCGCCCAGGCTGAAATGCTCCAGCACGGCCGGGTGGATATAGCACTTGCGGCACACCGCCGGGGTGTTGCCCAGTTGCTTGGCGACATTCTTGACCATCTCCACCACATGCTTCTTGGCGTCGGACTCCGGCTGCCATTCAAGCTCACGCAATACCGCCAACGCCAGAGCACTGCCGGCCCAGGTGCGGTAATCCTTGGCGGTAAAATCCGCACCCGTCAGGGTCTGCAGGTAGGCATTCACGTCGGTGGAGCTGACCGTATGGCGCTCGCCGTTCTCGTCCAGGTACTGGAACAGGTTCTGCCCCGGCAACTCCAGGCAACGCTTGATCACCGTGGCCAGGCGGCGGTCCTTGACGGTGATCTGGTGCTCGATGCCGCTCTTGCCGCGAAACTGGAACAGGATCTCGCTGCCCTTGATGTCCACATGGCGGGTGCGCAGGGTGGTCAGGCCGTAGGAACGATTGTCCCGAGCGTACTGAGTGTTGCCGACGCGGATCAGGGTGGCGTCGAGCAGCATCACCACCGTGGCCAGGACCTTCTCACGATTGAACCCGGGCGCCGCGATCTGCGCTTCCAACTGCTTGCGCAATTTGGGCAGCGCGCTGCCGAACTGTTGCAGACGGGAATATTTATCGGTGTCACGCACTTCCCGCCAGCGCGGGTGATAGCGGTATTGCTTGCGCCCCCGGGCATCACGGCCGGTCGCTTGCAGGTGGCCGCGCGGGTCGGCGCAGATCCACACATCGGTGTAGGCCGGCGGCACCGCGAGGGCGTTGATGCGTTTGATTTCGTCGGCATCGGTTATGCGGGTGCCGTCGGCCTTGAAGTACTGGAACTTGCCCCGCAGCTTTTTCCGGGAGATCCCGGGTTGGGTGTCGTCAACGTAATGCAGGTCGCGGGGCAAGTCGGCAAGCAACGCAGGATCGGGCATGGCGCAAATTCCTTGGCAGGTATTTCTGATTGACCGCAGGGTTTTGCGGTCGTGCCAACAAGTTTGCTCCCCCGTAGCAGCTGTCGAGCACCAGCGAGGCTGCATTAGCAGCACCTCCATTAACCAGCCAGGCGCTGAACCGAGGCGCGCCTGACGCAGCCTCGCTGGGGCTCGACAGCTGCTACGGGACGGGGTGTCGGGCTGTCAGGCCAGTACCGCCACCGCCTTGATCTGCGCCCACAACGTCTGGCCGGGATGCAGTTGCAACTGGTCCCGTGAGTAGCGGGTGATGCGCGCCAGCAGCGGCGTGCCGGCCGCATCCAGGCTCACCAGCACATGGGCTGCGTTGTCCGCAGGAATCTCCTGGGTCACCGTCACCGGCAGGCGATTGAGAATGCTGCTGTGTTCCTCGGCCTGCAGGCTGAGGCTGACGTCCCGCGCCTGGATCTTGAAGCGCAACGGTTTGCCCAGCGCCAGCGGTGCATGGGCCACGCGCATCTGCAATTGGCTCGCGGGCAGTTGCAGGGTCAGCAACTGGTAATGCTCATCGTAGGCGCAGACCGTACCGTTGATCACCACGCCGGCATCGTCGCCCAAGGCCATGGGCAGGTCGAGCCGAGCCAGGGTTTCGCCGATGGGGCCGCTGGCCAGGGCCTTGCCGTCGCTGAGCAACACGATGTGATCAGCCAGGCGGGCCACTTCGTCCTGGGCATGGCTGACGTACAGCACGGGGATCTCCAGCTCGTCGTGCAAACGTTCAAGGTACGGCAGGATTTCGCTTTTGCGTTTGCTGTCCAGCGCCGCCAATGGTTCGTCCATCAGCAACAGGCTCGGGCTGGTGAGCAGGGCGCGGGCGATGCCGACGCGCTGGCGTTCACCGCCGGAAAGGTGCTGCGGATGGCGGTCCAGCAGGTGGCCGATGCCCAGCAGCTCGGTGGCATGGGCCATCTCCACCCGCCGCTGCTGGCGCGGGATGCGCTTGAGGCCGAATTCCAGGTTGGCCAGCACCGACAAATGCGGGAACAGGCTGGCTTCTTGAAACACGTAGCCCAGGGCGCGCTTGTGGGGTGGCACAAACATCCCTTTGCGGCTGTCTTGCCAGACTTCGTCGTTGATTTGCACGAAGCCCTCTTCAGCCCGTTCCAGCCCGGCGATGCAGCGCAGGCAGGTGGTCTTGCCGGAGCCGGAATGACCGTACAGCGCCGTCACTCCGCGACCGGGCAGTTGCAGGTCGACGTCCAAGGCAAACCCGGAGTACTTCAGTTGCAGGCGCACCTCGATCATCGACATCAGCTCCAGCCCGCTTTGGTTTTACGGCTGGAGTAGAGCGCCAGCAACACCAGGAAAGAAAACACCACCATCGAGCCGGCCAGCCAGTGGGCCTGGGCATATTCCATAGATTCGACGTGGTCGTAGATCTGCACGGAGACTACCCGGGTCTTGTCTGGAATATTGCCGCCGATCATCAGCACTACGCCGAACTCACCGACGGTGTGGGCAAAGCCGAGAATCGACGCGGTGATAAAACCCGGGCGCGCCAGGGGCAGGATCACGCTGAAAAAAGTGTCCCAGGGATTGGCCCGCAAGGTGGCGGCCACTTCCAACGGTCGAGTGCCGATGGCGGAGAAGGCGTTTTGCAACGGCTGCACCACAAACGGCATGGAATAGATCACCGAGCCAATCACCAGCCCGGCGAAGCTGAAGGTCAGAGTGCCCAGGCCCAGCCATTGGGTGAACTGGCCGAAGTAGCCGTTGGGCCCCATGGTCAGCAGCAGGTAGAAGCCGATCACGGTGGGCGGCAACACCAGCGGCAAGGCCACCACCGCGCCGATGGGGCCGCGCCACCAAGAACGGGTGCGCGACAGCCACAGAGCGATCGGAGTGCCGATGATCAGCAGGATGACCGTGGTCAGTGACGCCAACTTCAGGGTCAACCAGATCGCGGAAAAATCGGCACTCGACAGCGGCATTTACAGCTCGTACCCGTAGGACTTGATCACGGCGGCGGCTTTCGGACCTTTCAGGTATTCAACCAGGGCCTTGGCGGCGGCGCTGTCCTTGCCCTTGTTGAGGATTACCGCATCCTGCTTGATCGGGTCGTGCATCGACGACGGCACGATCCAGGCGGAACCGCTGGTGACCTTGCCGTCCTTGTAGATCTGCGACAGCGCTACAAAACCCAGCTCGGCATTGCCGGTGGACACGAACTGATAGGCCTGGGTGATGTTCTGGCCTTCGACGATCTTGTCCTTGACCTTCTCGGTCAGGCCTTCCTTCGCCAGTACCTGGGTGGCGGCCAGGCCGTAAGGCGCGGCTTTCGGGTTGGCGATGGACAGGTGCTGGAATTGGTTTTTCTTCAGCACTTCGCCCTTGGCATCCACGTAGCCTTCCTTGGCGGACCACAGCGCCAGGGTGCCTACTGCGTAGGTAAAGCGCGAGCCTTTGACGGTGTCGCCTTCGGCTTCGAGTTTCTGTGGGGTGGTGTCGTCGGCGCTGAGGAACACTTCAAACGGCGCGCCGTTCTTGATCTGGGTGTAGAACTGGCCGGTGGCACCGTAGGCGGCGACCAGCTTGTGGCCGGTGTCTTTTTCAAAGTCGGCGGCAATTGCCTGGATCGGGGCGGTAAAGTTGGCGGCCACGGCCACCTGGACTTCATCGGCATTCGCCGAGGAAAAGGCAAACGCGGCGATCAGGGTGGCGAGGGCCGTGGGGGCCAGGCGTGAGGCGCGAATCATCATCAAGAAGCTCCTTGGGGGTTACCGACTTTGCGGCTTGTTATAGGCAGAGGGGGCTATCGCTATGTATGAGAATATATAGCGGTTGGCCACTGCCGGTACAGTGCAAAGTTGTCTCGGGAGTTCAGGTTCAGCGTCGGCCGATTTTTTCCAGGGTTTGCGCGGCCAGCTCCAGCGTCAGGTCATAAGTGGAGATGTCCTTGCCAAGGCGCAGCGCCTGGCCCGCCCACAAGTTACTGAAGCCGGCTTCATCCTTGGCTTTCAATGGCATCAATGCACCGCCAGACAACGGAAACGCAGGTGCTGTGGGGTTGATCGCGCCCAACTCACGCATCACCCGGTTGACGATGCCCCGCGCCGGCCGGCCGGTGAACAGGTTGGTCAGCGCGGTTTCACTGGCCTGGGCGTTGCGCAACGCGTGGTGGTGTGACTTTGAGACGGTGGCTTCGGGGGTAAACAGGTACGCCGTGCCGATCTGTACCGCCGACGCGCCGAGGGCGAAGGCCGCGACGATGCCCCGCGCATCGCCGATACCGCCGGCCGCGATTACCGGCACGCTGACGGCGTCGACGATCTGTGGCACCAACGCCAGGGTGCCGATCTGGCTATTCAGGTCCTCGTTGAGGAACATCCCGCGATGGCCACCGGCTTCGTAGCCCATGGCGATGATTGCGTCGCAGCCATGCTGTTCCAGCCAAATGGCTTCTTCCACCGTAGTAGCCGATGACAGTATTTTCGCCCCGGTAGCCTTGACCCGGTCCAGCAGGGATTTTTCCGGCAGGCCGAAGTGGAAACTCACGACTTCCGGGCGGAACTCTTCCACCACTTTGCAGGCGGCGTCGTTGAAGGGGGCGCGGTTGGAGACGGGCGTCGGGGCATCGAAATCGGCGCCCAGTTCGCGGTAGTAGGTTTCCAGCAGGTTCTTCCACTGAAGGTCGCGATCAGCGTCCGGCGCCGGCGGCTGATGGCAGAAGAAATTCACGTTCAGCGGCCGTGAACTGGCCTGGCGAATGGTGGTGAGTGCTTCGTGCAGTTGCTCGATGCTGAGCGTTGCTGCCGGCATCGAACCGAGGGCGCCGGCCTGGTTGGCGGCAATCACCATGGCGGTGCTCGTGGCATTCGCCATGGGCGCCTGGATGATCGGCAATTCAATGCCCAGCAGGTCAAGAATTCGGGTGTCTGGCCAGGTGCTCATGGGACGCTTCTCCAACGGTGGAATGCTGTTCCATCGTTTTAGCAGGGCCATGCAGCACCCGGCCAGTCTGTATTATTCACTGGACGAATCCAGGGTTTCGTGGGCGGCTATCAGTTGATAGCTGCGCCCAGCACCGCATGAATCCGCTGAGCGATATGCGCCGCGTGGGTTTCCAGGGCGAAGTGGCCGGTGTCGAGCAATTCCACCACGGCGTTGGCGTTATCGCCTTGATAGGCATGGGCACCCGGTGGGATGAAGAAGGGATCGTTCTGGCCCCAGATCACCAGCGCCGGCACTTGCGTGGCCTTGAAAAATGCCTGGAACGCCGGGTACAGCGTCAGGTTGTTGCGATAGTCGAGAAACAGGTCCAACTGGATTTCGTCGTTGCCGGGACGCTGCATCAGGAGCACATCGAGCATGTAGGACTCAGGCGCAACCAGCTCCGGTTGCGGTACCCCGTGCAGGTATTGATAGCGCGTACCTTCCAGGCTGATGACGGCATTGCGAATCACCTCACGATTGGCTGGGCTGGGCTCGGCCCAATAGGCCCGGATCGGGTCCCAGGCGTCACCCAGACCTTCCAGGTAGGCATTGCCGTTCTGCGATATCAGCGCACTGACCCGTTCCGGGTGTGCCACCGCCAGGCGCAGGCCTACCGGCGCGCCATAGTCGAACACGTAAAGGGCGTAACGGCTGAGCTGCAGGGCGTCGACGAAATGGCCGACGGTCATCGCCAGGTTGTCGAAGCTGTAGTGGTAATTGTGTTCGGCTGGGACTTCGGTGAAGCCGAAACCGGGCAGGTCGGGGGCGATGACCCGGTAGCGGGTGGCGAGCAGCGGGATCAGGTCACGGTACATATGGGACGAGCTGGGAAAACCGTGCAGCAGTAACAGCACGGGCGCAGACGGGTCGCCGGCTTCGCGGTAGAACACGCGCACGCCATCGGCGTCAACATGCTGGTAGCGCACAACGGGGGTTGAAATCGACATGATCGGAATCCTCTGTAACTGGATAAATTTATTTGTTGGGTTACTGGTTTTGCAGGCTGCGCTCGGAAAAGTAACCTGTCAAATTATTTTTATAGGTTACTTTTCGATGTGTTTAGTAACTATCCAAAAGAGTTATCAGCGGTTACGATGACGCGGACTTTAAGAGGATTCGCCATGATCGCCGTCACACCATCCCCGCTGGAACCCTACGTTCTGGCTGACCATCCGGTGTTGGACATGCTCAACACCCGGGCGAATGTCGACGGTGTGCCCGTTGAATTCTGGCAAGGCGACGCCGATGTCGAACGCTGGCTGGTGCGACTGGGCTGGTGCGAAGAGGGCGCGGTGCCGGTATTCGAGGAGGGCGCTTTACTGGGCGCGGCGCGGGGGTTGCGGGAAGTGATCCGGCTGTTGCTGGAGCAACGCAAGGCCGGCCAGCAGGGTGATCCTGCTGCGTTGAATGCATTTTTGCGCAAGGCCGCCAGCCATCCGCAGCTGGCTTGGCCGGCGCCGGGCGAGTTGCGCCTGGAGCGCCAGCGCAAACAGCAAACCGCTGAGCAGTTCCTGGCGCCGATCGCCGAAGCCGCGGCGATGTTGCTGGTGGAAGGGGATTTCGGCCTGATCCGCACCTGCGAACACCCCGAGTGCGTGCTGTGGTTCTACGACCGGACCAAGGGCCACAAGCGCCGCTGGTGCAGCATGGCGCTGTGTGGCAACCGGCACAAGGTGGCCGAGTTTCGCAAGCGCAAACGCTTGTAGCGGTCGTCAGGCACCGGCCGGGCTTTCGCGCTCCAGCAACTGCCGCTTGCGCTCAACGCCCCAGCGGTAGCCTGATAGATTACCGTCGGCGCGCACCACCCGATGGCAGGGAATCGCCACGGCCAGGCTGTTGGCACCGCACGCCTGGGCCACGGCGCGATAGGCGGTCGGGGCGCCGATACGCTGGGCAATCTCTGCATAGCTGGCGGTGCACCCCACCGGGATTTCTCGCAAGGCCTGCCAGACCCGCTCCTGAAACGCGGTGCCGCGCAGATCCAGGGGCAAGTCCAGGCCCAGGGCCGGCGCCTCGATAAAGCCCACCACTTGGGCGATCAATTGTTCGAAATCGTGATCGGCGCCCAACAGATTGGCGCGGGGAAACTGGTCCTGCAGGTCGCGCACCAGTTTGTCCGGATCATCCCCCAGCAGGATCGCGCACACACCGCGATTGCTCTGCGCCACCAGAATTGCGCCCAACGAGCATTGGCCGACGGCAAAGCGAATGTCTGTGTTGGTGCCGCCGGCTTTGTAGTCGCCAGGCTTCATGCCGAGCAACTGGTCGGCGGCCTCATAAAAACGGCTGTTGGAGTTGAAGCCGGCGTCGTACAGCGCGTCGGTCACCGAGTGCTGGTCCTTGAGCCCGTCGCGGACCTTGCGCGAGCGATGGGCACTGGCGTAGCGCTTGGGTGTGAGGCCGGTCAACGCCTTGAACACCCGATGGAAATGAAACGGGCTCAAGCCGGCGAGGGTGGCCAGGTCTTCAAGGGCCGGCAGGGTTTCGGCCTGTTCGATGTGCCGGCAGGCGGCTGCCACCAGTTGCGCATGGCGTGCGGCCACCTGGGTCTGGTCGCCCGACGAACGTTTGTTGGGGCGGTAGCCCGCGGCTTCGGCCTGTTGCGGAGTATCGAAGAACTCGACGTTCTCCGGGCGCGGCCGCCGTGCGGAACTGCTGGGGCGGCAGTACACACCGGTGGTTTTCACGCCATAGACGAAGGTCAAGTCGGCCTTGGCGTCGCGGGCGACGATGGCGGCCCAGCGTGGGTCTTGTTCGGTGGCGTGGCGCGCGGTCATGGTGGTGGCTCCTGGTTGAAGAATGCCAGGTTAGTCCCCGGGGGCATTCCCATCACTCCGATGCTTGCGGTCAAATTCATCCGGCCGTGCGAAACGTCAGGTTGATGCGCTGCGGCCCCATGACCGGATGAGTGCCGGGCTTGATCGGCATCACGCCGTGAAAACGCAGGCGATCCACACCGCCCCATACCACGACATCGCCATGGAACAGCGAGACTTTTTGCGCCTTGTCGCTCCGCTGATGGCCGCCGAACAGAAAGATCGCCGGCAAACCCAGTGACACGGAGACCACTGGAGCGGCATAGCAGCGCTCGTTCTTGTCCTGATGCAGGGACATTTTCGCGCCTGGCACATAGCGGTTGATCAGGCAGGCATCCGGCTCGAAGTCATCGAAGCCCGCGTCGGCCGCCGCCATCACGGCCAGTTCGCGCAATGTGGCCGGCAGGGCTGGCCAGGGTCTTTGGTTATTGGGGTCGATCGGGGAATAGCGATAACCGGTGGGATCGGTTGTCCATCCCAGCTCACCGCAACTGCTCAAGGCGGCCGACATGGTAAAGCCCCCCGGCGTGACCATTTGCCGGAACGGCGATTGAGCCAAAACGCGCCGCAGTTCCGGTAGCAAATCCTCGACCCAGGGCAAGGCGTAGCCCCTGAGGACGTAGGATTGTTCACCGATTTGCTCGCGTCCCGGGGGCTGCTGCAAGGCCTCGTCGGCGAATAAATTGGCGGTTGCTCCAGGATCGGTCTTACTGCGCATCGTGAAAAAACACTCCCAAGGTGTGCCGCGTACAGCGGATAAGGGCTGCCAGTCCAGGAAGTCGCCAGCGTTACGACACACCGATGCTTGCGCTCGAATTACAGGGCCTTGCTCACAGTGATATCGGTGATTTCATCGCTGGCATCGTGCATTTTTGCCAGTGCTTCCTTGGCTTCCTCAATGCTGCCCGCTTGCAGCTGGGCGAATTCGAAGCGGCGCTCACCGTTGAGTTTGTACTTGATCACATATTTGGTGGTAGTCACGGGCATTCCTGTCAGCTGAGTTTCGAATTGGTGCGACGCACGATGCGGATCTTGTGGGACAAGGTCGGCTTTTTGGTCACGCTGATGGCGCGGCGGGTCACCACGTCCAGGGTAATGTTCCAGAAGCCGGTGCTCGGCGCGGTGATTTTTGCCGGGAATTTGTCGAACGCGCCGCCGTGGTAAGTGTGGCGGCCACCGTTCTTGAAGCTGCGAAAGTTCGCGTCGCTCATCAGGCGGATATTGCACGTTTGCGAACATTCAATGACGACAATGTCTCCTTCATTGAGGTGTTCGCGCTGGTGGATGAATTTCATGAGGTGTCTCCAGAAGGGCTTTTTCTGAAAAATCAGAACGATACGTAGGATAAGATGGAGTTTATCAGCCCCAGCACGTTTATTATCGGACCGTCGTCGACGAGTTCGACAATTTAAAACAGTTATTTACCGAGTTATCAGGGATAAATCCTACATTGACGGGAGAAAAATACCTTTCCCGTTGTCGTAGGGTCTTTATCGGAGGTTTTTTATGAAGTGGAGTGTGTTGGTTCTGGCCTTGGCGTTGGGTGGATGTGCTTCGGTGGCGGATATCAAGCAGACCCCACCGACGCTGGCAGTGATCTCCGGGAAAAAGCCACAGGAATACGCGGCGTGTATCGTCCAGAAGCTGTCGAAAACCCGTAGGCCATCGCAGATCGAGCCCCACAAGGATGGCGTTCAGGTGATCGTTCCGCAGAAGTTTTCTGCTGATCCGTCTGCCATTTTCGAAATTGAAGAGCGCTCCAGCGGTAGCAGCATCAAACTCTACGAGAGCATGTCCAATGTGCCTATTCGTCCGGGTGACGTGAAGGCGGCAGGGGAGGCTTGCATTTCCGGCTGAGTCTATAGCCGCCCACTTTCGAATCCGATCAAGAAACCCGACCTGCCAGTGCAGTGTCGGGTTTTTTGTGTGGGATTTTCAGTAAGTCGCCGTTTTCCTTCAGTGCTGGGTGTTGTGGCTATCGAATCATTACCCTACCATTTGTAGGCTTATGCCTAATTCGCCTAAGCATATAACTATAAAAATGGAGTCGTGATGATATCTC
Organism: Pseudomonas sp. PAMC 26793; assembly: GCF_000313235.1. NCBI lineage: Bacteria > Pseudomonadati > Pseudomonadota > Gammaproteobacteria > Pseudomonadales > Pseudomonadaceae > Pseudomonas > Pseudomonas sp. PAMC 26793. The sequence goes on from NZ_AMXG01000058.1 coordinate 149,287, forward strand.
TGGAACGAGTTCTGTTGGGTAGCGCGCTGCTGCTGATGTTGGGCAATGCCCACGCGCTAGAGGGGCAAAACGTATTTACGCAGGGTGGTTCGCAGCCAGGAGCTGCGCCGTGCGTGGCCTGTCACGGGGCTGATGGGCTGGGGCTGGCAGCGGCCGGTTTTCCGCGTTTAGCGGGGCTGCCGGCGGGGTATTTGCGCAAGCAACTGGAGGATTTTAAAAGCGGCGCCCGTAACAGCCCGGTGATGCAGCCGCTGGCCAACGCCCTGACGCAAGAGGAAATCAACGCCGTGACCCGGGAGCTGGCGGCAATGCCTGCGCCGGTGGCCGTTTCGGTGTACCGCAGCGAGATGCCAACCGAAGCTGCGCAAAAGATTGCCCTGCAAGGCGCGTGGGAGCGTCAGATTCCGGCGTGTGTCAGTTGTCATGGGCCGGCCGGCGTGGGTGTTGGCGACGCATTTCCGCCCCTGGCCGGGCAATCCGCGGCCTACCTGGCGGCGCAGTTGAATGCCTGGCGCAGTGGCACGCGCCATAACGATCCGAACGATTTGATGGGCCATATCGCCAAATCCCTCAGCGCTGAAGAAGTGCAGGCCGTGGCCACCTATTTTGCGTCGTTGAGCGGCCAGGAGGCCCGGCCATGAAGCTTTTATTATTGGCAATCCTCGCCAGTGTGCCTGTCCATGCCGCCACCATCGCCATGGAAGACCAGTCACAGTTGCAGCCAGTCGCCCGTTCGACGGCTGCCGCGCAGTTCCAGCCGCCCCAAGAGAGCGAGCTGCCGGACAACGCCTACGGCAAGCTGGTTAAACAGGGATACGCGCTGTTTGTCGACACCAAGCGCCTGGCGCCGCAATTTGTCGGCAATGGCCTCAATTGCAGCAATTGCCACCTGGACCAGGGCCGCCTGGCCAATTCCGCGCCGTTGTGGGGTGCCTACCCGATGTACCCGGCGTATCGAAAAAAGAACGACAAGGTCAACACCTTCGCCGAGCGCTTGCAGGGTTGTTTCCAGTTCAGCATGAATGGCGGCACGCCACCGGCCGCAGACAGCCCGGAAATTACTGCGCTGTCAGTGTATGCCTATTGGCTGTCGAGCAAGGCGCCGTTGGGCGTCGAGTTGCCGGGGCGTGGTTATCCGGACGTGCCGACACCCGCCAAGGGTTACGACCTGGCCCAGGGCGCGGAGGTCTATAAGGGCCAATGCGCGGTGTGCCATGGCGCCGAAGGCCAGGGCCAGAAAGTCGGTGACAGCTACGTAATGCCGCCGCTCTGGGGTAAAGATTCCTACAACTGGGGCGCCGGGATGCACCGGATCAACACCGCCGCGTCCTTCATCAAGCACAACATGCCCCTGGGCAAGGGCGGCAGCCTGACCGATCAGCAAGCCTGGGACGTCGCAGCTTACGTCAACCGCCACGAGCGCCCCCAGGACCCGCGCCTGGTGGAGGGTTCCGTGGAGAAAACCCGGCTGAAGTTCCACGCCAATGACGGCGTCAATCTTTACGGGCAGACGGTCGATGGCGTACTGATCGGCCAAGGCATCCGTTAAACTGTCGGTCACCCACAAAAAATGCCGCTGAATCAGCGGCATTGTCTTTTCGGAAGTTCAGTCATGAAGCGTGAGCAAGTCAGAGAACAGCATGCAGGGGGGCATATATCTGCGACCCATGTGATTCAAAATCCCGCGGATACGGGCGAGTGGATCGTGTTCTTCAAGAAGAGCGGCGGCCGCAGCTATTTCCTGGTGGATGACCAGGACGAAGTCGAATCCTTTTCTCGCCTGGACGACTTGATCGAGACCATTCGCGGCCTGGGCATCAAATTCGCCGAAATTCACATGTAATTATTTGCAGACCACGGTCACGCTGCGGGTCTTGTAGTTGCCGACATCCTTGCCCAGGGTCTTGTCGCTTTCTTTCAGGGCCGGTGTGCCTTCGGTGCCGACAATCCGGTAACCGGTCCCTGCACAGGACGCATCAGCCTTTTCATAGCAACTGGCCCAGGAGTTGGCTTCGCCGGAACAATCGATGGCCAGCCCTTGTTCGCCGTTTTTCAGCACGGTGTCGGAAGTGGTGGTGCAGCCACCGGTAAGCGCCAGTACCGCAATCAGTGCCAGGATCTTGTTCATGTAGGAGTCGTCATTAGGGTGTTGGAGGGAAGCGCTGACACTGTCGTGGGGCGTTTCAGGCGAGATTATAGCGAACCGCCATCAAGGTACAGACAAACACAAAAAAGCCCCGATAAACGAGGCTTGATTGGCGTTTCTGCGGGTGTTACTTGGTTTTGGGGCGCTTGCTCGACGCATGGCCCGCTTCATCCACAAACACTTCGGCCACGGCACAGGCTTGAGCTTCGGTCGCGAATGCCCCGGCAACGCTGTCGCCGTGGAAGTTGATCAAGTGCCAGCCATCTGCTCGCTTGGTGATCAGGTAGCCGTTCACGCCTTTTGGTTCTGACATCTATCAATCTCGTTGTCTGGTTCAAGGCGGTAATGATAGCGCCAAACGGCGCGGGGCGGCGCAAGATGTTGCAGGTCAGTGCCGATCGCCATAAAGCGTGCTAAAAAGGTTTAAGCCCTTTGAATGACGGGCACAAGTCGACGATTTCTAACAGCGGCGAAGGTACTGGATTGAATGCCGGCGGAACTTACGCCGACATTTTTCCTCTATGTTGACATCGCAACGCCAGCAGGACCCATTGTAAGGTGACTGCGGCCTGATTAGACTGCGCCGAATTTCGTACGCACAGCCCTTTGTAAGGACTCATATGATCAAGAAATGCTTGTTCCCAGCAGCCGGTTACGGCACTCGCTTCCTGCCAGCGACCAAGGCCATGCCCAAAGAAATGCTGCCGGTGGTGAACAAGCCACTGATCCAGTACGGCGTGGAAGAAGCACTGGATGCCGGCCTGAACGAAATTTCGATCGTGACCGGCCGTGGCAAACGCGCCCTGGAAGACCACTTCGACATCAGCTACGAGCTGGAAAACCAGATCAAGGGCACCGACAAGGAAAAATACCTGGTCGGCATCCGTAAACTGCTCGACGAGTGCTCGTTCTCCTACACCCGTCAGACCCAAATGAAAGGCCTGGGTCACGCAATCCTGACCGGTCGCCCGCTGATCGGTGACGAACCTTTCGCCGTGGTACTGGCGGATGACCTGTGTGTAAACCTGGAAGGCGACGGCGTCCTGACCCAGATGGTCAAGCTGTACCAGAAGTACCGTTGCACCATCGTCGCGGTTCAAGAGGTTGATCCTCAGGAAACCAACAAGTACGGCGTGATCGCCGGCGACGATATCGGCGATGGCCTGATCCGCGTACGCGACATGGTTGAAAAGCCAGCGCCGGAAGATGCTCCGTCGAATCTGGCGATCATCGGTCGCTATATCCTGACTCCGGACATCTTCAAGCTGATCGAAGAAACCGAGCCGGGCAAGGGTGGCGAGATCCAGATCACCGACGCCCTGCTGAAGCAGGCAAAAGACGGTTGCGTGATTGCCTACAAGTTCAAGGGCCGTCGTTTTGACTGCGGTGGCGCTGAAGGCTACATCGAAGCAACCAACTTCTGCTACGAGCACTTCTACAAGACTGGCAAGGCTTACTGATTCACGGTTGCCTGCTTGATCTGGGAAAGCCACCTTCGGGTGGCTTTTTCGTTTTTCGGCCCCATGTAAGCAGGTATGCTGTTGTCCTGCCGAGGAGAGTGAAATGGCCTACGATTTTGACCTTTATGTAATTGGTGCCGGTTCCGGCGGTGTGCGCGCTGCACGATTCGCCGCAGGTTTTGGCGCCAAGGTGGCAGTGGCTGAAAGCCGCTACCTGGGCGGTACCTGTGTGAACGTGGGCTGTGTGCCGAAGAAACTGTTGGTGTACGGCGCGCATTTCGCCGAAGACTTCGAGCAGGCCAGCGGTTTTGGCTGGTCCCTGGGTGAAGCAAACTTCGATTGGGCGACCCTGATCGCCAACAAGGATCGCGAGATCAACCGCCTCAATGGCATCTACCGCAACCTGCTGGTCAACAGCGGCGTGACCCTGCATGAAGGCCATGCGCGGTTGGTGGACCCGCACCAGGTGGAAATCAATGGTGAGCGCTTCACCGCCAAGCACATTCTGGTGGCCACGGGCGGCTGGCCGCAGATCCCGGAAATTCCGGGGCGCGAGCACGCCATTGGCTCCAATGAGGCGTTCTTCCTCAAAGAGTTGCCCAAGCGTGTGCTGGTGGTCGGCGGTGGTTATATCGCGGTCGAGTTCGCCGGGATTTTCCATGGCTTGGGTGCACAGACCTCGCTGTTGTATCGCGGCGACCTGTTCCTGCGTGGTTTTGACGGTTCTGTGCGCACACACTTGAAAGAAGAGCTGACCAAGCGTGGTCTGGATCTCCACTTCAATGCCGACATCGAACGTATCGAGAAGCAGGCCGACGGCAGCCTCAAGGCCACCTTGAAAGACGGCCGGGTGCTGGAAGCCGATTGTGTGTTCTACGCCACCGGCCGGCGCCCGATGCTCGATAACCTGGGGCTGGAAAACACCGGCGTCAAGTTGGACAAGCGTGGCTTTGTCGAGGTGGATGACCTGTACCAGACTGCCGAGCCGTCGATCCTGGCGATTGGTGATGTGATTGGTCGCGTGCAACTGACGCCGGTGGCGCTGGCTGAAGGCATGGCCGTGGCACGTCGCCTGTTCAAGCCTGAGCAATATCGCCCGGTGGATTACGCGATGATCCCGACGGCGGTGTTCAGCCTGCCGAACATCGGCACCGTGGGCCTGAGCGAAGAGCAGGCCCGTGCAGACGGTCACAAGGTGCAGGTTTTTGAAAGCCGCTTCCGGCCGATGAAGCTGACCCTGACTGACTGCCAGGAAAAGACCCTGATGAAGCTGGTGGTGGACGCCGAGACCGACAAGGTCCTGGGTTGCCACATGGTCGGCCCCGACGCCGGGGAGATCGTGCAGGGCCTGGCGATCGCACTCAAGGCGGGTGCGACCAAGCAGCATTTTGACGAAACCATCGGCGTGCACCCGACGGCGGCGGAAGAGTTCGTCACCATGCGCACGCCGGTGGCGCAGTAATCAGCCCTCGGTAGTTGCCTCTGGCGCCGTCGCAACGACGGCCGCCAGGCGCAGCGCCTCGATGCTGGCCTGGGCTTTGACCAGGTCCAGCTCCAGGGTTTTGTTGGTCTGCTGATGCTCGGCCAGCGCTTCCTGGCGCGCCTGACTCTCCAGCAGTGCAACTCGCAACCGTTCCTGCAACAGGGTGCGTTCGCTGTCGATCACGTTCACCTGTTCGCTTAGCTGACGCTGCTGATCGCGGTCCTGGCGGGCCTGTTCCTGCAGTGCGCTCAATTCCTTCACCGTCACTCGATGTTCAATCAGCAGGCGCTCGTTATCGCGATGCAACTGGGTGATCTCGTCCTGGCGCACCATCGCGCTCTGCTGAGCCTGACGTAGTTCTGCCTGTACCTGCTGCAACTGACCCTCATGGCGACGCTGTTCCTGCTCACGCTGATCCTTGATTGCGTTGCGGTAATGCTCAAGAGCATCCCGGGCGTGCAGGTGCTTCTCTTCCAATGAGCGAATTTGCTCGTCCTTGTCGTTGATCCGCAACTCGTAATCACTGCACGCCTGGCTCAGTCCGGCGTTGCGGGTTTGCTCGGTTTGCAGGCTGGAGCGGGTGCTTTGCAGTGCCGCGCTTTCGTCAGCCAGGGCGGCTGCCTGGATATCGAATTGTTGCTTGAGCTGGCTGTGGGCGGCTTCCAGTTCTTCAACCTGAGCGAGCAGGGCGGCTTTCTGTTGCTGGAACTGCGCCAGGGCCAGGTCGATAGGCTCTTGGGCCTTCTCCTTCAGGCGCTGAGCCAATCGTGCCACCAGTTCGCCCAGCTCGTCGTCGATGGGCGCTTCGGTGATGGTCTGGCGGGTTTCGCTTTCGTCCAGCTCCTTCAAATAGCGGTGAATCGTGGTTTTCGAGCCGGTATTGCCCATCTCGATGCGTACTGCATCGATGCTTGGGTTTTCGCCGCGGGCGAGGATCGCCAGGCGTGCCGTTTGAACTACTGCTTTATTGATGCCGCCGCGAGCCATGGAGTCTCCGTCGATTTAGTAATGTGGTACGTAGTATGTATATACGTACTATATCATGATTATATTTAAGCCGAAATTGATGATTTAACAGATGGGATATTGGCGTATTATCCCGTGTGATCAAGGTTTTGAAGTGGACAGCGCCCAATGGCAGTACAGGTATGAGTGAGCTGGACCGTTATCTGAATGCGGCCACCCGCGATAACACCCGCCGCAGCTATCGAGCGGCAATCGAGCATTTCGAGGTCAGTTGGGGCGGGTTCCTGCCGGCCACCAGCGACAGCGTGGCGCGCTACCTGGTGGCCCATGCGGGCGTGTTGTCGGTCAACACGTTGAAGGTGCGGTTGTCGGCCCTGGCCCAGTGGCATACCAGCCAGGGTTTTCCCGATCCGACCAAGGCGCCGGTGGTGCGTAAAGTCCTGAAAGGGATTCGCGCCGTGCACCCGGCCCAGGAAAAACAGGCGGAGCCATTGCAGCTCCAACACTTGGAACAGGTGATTCAGTTTCTCGAGCAGGAAGGCAACGATGCTCGACGCGCCGAAGATCATCCGCGGTGGCTGCGAGCTAAACGTGATGCCGCGTTGATCCTGCTGGGTTTCTGGCGCGGCTTTCGCAGTGACGAGCTGTGCCGTCTGAATATCGAGCATGTGCAGGCAGTGCCCGGCTTGGGCATCACCCTGTATTTGCCACGCAGTAAAAGCGATCGGGAGAACCTGGGCCGCACGTACCAGACGCCGGCGTTACTGCGCCTGTGCCCGGTCCAGGCCTACAGCGAGTGGCTCAGCGCTTCAGCCCTGGTGCGTGGCCCGGTATTTCGCGGCATAGACCGCTGGGGCAACCTGGGTGAGGAGGGCTTGCACCCCAACAGCGTGATCCCGTTGTTGCGCCAGGCCCTGGAGCGCGCCGGCATTGCAGCAGATCAATACACCAGCCACTCCCTGCGCCGGGGCTTTGCCACCTGGGCCCACCGCAGCGGCTGGGACTTGAAGTCGTTGATGACTTACGTCGGCTGGAAAGACATGAAATCGGCCATGCGCTATGTTGAAGCGACACCCTTTCTCGGCATGACCCGAGCATCCCTCGAGTGATTTAAGGTTTCTTCTATTAATACCGTCCGTTGATAGTGAAAACCAATCGTCAGCATCAGGTTTGCCAATGAGCCATCGGCCGGGAGAGTGGGTAGGATTCACCTCATCAACTTTCTAAGCCCTTCTACAAACCTGACGGAGAGTCAACGATGCCTATCATCAACAGCCATGTAAAACCGTTCAAAGCTACCGCCTACAAAAACGGCAACTTCGTAGACGTGACTGATGCTGACCTGAAAGGCAAATGGTCTGTCGTCTTCTTCTACCCAGCCGACTTCACTTTCGTCTGCCCAACCGAACTGGAAGACCTGGCTGACAACTACGCCGAATTCCAGAAACTGGGCGTCGAAATCTACAGCGTTTCCACCGACACCCACTTTGCCCACGCAGCCTGGCACAACACTTCGCCAGCCATCGGCAAAATCCAGTACACCATGATCGGTGACCCGACCCTGACCATCTCCCGCAACTTCGACGTACTGATCGAAGAAGCTGGCCTGGCAGACCGTGGCACCTTCGTGATCAACCCGGAAGGCCAGATCAAAATCGTTGAACTGAACGATGGCGGCGTTGGCCGTGACGCTTCCGAGCTGCTGCGCAAGATCAAGGCTGCTCAGTACGTTGCTGCTCACCCAGGCGAAGTGTGCCCAGCCAAGTGGAAAGAAGGCGAAGCCACCCTGGCTCCGTCCCTGGACCTGGTCGGCAAGATCTAAGTCTGTGAAGTACCAAGGGCGGATGACCGCACCTAAGTAAGCTGCATCCGCCCTCGAAACGCCCGGGCGAGATTCGCTCGGGCGTTTTTTTGTCTGCAATAAACCGAATTAATAGGAAATCGCCCGTATGTTGGACGCCAATCTTAAAGCTCAGTTGAAGTCATACCTGGAACGGGTCACCCAGCCGATCGAGATCGTCGCCTCCCTCGACGACGGTGCGAAATCCCAGGAAATGCTTGCCCTCTTGCAGGACGTAGCCAGCCTCTCAACGCTGATTACCCTGAAAAGCGATGGCAATGATGCGCGCAAGCCATCGTTCTCCATCAACCGCCCGGGTGCCGATATCAGCCTGCGTTTCGCCGGCATCCCAATGGGCCATGAATTCACTTCGCTGGTGTTGGCACTGCTGCAAGTCGGCGGCCACCCCTCGAAGGCCAGTGTCGAAGTGATTGAACAGATTCGTGCCCTTAAAGGCGAGTTCAGCTTCGAGACTTACTTCTCGCTGTCGTGCCAGAACTGCCCGGACGTGGTCCAGGCGCTGAACCTGATGGCAGTACTGAACCCGAACATCCGCCACGTCGCCATCGACGGTGCGCTGTTCCAGGCCGAAGTCGATGATCGTCAGATCATGGCTGTGCCGAGCGTTTACCTGAACGGTGTTAGCTTCGGCCAGGGCCGCATGGGCCTGGAGGAAATCCTCGCCAAGCTCGACACCAGCGGCATCGAAAAAGCCGCCGAGAAAATCAGCGCCAAAGATGCGTTCGACGTACTTGTCGTCGGCGGTGGCCCAGCGGGTTCGGCAGCGGCTATCTACGCTGCACGTAAAGGCATCCGTACCGGTGTTGCAGCTGAGCGCTTCGGCGGGCAGGTGCTGGACACCATGTCGATCGAGAACTTTATCTCGGTACAGGAAACCGAAGGGCCGAAACTCGCCAGCGCCCTGGAGGCTCACGTGCGTCAGTACGACGTGGACATCATGAACCTGCAGCGTGCTACTGCGCTGATCCCGGCGAAAAACAACGGTGAGCTACACGAAATCCGTTTCGAAAGCGGTGCGACCCTCAAGTCCAAGACCGTAATCCTGGCCACCGGTGCCCGCTGGCGCGAAATGGGTGTGCCGGGCGAGCAGGAATACAAGGCCAAGGGCGTGTGCTTCTGCCCGCACTGCGACGGTCCGCTGTTCAAGGGCAAGCGCGTGGCGGTGATCGGCGGCGGTAACTCCGGCGTTGAAGCAGCCATCGACCTGGCCGGTATCGTCAGCCACGTGACCTTGCTTGAGTTTGACAGCAAGTTGCGCGCCGACGCCGTGTTGCAGCGCAAGCTGTACAGCCTGCCGAACGTTGACGTGATTACCAGTGCGCTGACCAGTGAGGTCAAGGGGGATGGCCAGAAAGTGACCGGCCTGGCCTACAAGGATCGCGACAGTGGCGAATTCAAGACTCTCGACCTGGAAGGCATCTTTGTACAGATCGGTTTGCTGCCCAACACCGACTGGCTCAAAGGCACTGTGGAGTTGACTTCTCGTGGCGAGATCATCGTCGATGCACGCGGTGAGACTTCGCTGCCAGGCGTTTTTGCCGCCGGTGACGTAACGACTGTGCCGTACAAGCAGATCGTGATTGCAGTAGGCGAGGGCGCCAAGGCTTCCCTGAGTGCTTTCGATCACCTGATCCGCACTTCCGCCCCGGCGTAAATTCCGGTCCGGAAATGAAAAACCCCATGAGTGATCATGGGGTTTTTTATTGCCGGCGGAACCTTACAGCGGCGTTGGCTGAATGATTTCAACCCAGTACGCATCCGGGTCTTTCACGAAGGCCAGGCTTTTCATGCGGCCGTCACTCAGGCGCTTCTGGAAGTCGCAGCCCAGTTCTTCAAAGCGCGCGCAGGCAGCAACGATGTCCGGCACCGAGATGCAGATATGGCCAAAGCCACGCGGGTCGGTGTTGCCGTTGTGGTAGGCAAAGTCCGCGTCGTTTTCGGTGCCGTGGTTGTGGGTCAGTTCCAGGATGCCCGGGATCGACTTCATCCACTGGGTGCGGGCGGCGGCGTCGGCCGGGATCTGGGCCTTGTCCACCAGGGCCAGGAAGTACAGGCTGAATTCCGCTTCCGGGAAGTCACGTTTTTCAACCAGGGAAAAACCCAATACGCGGGTGTAGAAATCCAGCGACTTGGTGATGTCCTTGACCCGCAGCATGGTGTGGTTGAACACAAAGTTCGCGGTGGCGGTGTCAGGCTGGGCGGTGACGCCCGGGAAAGTGTTCAGTTCGTGCAGGCTCATGGGCCCTCCAGAGAAAAATGGGGCAAACGTGGCTCCGGTTGGAGCATCCCTTGGCTTGCGGCTGGCGTCCGTGCAGCCGGTCCATGATACGCAGCCCTGCCGGTTGCGCCAAATGAAAAAGGTCACGCAACCCTTGCGGCAAGCGGGTGCAGGGGCCCAAACTTTGTCGCTTGAACCTTGAGTGTTTTTCGCAATGATCGGATTTCGCGCACCGCTGTTAAGTACCTTGGGCCTGTTGTTGGGCAGCACTGCTGCATGGGCGGCTGACCCGGAAATTCACTGGCCCAGCGGCTGGCAGGTGGAGGAGGTGGTGCCCGACGATCAGGCTCCGGCGCAGCCTTCGGCAGTCTCCCGCCAGCGTGCGATCAAGAATGATGAAAATGGCGCGACCTTGATGGTCATGGAGTTGACAGGCACTCCCATCGAAGCGGGGCATACGGTCAATCTTCAAGGTGTGTTGCTGGAAATGCGCAAGTCCATCCAGAAGGACTTTGCCCAAGGCGGTTATCAAAGTGTGTGCACCAAGATGCACCCCACAACATTGAGCCGCCTTGAGGCGTTGGAAACTACTTGTGTAATCACCGAGAACGGTCGGCATGTGCTGTCGCAAACCCTGGTGGGAGCGGTCGACACCGATAAGGCCTATGTATTTTCATACGCAGGCCAGGCGCAGGCTTACGAATCAAGCAAGGATGAAGTCAGTTCGGTGCGTGATAGCCTGAAACTTTGAGCGCTGTAGGCAAAGCAGGAAATTAGTCAATCTGAACAAAGTGAAATGTTTTTTTAAGTTCGTTTTTGAAAGTGTCCTGGTCCTGTTTTGTTTCAATATCGATGCCTGTAAACAAAAAAGCCCTGCATGAGCAGGGCTTTTCTTAGTGCGATTGTACTAGCTGCAAAGCATTAGCCGCGAAGCCAGGAATCTACAGTGGCCGCGCCGTATTGTTCTTTCCATGCCTTCAGGCCGCGGTGGTTGCCGCCTTTGGTTTCGATCAGTTCGCCAGTGTGCGGGTTGTGGTAAACCTTGACCACACGTGCACGGCGCTGTTTTGGTGCGGTGGCGACGGAGGCGCCGGACTTGCTCGGGTTAGGATCCAGGATGGAGATGATGTCGCGCAGGCTTTTGCCGTAGGTTTTCATCAGCCCTTGCAGCTTTTCTTCGAATTCGATTTCTTTCTTCAGGCCTGCGTCGTTCTTCAGGGATTCCAGCTGGGCAAGCTGCTCTTGAAGGGCTTTTTCTGCTGCGCGAAATTCGGCGAGTCTGGACAAAATCTATACTCCAATAGTGTATTTGGCTGATATCTACTGCAAACAAAGCGATAAGCCAAGAGCCTTAAGGCGACTCAACAAAAGTGGCCTTCCTGCCAATTCAGCACAGGCAGGAAAAATTGTAGTAGTTAATCAGCCATGAGTAAATCATGTCTTTTGTATAAATAACAATATTTCCGTTGAAGTGGATGGCTATTCAATGGCTGTTCAGGAATCTAATGAACTCATCGCAAGGTACAGGCTTGCCAAACAGGTAGCCCTGCAAGAAATCAACACCTTGAGCGGCAAGATATTCGCACTGTTCTGGTGTTTCGACACCTTCGGCAACGATGCCCAAGTCGAGCTTGGCGGACAGTTCAATGATGCTGTCGAGTATATGCCGCGAGAGTGCATCAACCCCGATCATCGCCACGAAGCTTTGATCTATCTTCAAGTAATCGACATTGAAGTTGCGTAAATAACCCAGGCTCGAGTGACCGGTACCGAAGTCGTCGATCGCAATCATTACCCCCATTTCGTGCAGCGCCTGGAACAGTTGGCGGGTCACATCCGTGGGTTCGATCAACTCGCGCTCGGTCAATTCCAGCACCAGAATCACCTTGCCCGGCGGGAAGGCGGCGAGGAATTCCCGGCAGTCCTCCACCAGTTCCAGGTCGTGACAATGGCGGGCGGTGATGTTGACCCCGACATGAAAGCCATCCGCGAACTGCGCGGCGTGGGGCGCGAGTTGCAGGGCGGTCTGGCGCATCAAGGCGCGGGTCATTGGCACGATCAGGCCGGAATGCTCGGCCAGGGGAATGAACAGGTCGGGGCGCACCAGGCCTTCCTTGGGGTGGTTCCAGCGCATCAGCACTTCGCAGCCGGCCCACTGACGAATGTCCTGGCCACGTACCACCGGCTGGTAATAGGGCACGAATTCATTGGCACCCAAGGCACGTTGCAGCTCGAGGGTCGGTGCCGATGAGCGCTTTTGCAGCCAGTGGGCGAGGATGCCGGCCAACACGCCGAAAAACACCACCAGGACGAACAGTGCAGGATACCGCGCTTGCATGTAGCGCCAGGTTTCACCCTCCGGCATCCCGGCTTCCACGCTGTAGGTATACCGCGTGGAGTCGAGATGATGGTGCGCGACGGAAAATGTCGGCAGCGCTGTGCTGTGCACCTTGCCATCCGACGCCAGCCAGTTAGGCCCCACCTGCAACACCAGGTCGGTATATCGGCTGATCAGGCGCAAGGCGTTGGTCAAGTGGTAGCCATCAATGGAGGCAAAGGCCCCCCGGTCGCCCTCGGTGAGGCGATACACCAGCAATGCGGTGTCAGGTGTCACCGGGTTGCCTTTCATCAGCCAAAGGCGGCCGTCGACGTAGTCTTCAGGGTTGACCGGCGACTGGTAGTTGCCACCGAACAACGAGCTGCAATAGATGTTTCTCTGCCAGGACAAGGTCGTGGCGCGCACAAAAGGCCGGCGGGTGACTTGTTCCCGTAGCGCCAGTTGTGTCGGGTTATCACATTCATGGCCGGCCAGCGGCAGCAAGTCCTTGGCGGCGAGGGCGGTGTTGTCGAGCATCAGGTCGAACTGGCGCACGGCTTCCCGGGCGGTTTGCGCGGTGCTGTACTCCAGGGTGCGCCCGGCTTGCCAGTACAGGATCAGCACCCCCAGCAAAATCGGGAGTGCGCCACTGAGCAAGGTGATCAGGAGGCGGGTGCTGGCTTTTCGTGGGCCTTGGACGGTCAGTGGCATTTGTGCAGCCTGTAGCGGGAGGGGGTGATAAGACGCTCAAATGCGGTCGGGACGTCCAACAAAGCGTATTGGTATTGGCCATGATAGATGGCGGCACGCGACCCTGCCTGCTCAATCAAGCTGCAAACGTGTGGCCAGTTCAATAAACGCCAGGGTCGCCGGCGAGGACTGTCGTCGATCCAGAACCGCCAGCCCGACCTGGCGTTTGACGGCAGGCTTGAGCGGCTTGATCAGGTAATCCGGCGCTGCGGATTCAGGCAATGACAACTCGGCGACAATGGTCACGCCGTCGCCTCGGCGCACGGTGTCCAGGGTGCTGAGCAATTGTGAACAGCGGTAGCGCACATCCGGCTGCAGCCCGGCCCCGGCGAACAGCCTTGAGACCAGTTCGGACGAGCCGGCCTGGGTCAGGATGAAGGGTTCGCCGCAGAGCGCCTTGAGGCTGATACTCGGCTGCGCGCCCAGGTGATGCCCCGATGGCAGCAGTGCGACCAACTGATCCTCGATCAGCGGGAAGGTATCGAAGCGCTCTTCAGGCAGCACCACAAACCCGACGTCGATGCGTCGCTCTTCCAGCCACTGCATCACCTGCCGATCAGGGCCTTCGTCGACGTGCACCTCGATGCCCGGATGCAGCTCGCGAAAGCGTTGCAAAATTTTCGGCAACAGGCGAATGGATGAAGTCGGCCCAAACGAACCGATCCGCAGCGTACCGCGCTTCATCCCGCGGGCATCGGCGGCTTCCTGTCGCAGTGTATTGGCCAGCCCGAGCATGGCCCGGGCGCGCAGCAGCAGTTGTTGGCCGATATCGCTGAGTTCGACTTGAGATTGATGGCGGCGGATCAACTCCACACCCAGTTCCTGTTCCAGGGATTTGATCCCATGGGACACCGCCGACTGGCTGATGCCCAGGCGATTGGCGGCGCTGGTGAAGCCTTGCAGCTCGGCCACCAGGGAAAAGATTTCCAGTTGGGTAAGGGTCATGAGTATTTACTCATTTTACGATGACAAGGAATTAGCTAAACAATAAACCAATCCCACGTTTTTTGAGTAGAAACCTGATGACCCCGACTTCTGACCGTCTCACGTATTTGAAATTGGCGGTGGTGACCATGATCTGGGGCGGCACCTTCGTGGCCGGGCGCTATCTGGCCGCAGGCCTGGACCCGCTGCTGGCGGCGACCGTTCGTTTTGTGCTGGCCAGCGTGGCCTTATTGGTATTCCTGGGTGTCGCGCGCATTCGCCTGGTGCGCCCGACCAACGCACAGCTTGCGCAACTGACCGTGCTCGGTTTTTTCGGGATCTTTTTCTACAACCTGTGCTTTTTCTATGGCCTGCATTACATCAACGCATCCCGGGCGTCGCTGATCGTGGCGCTGAACCCGGCGGTGATTGGCCTGGCGTCGTGGCTACTGTTCAAGGAGCGGCTGGGGCAGGTGAAACTGTTGGGTATCGCGCTGTGCCTGGGCGGCGCGGGGCTGGTGATCGTTAGCCGCAACCCGCAGCTATTGCAGGGCACCGCGAATGCCTGGATCGGTGATCTGTTGATCTTTGGCTGTGTGGTGGGGTGGGGCGTGTACTCGCTATTCTCCCGGGGCCTCAACCAGAGCCTGGGCCCGTTGCAAACCGTGACCTGGTCGATCCTGTTGGGCACGCTGATGCTGACGCTCACCACGCTGGTGACGGGGCGGTTGACCGTGGCGGCGTTGGGCGCGATTAATCTGCCCCAACTGACGAGCTTGTTGTACCTCGGCGTGCTGGGCTCGGCACTCGCCTACATCGGCTACTACGATGGCCTGCGCCGCATCGGCGCCACCCGCGCGGGTGTGTTCATCGCCCTCAATCCGCTGACGGCGGTGATCTGCGGTGCATTGCTGCTCGGCGAGCGACTCACCGCGCCGATGCTACTGGGCGGGGCAGTGATCCTGCTGGGCATCTACCTGTGCAACAAACCCCTTGCGCGGGTGAGGGCAATGGGGATTTGATAAGAGTACGGACAAATCTGTTTACGCTGTGTAGAATCGATTTACGCATACAAGAATAAGGACTTGCGCTAACGCAAGCCTCGCCCGTAAGAGACTGATGTAACCATGAAGCTACTCGGGTCCCCCCTCATCTTTGGTGACTTCCTCGCCCGCAGCGTGCGGGGTATCTCCTGTGCGCCACCCGCTGACCTCATCCTTGCTCGCAAATAAACATTTGTAACTACAAGAATGATGAGGCACCGAAAATGACAGACCTATACGAAAACCCAATGGGCCTGATGGGCTTTGAATTCATCGAATTCGCTTCGCCAACCCCGGGCACCCTGGAGCCGATCTTCGAGATCATGGGCTTCACCAAAGTCGCGACCCACCGCTCCAAGAACGTACACCTGTACCGTCAGGGCGAGATCAACCTGATCCTCAACAACGAACCCAACAGCATCGCCTCCTATTTCGCGGCCGAGCACGGCCCGTCGGTGTGCGGCATGGCGTTTCGCGTCAAGGACTCGCAACAGGCCTACAACCGGGCCCTGGAACTGGGCGCACAGCCCATCCATATCGAAACCGGCCCGATGGAATTGAACCTGCCGGCGATCAAGGGCATTGGCGGCGCGCCGCTGTACCTGATCGACCGCTTCGGCGAAGGCAGCTCGATCTATGACATCGACTTTGTGTACCTCGAAGGCGTTGAGCGCAACCCGGTGGGCGCCGGGTTGAAAGTCATCGATCACCTGACTCACAACGTGTACCGCGGGCGCATGGTCTATTGGGCGAACTTCTACGAGAAGCTGTTCAACTTCCGTGAGGCGCGCTACTTCGACATCAAGGGCGAGTACACCGGCCTGACCTCCAAGGCCATGAGCGCCCCGGACGGCATGATCCGCATCCCGTTGAACGAAGAGTCGTCCAAGGGCGCCGGGCAGATCGAAGAGTTCCTGATGCAGTTCAACGGCGAGGGCATCCAGCACGTGGCGTTCCTCACCGATGACCTGATCAAGACCTGGGACGCGCTGAAGAAAATCGGCATGCGCTTCATGACTGCGCCGCCAGACACCTACTACGAGATGCTCGAAGGCCGCCTGCCAAACCACGGCGAGCCGGTGGACCAACTGCAAGCGCGGGGCATCCTGCTGGACGGTTCGTCGGTGGCGGGGGACAAGCGCCTGCTGCTGCAGATCTTCTCGGAAACCCTGATGGGCCCGGTGTTCTTCGAGTTCATCCAGCGCAAGGGTGATGACGGTTTCGGCGAAGGTAACTTCAAGGCGCTGTTCGAATCCATCGAGCGCGATCAGGTACGCCGTGGTGTGCTCACCACTGACTGATCGTTGAGGTAAAAAAGCCCGGTCGTGGGGATCCGCGACCGGGCTTTTTTTCGCCTGGAATCAGGCTTTACGTTGGCGAACCAGGTGCTTGAAACCTTCGTATACCAGCACCATCACGGCCAGCCAGATCGGCAGATAGGTCAGCCATTCTCCCGCCTTGATGCTTTCCCCCAGCAACAAGGCGACCCCGAGCAACAGCACCGGCTCCACATAACTGAGCAGCCCGAACAGGCTGAACGCCAACATGCGGCTGGCAATGATGTAGCACACCAGCGCCGAGGCACTGATCAAGCCCAGCATCGGGATCAAGGCGTACAAGCCCTTGTGGGCATCAAGCACGGCAAAACCCTGTTCGCCGCTTTGCACGAACCACAACGCCACCGGCAACATCAGCGCCATGTCGAGCCACAGCCCGCCCAGGTGGTCGGTCTTCAGGCGCTTGCGCACGATGAAATAGATCGGGTAACCGATGATCACCACTAACGTGGCCCAAGAGAAACCACCGACCTGATACAACTCGTTAAGCACGCCGACGCCGGCAAAAAACACCGCGACCTTTTGCAGGCGTGATAATTGTTCGCCGTACACCAGGCGCCCGGTCAGCACCATCGTCAACGGCAGCAGGAAATACCCCAGGGAGACATCCAGGCTACGCCCGTTGAGCGGTGCCCACATGAACAGCCATAACTGCATCCCCAGCAAGGCTGAAGACAACAGCAGCCCGCCGATCAACTCGGGTTTGGCCGCCACCAGCCGAACCAACTCCCACACCCGCCGCCACTCGCCGCTGACGATCATGAACACCGTCATGCAGGGCACCGTCAGTAACATCCGCCAGCCGAAGATCTCCAGGCCGCTCAAGGGCGTGAGCAGCGAGGTGAAGTAATACATCACGGCAAACAACACCGAGGCCAAGACCGATAACACAACACCTTTAGACACGCTGTCCTCGCGAAAACCGATTCATACAAAAGAGGGGAGATTTCAGGGAGGGAATATAGTGCTTTTAAGGTGAGATGTTTGCTCTGTTTTGGGGCGCTTTACGGGAGGAGCGCTCGGATCCTCCCGTAAAGTGTGCTTATAGCCGGGCAATTCGGCCCGAGACAAAGTGGCCCACGTCATTGAACCCCGGCGTCGACGCATTGCCTGGGGTGACCAGCGAATCAATAAACGCCTCATCCTCCGCGGTGATCTTGACCTCCAGCGCGCCGGTGTAGGCATCCCACTGCGCCTCGGTGCGCGGCCCGACAATCGCCGAACTGACCGCCGAATTGTTCAGCACCCAGGCAATCGCAAACTCAACAATTCCCACGCCACGGCCCTGGGTGTATTGCTGGATCTGCTGGGCGATGCGCAGGGATTCAACGCGCCATTCGGTTTCCAGGATGCGCTTGTCCTGGCGCCCGGCACGGCTGCCGGCTTCAGGCGTTACGTCCGGCGCATATTTGCCGCTGAGCACGCCACGGGCCAGTGGGCTGTAAGGCACCACGCCCAGGCCATAGGCGGCGGCAGCGGTGATCTGCTCCACCTCGGCCTGGCGGTTGACGATGTTGTACAGCGGCTGGCTGATGATCGGCTTGTCCACCCCCAGGCGCTCGGCCACGCGGATCACTTCGGCGATCCGCCAGCCGCGGTAGTTGGACAAGCCCCAATGGCGGATCTTGCCCTCGCGGATCAAGTCGCCAATCGCTGAAACCGTGACTTCCAGTGGCGTGTTGTGGTCTTCACGGTGCAGGTAATAGATGTCCAGGTAATCGGTGTCGAGGCGCGTCAGGCTGGCTTCCAGCGCGTTGAAAATCCGCTTGCGACTCAAGCCGCTGCGGTTGGGCACGCCGTCCACGGGGCCGATGCCGACCTTCGAGGCCAGCACCCAATCCTGGCGCTGGCGGGCGATGGCTTCGCCGACGATCTCCTCGGAGCGCCCGCCGGTGTAGACGTCGGCGGTGTCGATAAAATTGATGCCTTGATCCCAGGCCTTGTCGATGATGCGCAGCGAATCCTCGGTGTTGGTCTGCTCGCCAAACATCATGCTGCCCAGGGTCAGTGCGCTGACCTTCAACCCGGACTGGCCCAGTGTGCGGTAAATCATCGTGAACACCTCATAAGGGGGAGACAGTCCCTATCCAATACCAGACAGCAAGGCTCTGGAACAAGCCCTGGGACGGTTATTGCGGTAATAGTTCGGCGCAGCGCAGCTGCAGAAAGCGATGCAGTACCTTGACCCGTTCCGACACTTGCAGGCGATGCGGGCACATCAAGTTGAACGGCGTCGGCTCGCCTTGCCAATCGGTGAGCAAAGGCACCAGGCGCCCGGCCTTGATGTCGCGGGCTACATCCAGTCGCGCTTTATAAGCAATGCCATGGCCGGCCAATGCCCAACGCCGCACGATCTCGCCGTCATCACTCAAGT
This sequence comes from Pseudomonas sp. PAMC 26793, assembly GCF_000313235.1. NCBI lineage: Bacteria > Pseudomonadati > Pseudomonadota > Gammaproteobacteria > Pseudomonadales > Pseudomonadaceae > Pseudomonas > Pseudomonas sp. PAMC 26793. Next base: position 168,166 of record NZ_AMXG01000058.1, read on the forward strand.
AGTCGCCGCTGACCTCGACTTCCTGCAGGCGCTCACCCTGGCGAAAGTACCAGGTGTTGTTCGCCCGACCCTGGCGCATATAGCGGAGCGTGCTGTGCTGTGCCAGGTCCTGAGGGATCTGTGGCGTGCCGTGGCGCGCAAGGTAGTCGGGGCTGGCACACGGCACCCGCGTATGGTCGGGCACCACCGGCAGCGCCACCAGGCTGGAGTCCCGTGGTACGCCGAAACGCAGGGCGATGTCGACGGTTTCGCGAAACAGGTCGGCATTGCTGTCGTTGAGCAGCAATTGCAGGCGAACGTTCGGGTGTTCGAGCTTGAACTCATCCAGCCAGCCCAGCAGCACATTGCGGCCGAAATCCGAGGGCGCAGCCAACTGCAGCAAACCACTGAGGCTTTGGCCTTGTTGCTTGATCGCCTGTTCGCCTTCGGACAACGCCTCCAGGGCCACCCGCACGCTGTCCAGGTAGCGCCGGCCTTCTTCGGTCAGGCGCATGCTGCGGGTGGAGCGCGCCAGCAGCCGAATGCCCAGGCGGGTTTCCAGGCGCTTGAGGGCAATGCTGGCGGCCGCCGGGGTCAGGCTGAGGCTACGGGCGGCGGCGGACAGGCTGCCGGTGTCGGCGGTGCGTACGAAGACTTCAAGGTCGAGGATTGAACTCATCTGTAAAAATCCTTTAAAGATCTTGTCGTTTTACCGGGATTTTTCAACGATTGCCAAGCTGGGAAGATGAAAGCTCATTTTCTCAACCAGGTAGGGCTCCATGACTTCTCCCCTCAGCGGCAAAACCATCATTGTCATCGGCGGTAGCAGCGGCATTGGTGCCGCCGTGGCCAAGCAGGCCGTGGCACGCGGCGCCCAGGTGGTGCTGGCCGGGCGGCGCTTGTCTTCAACCGTGGAGAACGGTGTGCGCAGCGAGCCGGTCGACGTGACCGACGCGGCCTCGTTGCAGCGCTTGTTCGAAACAGTGGGGCCGTTTGATCATCTGGTCTACACGGCAGGGCCGGCGGTACAGGCCAAGGCCTTGATCGAGACGGACCTGGCCCTGGCGCAAGACAACTTCAACGTGAAGCTCTGGGGGTCGCTGCGGGCGATCCAGTCGGCGCTGCCCTTTCTCGCCGAGCACGGCAGCATCACCCTGACGTCGGGACAGTTGGGGCGCAAAACGGTTGCAGGGCAATTCATCAAGACCGGGATCAATGCGGCCACTGAAGCGCTGGGCAAGCAACTGGCCAAGGAACTGGCGCCACGCAGGGTCAATGTGGTGAGTCCCGGGGTGATCGATACCGAGGCGTATTCGGGCTTATCCGAGGAGCAGCGACTGGCGATGTTTGCCAAGGCGGGCGAGGCATTGCCGGTGGGGCGAGTGGGGCAGGCCGAAGAAGTGGCTGCCGGGTATGTGCTGGCGATGGAGAACGGGTTTATCACTGGCAGCGTGATTGATGTCGACGGCGGTGGATTGCTCTAAAGGCAGCGGAATAAAAAAGGTCCCGCTTTTAGGCGGGACCTGCATTATCAGTAATCGGGCCGCGCTTAATAACGCGGTGCCGGAACCGGTTGCGGCGGGTAGTAATAGCCCGGAGGAGGCGGCGCCTGGTAGTAGACCGGCGGCGGTTGCTGGATGTACACCGGCTGCGGTTGCACGTAAACCGGTTGTTGCTGCACGTAGACCGGAGGCTGGGAGTTGGCGACCACCGAGCCCACTACCAATCCACCCACCACTGCGCCCAGCAGGGCCGGGCCACCCCAGCCCCAACCACCATGGTAACCACCGTGACCCCATCCATAGCCGTACCCACCACGGGCTTCTGCTTGCCCTGCGATGGCGAGGGTGGCAATAAGCACGATGGCTACTTTCATTTTTGAGAGTCGACTGATCATGACAAGTCCTCTACCTATGCATCGAACCGGTTTTAATAATATTCCCGGGCATACGTTTCAGACAGCACTTTTTGAGGGGATGACGCGGCGCCAGAGTAAAGGTTAGGTAAGGTTTGTAGCCTGTTTGTTACTTGGCTTTGGCGTTCAGGTTAAGACGGGTTTCCGGCAGTACTTTAGCTATAAAAACACCGGCGCCGTCATGGAGATCGACGGCACCGGTCTACCCTGTGTCAGCCCTTGAGTGTGCGCGTCATGCGCAACGCCAACACACTGCCCGCGACGATCACTGCCGCCAGCAGGTACAGCGCAATGTCCGTAGACCCGGTGGCGTCCTTCACAAACCCGACGATATACGGGCTGAGGAAACCCGCCATCTGGCCCATGGAGTTGATCAACGCCAAGCCGCCCGCGGCAGCACCCGCGCTGAGCATGGCGGTGGGCACCGGCCAGAACATCGGTAGGCCGGTGAGGGCACCCATGGTGGCGATGGTCAGGCCAAGGATGGCAATGGCCGGCGTGGTTGCAAAGTTCACCGCAATCACCAGCCCGATCGCGCCCATCAACATCGGCACCACCAAGTGCCAGCGCCGCTCCTTGCGCAGGTCGGCAGAGCGGCCCACCAGCAACATGAACACCGCCGCCAGCAGGTACGGAATCGCACTGAGCCAGCCAATCACCAGGTTATCGCTGAAACCCATGTTCTTGATGATCGACGGCAGCCAGAAGTTGATGGCGTACACACCGCTCTGGATGCAGAAGTAGATCAGGCCGAACGCCCAGATGGCCGGGTTCTTGAACACTTCCAGCAGCGAGTCGCTGGTGGTCTTCGGTTTGTTGGCCAGGTCGCTCGCCTGGTCGGCTTCCAGCACGGCACGCTCATGGGGCGTGAGCCACTTGGCGTTGGCAAAGCTGTCGCTGAGCAGGAAGTAGGCGAGGGCACCGAGGATCACCGTCGGCACGCCTTGCAGCAGGAACATCCACTGCCAGCCCGCAAGCCCGCCTTGGCCGGCGGCGAAGTGGTTGAGGATCCAGCCGGAGAACGGGCTGCCGAGCAGGCCGGACACCGGAATCGCCGACATGAACAGCGCCATGATCCGCCCACGGCGGAAGGTCGGGAACCACTGCGAGAAGTACAGCACCACGCCCGGGAAGAACCCGGCTTCGGCAGCACCGGTCAGCAGGCGCAAACCGTAGAAGTGCGTTGGCGTGGTGACGAACAGCAGGCAGGTGGACAGGGTGCCCCAGACGATCATCATCAACGCAATCCAGCGCCGTGGACCGAATTTGGTCAACGCCAGGTTGCTTGGCACGCCGCACAGCACGTAGCCGATAAAGAAGATCCCGGCACCGAGGCCGTACACGGTCTCGCTGAATTTGAGGGCGTCGAGCATCTGCAGCTTGGCAAAGCCGACGTTGACGCGGTCGAGGTAGTTGAACAGGTAGCAGATGAAAATGAAGGGGATCAGGCGCAGGGTGATGCGCTTGTATACGGCGTTTTTATCGTCATCGGTGGCCTGGGTAACAGCGGCGCTCTGTGACATGGCAGTCTCTCTTTATTATGATTTTTCGCGATGCGAGGGTAACGTTGATCGCCCAATGAGTCTCGGCCACCTCAAGGGGTGATGTCTTTGTGCTCGCGCACAGTCAAGCATCGTTTGCGCTGTGCCTATGAACAACCGGATTTTTCAGGAATTTAGCCCCATGTTCGAGCTGGATCATGACTTGGCGCAGGATATCGTCAATCGCACCATGGCGATCCTGCCCTATAACGTCAATGTCATGGACAGCCAGGGCCTGATCCTGGGCAGCGGCGAACCCGAACGCATCAACACCCGCCATGAAGGCGCGCAGTTGGTGCTGGCGAATGTGCGCGTGGTGGAGATCGACAGCCAGACCGCCAAGCACCTCAAGAGCGTGCAGCCCGGGATCAACCTGCCGTTGCTGCACGATCAGCGCCTGATCGGCGTCCTGGGCATTACCGGCGAACCGGAATTGCTGCGCACCTATGCGCAACTCGTACGCATGACCGCCGAAATGCTGGTGAGCCAGCGCCACCAGCAGGCCGAGCAGCAATGGCGCCGCCAGCGTTGCGATGACCTGCTGGCGCTGCTGCTGGCCGAGACCGGCGACTCGCCGCGGCTAGTGGACGAGGCGCAGCAACTGGGCCTCAAACCGCAGATGGCACGTACGCCGTACCTGTTTGAACTGGGCAGCGGCCAGTCGGCGGAAGCCTTGAGCGCCTGGCTGACCTCGCGCTACCCGGACAGCTGGTGCGTCAGCTCCGCGCAGTTTTCCCTGCTGTGGTGCCGACCGGCGTCGGTGCAAGTCGACAACCCGCGCCTGCTGGAAAAACTCGACGGCCTGGGCTGGAACATCCTGCGGGTCGCCGTCGGCGGGCAAGCAGACGGCCTGGCCGGGCTACGCCGTTGCTACCGGCGGGTCGGCGATCTGCTTGCCTATGGCCGCGATGTGCTGCCCGAGTCGCGGCTGCTGACCCTCAATCGCTACCGCCTGCCGGTAATGCTCTGGCGCCACCGCAACGACGACGCCCTCGACGAACTGCTCAACCCGCTGCGCAAGGTGCTGGCCAAGGACAGCAACGGCCAGTTGCTGGCGACCCTGCGCAGTTGGTGCGATCACGACGGCCAAAGCCAGGCCTGCGCTGACGCCCTGGGCATTCACCGCAACAGCCTGCGCTATCGCATGGAGCGCATCGCCGAGTTGAGCGGCGTCGACCCGTTGACCCTCGACGGCATGCTTGCGTTGTACCTGGGCGTGCAGCTATTGCCCCAGGCTTTGTCGAAATGAACAACAAACCCCAGCCACTCTTGTGCAATGGACCGGCGTTATTGCCGGTGCCAACTGGCAGCATGGGCGTTATAAAAACCGGAGAAAGCCCATGAAAATCATCATCGCCCCCGACTCGTTCAAGGACAGCCTGAGTGCCGAAGGTGTGGCGAATGCCATTGCCGAGGGGTTGGTCAGCGTGTGGCCCGACGCCGAACTGATCAAGTGCCCGATGGCGGACGGTGGTGAGGGCACGGTGGAGTCGGTACTCGCCGCCTGCCAGGGCGAGTTGCGCACCACCCGTGTGCAGGGGCCGCTGGGTGGCAGTGTCGACGCACATTGGGGCTGGCTGGCCGAGAGCCACACCGCAATCATCGAAATGGCCGAGGCCAGTGGCCTGCAACTCGTGCCACCGGGTCAGCGAGATGCGTGTTCCAGCAGCACCTTCGGCACTGGCGAGTTGATCCGCGCCGCCCTGGATGCCGGCGCCCAACGCGTTATTCTGGCCATTGGCGGCAGCGCCACCAACGACGGCGGCGCCGGGGCGATGCTGGCTCTCGGTGTGCAATTGCTTGATGCCGAAGAGGCTGCATTGCCCCTGGGCGGCCTGGCGCTGGCCAAGCTGTCGCGCATCAGCCTTGAGCAACTGGACCCACGCCTGGCCCAGGTGCGCTTCGAAATTGCCGCCGACGTGAACAATCCTCTGTGCGGCCCCCACGGTGCCTCGGCGATTTTCGGCCCGCAAAAAGGCGCCAATCCCCAGCAAGTCGAACAACTGGATGCTGCCCTCGGCCATTTCGCCGATCACTGCGCCAAGGTCTTGCCAAAGGACGTACGCGACGAACCCGGCAGCGGCGCCGCCGGCGGCCTGGGCTTTGCCGCCAAGGCGTTCCTTGGCGCACAGTTTCGTGCAGGGGTTGAAGTGGTCGCCGAGCTGGTGGGGCTCGAAAAGGCCGTGCGTGGCGCCGATCTGGTCATCACCGGCGAAGGCCGCTTCGACGCCCAGACCCTGCGGGGCAAAACCCCGTTTGGCGTCGCGCGGATCGCCAAACAGCACAACGTGCCAGTGATTGTGATCGCCGGCACCTTGGGTGATGGCTACGAGCAGATGTACGCCCACGGTGTGGATGCCGCGTTCGCCTTGCCGTCCGGCCCGACTACCCTGGAACAGGCCTGCAGCGAGGCGCCGCGCCTGTTGCGCGAGCGCGCCTCGGACATCGCCCGGGTCTGGAAACTGGTTGCTGCGCGGCCCCGATAATTGCGGTGCTGGGCTCGCCATCCTGAGGCTTTGCCGCCTACACTGGCCCGCCATGTGTTTTCAAAGGATGAAACACCATGCACACACCTGAACCCAAAATCGTGATCACGCGCTTCACCGAGGCCCACCTTGATGGCGTCGCTGCGCTCTACAACGACCCGGCTGTCTGCCGTCAGGTGCTGCAAATGCCTTTCCAATCGGTTGAGGCCTGGCGTGCACGCCTGGCACCCGGGGATGAACGGCGGCTACAACTGGTGGCCGTGCATGCAGGCGAGGTGATCGGCAACCTGGGGCTTGAGCAATATTCCCGCGTGCGCCGCAGCCACGTCGGTTCATTCGGCATGGGCGTGGCCACCGCCTGGCAGTGCAAGGGCGTGGGCTCCCGGCTGCTGAGTGCGGCGCTGGAGGTGGCGGATAACTGGATGAACCTGCACCGGGTGGAACTCACGGTGTACGCCGACAACGAAGCCGCCCACCGCCTGTACCACAAGTTCGGCTTCGAGACCGAAGGCCGGCTGCGGGATTACGCCGTACGTGACGGCGCCTTCGTCGATACCCTGACCATGGCGCGCATCCGCCAGCCGGCCTAGTCGTCCTGCAAGGCAAACGCCACCGCAGCCTGCGCATGCAGCTCGGTGGTGTCCAGCAAGGGCAGGTCGCTGTGCTGCGGCTTGATCAACAGGCTGATTTCCGTACAACCGAGGATGATGGCCTGGGCGCCACGGGCTGCCAAAGACTCGATCACCCGCCGGTACACCTCACGCGATGCGTCGCTGATCACCCCGACACACAACTCTTCATAGATGATCCGGTGCACGGCCTGGCGCTCGTCGGCGTCCGGCACCAGCACGGTCAGCCCCTGCGCCGCCAGGCGTGACTTGAGAAACGCCTGTTCCATGGTAAAGGCAGTGCCCAGCAGGCCTACGGTCAGGGTGCCGGCCTCCACGGCCGCCGCGCCGGCGGCGTCTGCAATATGCAGAAACGGTATGGACACCGCCGCTTCAATGCGCGGCGCCACCAGGTGCATGGTGTTGGTACACAGCACGATGCATTCGGCGCCACCGGCTTGCAGGCAGCGGGCGGCGTCTTCGAGGATCAGTGCGGCGTCATCCCAGCGCCCGGCGTGCTGGGCCTGCTCCACCGGGCCGAAGTCGACGCTGTACATCAACAGTTGTGCCGAACGCAGGGGCCCGAGCTGGTCGCGCACACGTTGGTTGATGATGCGGTAATACTCGGCGCTGGACTCCCAGCTCATGCCGCCGATAAGGCCGATGGTGCGCATGCGATGCTCCTGAATTGGACGGGCGAGGGCACCACATTACCCAAGCGCTGTGCTTTAGTCATACGCCCGTGTGCGGCATCTGCCATGATCAAGGTTCGCAACATGGGTCACCCAAGGAACACGGCAATGGACGATGTACAACAACTGGGCGAGATGCTGCGTCATTACGCCGACAGCGAAGCCCACAAGAAGCAGCAGTTCGAAGTGCAGTCGGCCCATTGGGCGCAGAAGATCGTCGAGTTGTTCGACCAGATCGAGCAGTGGCTGGAACCGGTGAAGACCGTCGGCTTGCTGGAAGTGCAGCGCGAAGCGTACGTGGCTTCCGGCCCCAGCGTGCCGGTAGAGACCTCCACCTTCAAGACCGAGAAACTGACCATCCATATCGCCGGCAAACCGGTGGAGTTCGTGCCGGATGTGATGGGCGCCGGTGGGTTGATTTCGTTGTCGGTGATGGGCTTGACCGCCGCCCGCTACGGCAGTATTTCCCTGGTGCTGCTGCCGGGGAAAAACGATTGGTTGTGGAAGAAAACCAACGGCCTGAAAGACCCGGACACCTTCGGTTTCGATGCCAACTTCCTGGCCTTGCAGTTGCAGAGCCTGATTCCCCGCGAACGCGGCTAGTCGCTCAATGTGGTGCTTGTGTGGGAGCGGGCTTGCTCGCGAAAGCGGTGTGTCAGTCGCTGTATATGTTGACTGAACCTCCGCATTCGCGAGCAAGCCCGCTCCCACAATTAGATCTCTATATTGCCCCAGTCCTGCTTTGTTTCTTCAGGCGCCACCGCGTTGACCCGCTTGCCCGTGGCCAACTCCACCCGCCGCGCCACCTCCGGGTCATCGGCAAACGGCATCAGGCTGGCCTCATCCAGGCTCTCCTTCGACTGGCCCCGCAAGCAATACTCCACCGCGCCATACAGGCCAATCACCGCCGCCAGGTTCAGCGCTATCTCCCACATCAGGCGATCTGCGCTTCAAGCTGCGCCACCTTCAGGTCCGCCACGCGCACCGTGCGCCAGGTGTTGTACGCCATCAGCAACATGCCGCTAAGGAAGAACACCCCGCCGACAAAGCGCACCACGAACCCCGGATGGCTGGCCTGCAAGGCTTCCACAAAGGAGTAGGTGAGGGTGCCGTCATCGTTCACCGCCCGCCACATCAAGCCCTGGGTGATGCCGTTGACCCACATCGATGCGATGTACAGCACCGTGCCAATGGTTGCCAGCCAGAAGTGCATATTGATCAGCCCCACGCTGTGCATCTGCGCGCGCCCGAAAATTTTCGGGATCATGTGGTACAGCGAGCCAAACGTGATCATCGCCACCCAGCCCAAGGCCCCGGCGTGGACGTGGCCGATGGTCCAGTCGGTGTAGTGGGACAGGGCGTTGACGGTCTTGATCGCCATCATTGGCCCTTCGAAGGTCGACATGCCGTAGAACGCCAGCGACAGCACCAGGAAACGCAGGATCGGGTCGGTGCGCAATTTATGCCAGGCCCCGGAAAGCGTCATCATGCCGTTGATCATCCCGCCCCAGCTGGGCGCCAGCAGGATCAGCGACATCGCCATGCCCAGGGACTGCGCCCAGTCCGGCAGCGCGGTGTAGTGCAAGTGGTGCGGGCCGGCCCAGATGTACAGGGTGATCAACGCCCAGAAGTGCACGATGGACAAACGATAGGAATACACCGGCCGCCCGACTTGCTTGGGCACGAAGTAATACATCATTCCCAGGAAACCGGTGGTCAGGAAGAAGCCGACCGCGTTGTGCCCGTACCACCACTGCACCATGGCGTCGGTGGCGCCGGCGTACACCGGGTAGGACTTGAACCAGTCCACCGGGATCGACAGGTGATTGACCACGTGCAGCATCGCGATCACCACGATAAACGCACCGAAGAACCAGTTGCCGACATAGATGTGCTGGGTCTTGCGTTGCACCACGGTGGTGAAAAACACGATCGCATAAGCCACCCACACCACGGTCATCCACACGGCGCCGGTGAACTCGATTTCGGCGTATTCCTTGGTGGTGGTGTAGCCCAGGGGCAGGCTGACCAACATGATCACGATCACCGACTGCCAGCCCCAAAAGGTAAAGGCGGCGAGCTTGTCCGAGTACAGCCGCACCTGGCAGGTGCGCTGTACTGCGTAGTAGCTGGCGGCGAATTGCGCGCTGCCGGCAAAGCCGAAAATCACCAGGCTGGTGTGCAGCGGGCGCAGGCGGCCGAAGGTGGTCCACGGCAGGTCGAGGTTCATTTCCGGCCAGACCAGTTGCGAGGCGATCCATACGCCCATGGCCATGCCGACCACGCCCCAAACGATGGTTGCAATGACGAATTGACGCACGACCTTGTAGTTGTAGGCCTGTGCGGTTGATGGTGGTTGCATGCTTAGTCCTCCCACGGTTCCAAGTGGGCGGCACTGTAGGAAGTATGGGCAGAACAATACAGACTCAGACTCGGGTCATTAATACGGATCAGCCACTAACCTGCGTTTTTTGCACGTTACCCCCGTCAATAAATCGTTTGTCCCCCGCCCGCCCAATGACAAAACTGCAAGTCACTCGCAAAACAACAACGATTGGGCAAAAAACCACATGCAAATCGAGCGCAACTTTTTCAACGGCCACTTCGCCGAACCTGCCAGCACCGCCCAGATCGCGGTTTACAACCCCGCGACCGAGGCTCAGGTCGGCCTTGTCTGCGCCGCCACACCTGATGAGGCCACTGCTGCTGTCGAGGCCGCCGCTACCGCCCAAAAGACCTGGGGCAAACTCACCAGCATCCAGCGCGCCGAACACCTGCGGGCGTTCGCCGACTCCCTCGAAACCTGCGCTGAAAGCATAGGCAAGGCGCTTGCCAGCGAATCCGGCAAAAGCCTCGACGACGCCAGCAACGAAGCCCGCTACGCCGCTCAGATCACCCGCTACCACGCTGAATGGGCGCGCCGCATTGAAGGCGAAATCATCCCCAGCGACACCCCGGACGAAAGCCTGTTCCTGCAGCGCGAGCCCATTGGCGTGGTGGCTTGCCTGATTCCGTTCAACTACCCGGTCTACACCCTGCTGCGCAAAATCGCCCCGGCGCTGATTGCCGGCAACACCGTGGTGGTGCGCCCGAGCAACAACACGCCGTTGTCTGCTTTTGAAATCGCCCGTGCGGTCGAGCAGTCGGGCATGCCGGCCGGTGTGATCAATATCCTGACCATGGACCACGCCACCGCTGCCGCCCTGTGCACCCACAAGGCCGTGGGCCTGATCACCCTCACCGGCAGCGTCAACGCCGGGCGCGTCGTGCTCGACTACTGCAAGGCCAACATCGCCAAGCCGTCCCTGGAACTGGGCGGCAAGACCCCGGCGATCATCGAGGCCGACGCCGACTTGGAACAGGCCGCCAGCGCAATCATCGCGTCCAAGACCACCCACTGCGGCCAGTTGTGCACGGCGGTCGAGCGGGTGTACGTGCAGGAAAGCGTCTACGACCAATTCCTGGCCCTGCTCAAGACCAAGATCAGTGCCGTCAAATTCGGTGACCGTGCCACGGACGCAGGCCTGATGGGCCCGCTGGTCAACGCCAGTTCCCGGCAGAATATTCACGCCATGGTCCAGCGCGCCATCGCCGACGGTGCTGTACTGGAAGCCGGCGGCGTACTGCCCGAAGGCCCGGGCCATTTCTACCCGCCGACGCTGCTCAGCGGCTGCCGCCAGGACATGGAAATCATCCAGGAAGAAATCTTCGGCCCGGTGCTGCCGGTTCTCAAGTACCGCGACATCGACGAAGCGCTGGCCATGGCCAACGACCACCAGTTCGGCCTGTCGTCGGTGCTCTACACCGAGAACTACCGCACGGCCATGAAAGTCGCCAACGCCATTGAGGCCGGCGAGTTGTACGTCAATCGCACCCCGGCCGACCCTTACCAGGGCTTCCACGCCGGCTGGAAACGCTCAGGGCTGGGCGGCGATGACGGCAAGCACGGGATGCTTGAGTTCACCCAGACCCGTTTGGTGGTCATGAAGTACTGATTCACCGATCACCGGCTTCACCTCAATAAAAACAATTATCGGGGCACCTGCACAGTGGGTGCCCGAGGTCTACAAGATGTTCAAGCCTGCACCCGTTGCCCAGGGTTTCGATGCCGTGTCCGCGGCCAAAAGCGACAAAGCCAGTCGCTACTTCCAATTGATGTTGCTGGTGCTGGCCGCCGGGGCGATCTACCCGATCCTCTACCTGCGCCAGGTCTACCAGACCACCATGCTCGAGGTGTTCCAGATCAACCACAGCCAGCTGGGTTATCTGTATTCGATGCTCGGTACGATCTTTCTCCTCAGCTACCTGCCCAGTGGCTGGTTGGCCGATCGCCTGCCGCCGCGCTTCCTGATCTTTTTCTCGCTGGTGGCCACCGGTGCCCTGGGCCTCTGGTATTCCACCGTGCCGTCGATGATCGGCCTGATGATCATCTTCGGCTGCTGGGGCCTGACCACCGGCCTGACCTTCTGGGCGTCGGTGCTCAAGCGGGTGAAGATGATTGCCCATCACAGCGAGCAGGGCCGTTTCTTCGGCATCCTCGACGGTGGTCGTGGCCTGGTGGAAGCCTTGCTGGCAACCGTGGCCCTGGGGCTGTTTGCCTATGCCACCGAGACCCGCAGCCAGACGGCAGCCGAAGGCTTCAAGCACGTGGTGTACCTGTATTCGTTCGTGTGTATCGCGATTGGTTGTGTGCTGGTGCTGCTCAAGGACCCCAAATCCATGGCCGAAACCGCCGCGGTGGAGAAGGGCAAGTTCAACCTGGTCGCCGACCTCACCACCCTGGTGAAAATCCCCGAGCTGTGGCTGGTCACCGCCATTGTGTTCTGCGGCTATCACATGTTCTGGGCCACCTACAGCTTTTCCGACTACCTGCAAGGCAGCGGCATGACCGCCGTGATGGCCGGCACCATCACCACCATCAAGCTGTGGATGCGACCTATCGGCGGGATCGGCGGCGGCTGGCTGGGGGACAAGTTTTCGAACATCTCGGTGCTGATCGTCGCGCTGGCGCTGGTGACCCTGGCGATGGTCGGCCTGATCGTATTCCCGGCCATTGGCAGCCTCGGTTTGCTGATCGGCACGGTGATCTTTATCGGCCTGATGACTTACGCGATTCGCGGCCTGTACTGGGCGATCCTCGACAGTTGCAACATCCCGCTGCGCATCACCGGCCTGGCCATCGGCATCGTCTCGGTGGTGGGTTACCTGCCGGACACCTTTATCCCGCTGATCAATGGCTACCTCACCGCCACCTACCCGGGGCAGGTCGGCTACAACCTGTACTTCGGCTACATCGCCTTCATCGGCGTGCTCGGGACCCTCGCGGCCCTGACCCTGCGCGCTCGAATCAATCGTAAAAAATTCAACCAGACAGGTGCCTGAGATGAAAATCGTCGCCCTTGAAACCCATATTGTTGCCGTACCGCCACCGCACATCGGTGGGATGTACTGGCTGTTCGTCAAACTGAAAACCGACTGCGGCATTGAAGGCGTGGGCGAGATTTACGCCGCCACTTTCGGGCCCAAGGCGATGCTGCCGATCATTGAGGATGTGTTTGAGCGCTACCTGCTCAACCACGACCCGCACCACATCGAGCGTTTTTTCCGCCAGGCGTATTCCAGCGGGTTCACCCAGCGTCCCGACCTGACCATGATGGGCGTGGTCAGCGGCCTGGAAATGGCCTGCTGGGACATCATCGGCAAGGCGGCCAACAAGCCGGTCTACGAGTTGCTGGGGGGCAAGGTCAACGAGCGCCTGCGTTCCTACACCTACTTGTACCCGGTCAACAGCCAGGGCGAGTACGACTACGACGACCCGGACCTGGCTGCCGAGTGCGCCGTCGAGAACATGAACAAAGGCTTTACCGCCGTGAAGTTCGACCCGGCTGGGCCTTACACCGCGTACTCCGGCCACCAGATTTCCCTGGAAGTGCTGGAGCGCTGCGAAACCTTCTGCCGCAAGATCCGCGAAGCGGTGGGGGACAAGTGCGACTTGCTGTTTGGCACCCACGGGCAGATGGTGCCGTCGTCGGCGATCCGCCTGGCCAAGCGCCTGGAGAAATACGACCCGCTGTGGTTCGAAGAGCCGGTGCCACCGGGCCAGGAAGAGGCCATGGCCCAGGTCGCGGCCAAGACCAGCATCCCCATCGCCACCGGCGAGCGGCTGACCACCAAGTACGAGTTCTTCAAGCTCTTGCAGGCCGGTGGTGCATCGATCCTGCAAATGAACGTGGCCCGCTGCGGCGGCCTGCTGGAAGCCAAGAAAATCGCGAGCATGGCCGAGGCGTACTACGCGCAGATCGCCCCGCATTTGTACAACGGCCCGATTGGCGCGGCGGCGAGTTTTCAGTTGGCCACGTGCACGCCGAACTTCCTGATCCAGGAAAGCATCATGACCTGGGGCGGCTTCCATGCCGAAGTGCTGACCAAGCCGCTGCAATGGGAGGACGGCTACATCATCCCGTCCACCGAGCCAGGCCTTGGGGTGGAGCTGAACATGGACGTGGTGCGCAAGCACACGCCATATACCGGCGAACGCCTGCACCTGCAAATGGCGCCCACGCCTGCTGATGTGAAAGACACTTCGCCCGCCAAGGGCTAAAAAAAACGACTTATGCGGTAACCGTGAATGACATACGACTACATCATCGCCGGCGCCGGCGCCGCAGGTTGCGTCCTGGCCAACCGACTCTCCGCCTCGGGCGAGCATTCGGTGTTGCTGCTGGAGGCTGGCGGCAAGGACAGTTCCTGGTGGTTCAAGATTCCGGTCGGTTTCGCCAAGATGTACTACAACCCGACCTTCAACTGGATGTACTACAGCCAGCCGCAAAAACAGCTGGCCGACCGCGCCATCTATGCCCCACGGGGCAAGGTGCAGGGCGGTTCCGGCTCGATCAACGCCATGATCTACGTGCGCGGCCAGGCCCATGACTTCAATGACTGGGCCGCCAATGGCAACGACGGCTGGGGCTTCAAGGACGTGCTGCCGTACTTCCGCAAGCTGGAAAACCACCCCCTGGGCGACACCGAATACCACGGCAGCAGCGGTCCCATCAGCATCACGCCGATGAAGGGCCAGACCCACGCCATCTGCGATGTGTTCCTCAAGGGCTGCGAGCAATTGGGCTATGGCCTGAGCGATGACTTCAACGGGCCGAACTTCGAAGGCGCGGGTCTCTACGACGTCAACACCCGCAACGGCGAGCGCTGCTCCAGCAGCTTTGCGCACCTGCATCCGGCGTTGGGTAGGCCGAACCTGACCGTCGAACTGCATGCACTGGTAGACCGGGTGCTGTTCGACGACCAGCAGCGCGCCACCGGCATCAGCGTGACCCAGCACGGCGTGGTGCGGACCTTTACCGCGCGCAAGGAAGTGATCCTGTGTGCCGGTGCGGTGGATACGCCGAAGATCCTGCAACTGTCGGGAGTGGCGGACAAGCAACTGCTTGCCGAACACAACATCCCGCTGGTCAAGGACCTGCCGGCGGTGGGGCAGAACCTGCAGGACCACCTGTGCGCCAGCTATTACTACAAGGCCAATATCCCGACCTTGAACGACCAGCTCAGCTCGCTGTTCGGCCAGTTCAAGCTGGGCCTCAAATACCTGCTGACCCGCAAGGGCGCGCTGGCCATGAGCGTCAACCAGGCTGGCGGGTTCTTTCGCGGTAATGCTGAACAGGCGCATCCGAACCTGCAGCTGTACTTCAACCCGCTGTCGTACCAGATCCCGAAAAACAACAAGACCAGCCTCAAGCCCGAGCCGTATTCAGGCTTCCTGCTGTGCTTCAACCCGTGCCGGCCCACCAGCCGCGGGACGATTCGCATCGCTTCGAAAAACCCACGGAATGCGGCCTTGATCGACCCCAACTACCTGAGTACCCAGAAGGACATCGACGAGGTGATCCAGGGCAGCCGGCTGATGCGCAAGATCATGCAGGCACCGGCGCTCAAGGGCGTGACGGTGGCTGAAGTGTTGCCAGGTGCGGCGGTGGAAACCGACGAGCAAATGCTGCAGTACTTCCGCGAGAACAGCGGCTCGATCTATCACCTGTGCGGCTCGTGCGCCATGGGTTCGGACCCGCAGGTGTCGGTGGTGGACAAGCGCTTGAAGGTGCACGGGATGCAAGGGCTGCGGATTGTCGATGCATCGATTTTCCCCAACGTGACCTCGGGCAATACCCATGCGGCGGTGTTGATGGTGGCGGAGAAGGGCGCGGATCTGATCCTGCAGGATGCCTGAACTGATCGTTCCCACGCTCTGCGTGGGAATGCATCCAGTGACGCTCCGCGTCACGACTTAAAGAGCAGACGCGGAGCGTCCAGGGCGGCATTCCCAGGCGGAGCGTGGGAACGATCATAGAGAGACCGTGTTCTGCCACTGAGCAACCGTTTCGGCATTGATGCTCACCCCACCACACACAATCACCACCACATCCTCAACCCCGGCAATCGCGGCATGCTCCAAGTAAGCCACGGCCAACGAAACCCCACACGCCGGTTCCACCAACTGCCTGAGATCATCGGCATACCGCGCCACCCCCATCATTGCGTCGGCATCGCTCAACACCACGCACTGATGGGCAAACCTGCCGATATGTTCAACCGGCCACGCCGCCACCTGGGTTGCCGCCAACGATTTGGCCACGGTATCAATCTTCGCCAGCCGCACCGGTTTTCCAGCTTCCACCGCGGCCGCAAACGAAGCCGCGCCCGCCGTTTCGCACGCAATCACCTTGCAGTCGAACCGCCCATGGCGCTCCAGCCCCGTCAGCACGCCCGCAAGCAATCCACCGCCGCCCACGGAGGTCACGATGGCGCCCACCTGAGGGCAGTCTTCGAGAATCTCGTCGATCATGCTGCTGTGACCTTCCCACAACAGCGGGTGATCAAAGGCCGGCACATACAACGCGTCCGGCGCTTCGGCGAGTTGCAGGGCCAGTTCGTTGGATTGATCCCACAGATCACCGTGCACCACCACCTCGGCCCCGGCCTGGCGGATGCGCGCACGGGTGGCTTCGGGGGTGGTGGAGGGCACCACGATCCGCGCCTGCAACCCTAAGCCCCGCGCCGCAAAGGCCGTCGCCAGCCCGGCATTACCGCCGGAGGGGCACACCACGGTGGTCTTGCCCTGGCTGGCCGCGTAGGCACACAGCGTGGTCATTCCGCGCAACTTGAACGAGCCACAGGGTTGCAGGTTCTCGAGCTTCAGCCAGATGCGCCGGGTAGGGGTGGACAGGCCGGGGTGCAGGATTAACGGGGTGCGGATGGGCAGCATTTCACAACTTCCTTATTGGTTGGGCTGCCATCCTACCTCAGCTTGTGGCGGCCACCAGCGGTTCGGCCGGTGTCTTGCGGCGTGTCACATGGCTGATGCCCATGATGATCAGCGGCGTGAACAGGGCGATGTAAGCGTTGTCGATGCCCCACGGATTACCGGCGAGGAACCAGCCCACGGTCGCGAGCAACGAGGCAATGATGCTTAGGAATGCCCCTGCCGCCGTGCCGAATTTCGGCGCGTAGAACACCATCAACACCAGCACCGCCAGGGAGGCGCGCAACGCCTTGCCGAGGAAGGCGATCATCAGCACCTTGTCTGAGGTCAGCGCCAGGGCAATCGGCAACAGGCCGACGGCGATGGTCGCCAAGCGCACGAAGCGCAGGGACTTGGCGTCGCTTTTTTCCGGGTTGAACCATGGCTCGTAGAAGTCCCGCAACAGCAACGTCGCCGAGCCCATGCTCACCGCTGAAATGGTGCCGAACAGCGAGCCGGCAAGGCCTGCCACCACCAGGCCGGCCGTCAGTTGGTCCATGCTGGCGATCAGGGTGGGGAAGGCTTGCAGGGAATCGACATTGGGGAATAGCACTGCGCTGCACATCCCGATCAATGCCGCGCCGATGCCGAACGGCACCATCAGCACCGCCACGTAGAAACACGCACGCTGGGCCTTGCCTGCATGGCTGACGGTGTTCACCGCCTGGATCACGTATTGGGTGGAGAAGATCGAACCGATACCGGCGATCATCCAGGCAATGATCTGGCCCCAACCGACGGTGGTCCAGTCAAACATGCTGGCGGGCAATTGCGCTTGCAACTGGCCGATGCCGCCCACCTGCTTCAAGCCAAACCACAGTGCCAGGCCGACGCCCAGGTATTTCAGGGCGGCGTGGACGAAGTTGGTGTAGATCACTGAGCGCATGCCGCCGATGCTGACGTACGCCACCGAGACCACGCCGACCATCACGATCGCCAGGGTTCGGTCCACTTGCATCACGCTGGCCAATACGGCCCCGCCGCTGGCGTAGATCGAGACGGCGACGATCTCCAGGGCAAAGATGGTGATGATCGAGGTGGCGAAGCGGGTGCGTTGGCCGTAATTGCGCGCGAGTACGCCGGAGATGGTGTTGTCGCCCAAGTCCTTGTATTTGCGCGCCAGCAGCCAGGCGAAGAGTACGAAGCCGAGGGCCAGGGCGAACAGGTTCCATGCGGCGGAGATGCCCACCTTGAAGCCGGTCTGGGCGGTGCCGATGCTGACTGCGGTGCCGATAAATTCCGAGAGCATCAGGAAGCCGATCAGGAACGCCGGGAAGTGGCCGCCGCCGGTGGTGTAGTTGTTGGCGCTGCGGGAGTGGCGGCGAACGCCGTAGCTGATCAGTGCCAGGCTGAGCATGTACAGGCCGGTGATGGACAGTACGATCCAGGAGGAGCGGGCGGGCATTTTTTATACTCTTTAGGTATTTTTGTAATTGTGGGTAGTTTCCTCTGCTGGTTTTGCTTTCGTCTAATATCGGGTTGGTATGGGTTGATACCCTTATGGTATGGGTGAATATCCGTTATTTAGGTAACGGCCACTTATGACGGGCCGTCAATGGCCCGGCGCGGCTAAACCGGCGTCCTCCCGGGCGGCATGAGTGTTAAAAGCAAAGGCAAAGACCAGAGCGAAAGCAAATCTGCTTTTCTGTGGGAGCTGGCTTGCCTGCGATGCAGACAACTCGGTGCATCAGGTACACCCAGTTGATGCCATCGCAGCGATGCGGCGACCCGACAAGCCAGCTCCCACATTTGACCGTGCCCGCTTTTGATTTGGCTTTTGCTTTTGCTCTTCAACACTCAAGCCGGCCGGTAGGCCGCTGTGCTCTGGCTTTTGATCTTGATCTTAGGCGCCCCGTTAAACCACGCTGGCCGAACGCAGGCTTTGGAGCGTGGGTAATCCGGCAGGACGCCGGGTTAGCCGCGCTGGGCCAAGGATGGCCCATCGCGGCGGCCCACGGTCCAAAGCCGGAGTGAGGGCACTCCGAGCCTAGGCGAGGTGCCGAGTGGTGGGGCAAGAGCGTTTTGCTTACTTTTGCGCTGTTCAAAAGTGAGCCGCCGTAAGGGCGGAACCATAAGCGGCCGTTACCCAAATAACGGATATACCCCAACCAACCTCACACCCCAAAAAGCCAAATTGACGGTCTATCCACTACTGGATATGTTGTCTGAATGAAAAAACACACTCCCGAACAAGCCGCCTTGATCAGCCAACTCGAACAGATTGCCGAAGGCCTGAGCAAAACCTTCAGTCCGTTTTGCGAAGTCGTGCTGCACGACCTGCGCGACCCGCAGCACGCAATCCTGGCCATCCACAACAACCTCTCCGGGCGTCAACCGGGTGACCCGGCCACCGAGCTGGGCCTGGCGCGGATCGCCGATCCCGAATACCCGCAGGTGATCGCCAACTACCAGAACCAGTTCAGCGATGGGCGCCAGGTCAAGAGCACCTCCATCGGCATCAAGGACTCCAGCGGCAAGTACGTCGCGGCCTTGTGCATGAACGTCGACCTCTCGCTGTTCCGGGGCCTGCAGGGCATGTTGGAACAGTTCGGCTCGGTCAGCGGCGACCGGCCCGCCGAGTCCCTCGACCCGTCCGGCGCGGATGCCATTCGTGCGCGTATCGACCAGTTCGCCGCACGCCTGGCGACCACGCCCCGTGCCCTCAAGACGGCCGACCGGCGCTTGCTGATGCAAGAGCTGAAAGAGGCGGGCGTGATGGACATTCGACGTGCCATGGAAACCGTTGCCTCGCACCTTGGGGTCTCGCGGGCGGCGGTCTACACCTACGCCAAATGACCTACGCCGACCGTGCCACGGCTTCGATTTCAATCAGATAGCCGTGGTGCAATTCCGGCACCGGCACCACCGCGCGGGCAGGGCGGTGCTCCCCCAGCGCAGCGGCATACAAACCGTCAAATTCAGGCCAGTGCTTCACGCCCACCACATACACGGTGACTTTCACCAGGTCTGCGGGAGAGCCGCCGGCCGCCTTCAAGATCGCCAACAGATTGTCCAGGGCCACTTGAGCCTGTTCGGCAAACGAAGCCTCGAGGTTATGACGCCCGTCAGGGCTCACTGGCAATTGCCCGGAGATGTACAGCGTGCCCTGATGGCTTACGGCCTGGGAGTAGTGACCGGCAGGCGCCGAGGCTGCAGGGGTGTGGATGAAGTTCATTGTGGTGCGCTCAGCAGCTTCGCATAGGTTTGGAGGTCGACGTTGCCGCCGGTCACGATGACGCCCACGCGCTGGCCCCGGAACTGATGCTTGAGGTTTCGCAGGGCCGCGAGGCCAAGGCAGCCGGTGGGCTCCACGACCATTTTCATGCGCTGCATGAAGAACTTCATCGAGGCCACCAATTCGGCATCGGAGACAGTGAGAATGTCAGTGACCTGCTCGCGAATGATTGGGAAGGTGTGCTGGCCCAAATGCTGGGTCTGGGCGCCGTCGGCGATGGTGACGGGCGTGTCGATGTGCACGATGCTGCCGTTCCGGAATGAGCGCTGGCCGTCATTCCCGGCTTCGGGCTCGACCCCGTACAACAGGCAATCGGGTGCCAGCGCACGGGTGGCCAACGCGGTGCCGGACAGCATGCCGCCACCGCCCAGGCCGACAAACAGCGCGTCCAGCGGGCCTGTGAACTCCAGCAACTCCTTCGCGGCAGTGCCCTGGCCGGCCAGCACGTCCGGGTGGTCGTAGGAGGGGATCAGGGTCATGCCGTATTGCTCGGCGAGGGTACGGCCGATCTGCTCGCGGTCCTCGGTGATGCGGTCGTAGAAGACCACGCTTGCGCCATATTCCCGGGTAGCGGCGACCTTGGCGGCGGGGGCGTCGGTGGGCATCACGATGGTTGCCGGCATCTGCAACAACCGTGCGGCCAGGGCGATGCCTTGCGCGTGATTGCCCGAGGAAAACGCCACGACGCCAGCCTTGCGCTGCTGCTCATCAAAACGCGACAGCGCATTGAAGGCGCCGCGAAACTTGAACGAGCCGGTGCGTTGCAGGTTTTCGCACTTGATAAACACCTGGGCGCCGGTCTCGACATCAAGGGTACGCGAGGTGAACACCGGCGTGCGGTGGGCGAAGCCTTCCAGGCGTTCGGAGGCTTTGATCACGTCAGGGTAGGAAGACGGTGGCATGGAAGGGACCTCTCGAATGTCGTTATGTGGATAAAATATCCATATCTATACAAAATGTAAAGTTGCATTCCATGCTAGCGTTTCGGGCTTCTCTGATCTGTAGAGGGCTCGACATTGATTCGACTCACCGATTACATCGCTGATTTTTCCCGTTCGCCGCTGGCACCCTGGGCGGATCTTGCGCCGTGGGAGTTGGTGACCCAGGCGCCGGAAATCGTTCGCAAGTTGCTGGCGGGGCTTTCTGATGATGACTATGAGATTCATGACGAGATTGCCGTGCACCGTACTGCGGTTGTGGAAGCGGGCGCTGTTTTAAAAGCCCCGCTGATCATCGGTGCCCACTGTTTTATCGCCGCCGGTGCTTACCTGCGGGGTGGCTGCTGGGTGGATGAATATTGCATCTTCGGACCGGGTGCAGAGCTCAAGACGTCCTTCGTGTTCAGCGGCAGCAAGCTGGCGCATTTCAACTTTGTCGGCGATTCGGTGCTGGGGCGCGGGGTTAACCTGGAAGCCGGCAGCATCGTCGCCAATTACCGGAACGAGCGTGACGACAAGGAGGTCCAGGTGCGCGTTGATGGGCAGTTGCAGGGTACTGGTTGTGACAAGTTTGGCGCGTTGCTGGGGGATCAGTGTCGGGTGGGTGCCAATGGGGTGTTGGCACCGGGGGCGCTGCTCAGTTCCGGCAGTGTGGTAGGGCGCGGTCAACTGTTCGATGCGGAAGTGCACAACGGCTAGTCGAAAAGAACATGGTATGCCGGCGGGATATTAAATAGAATGAATCTCATTTGAGACTGACTCGCGCCGCGCAGGTTACTTGCCATGAATGATGCTGTATTGCCGACGCACCTCGCTGAACCGACGCTTCACACTTTGTACCGCGACCACCGCAGCTGGCTGGAAAGCTGGTTGCGCCGCCGTTTGGGCAATGCCTGGGATGCGGCCGACCTGAGCCAGGACACGTTCCTGCGAGTGTTGGCCAGCGCGCAGCCGATTGCGCAATTGCAGGAGCCCCGGGCCTATTTGGTGACCGTGGGCAAGCGCTTGCTGGTGAATTTTCACCAGCGGCGCAGCCTGGAGCAGGCGTATCTCGAGGCGTTGATGCAGTTGCCGGATGCTTGCGTGCCGTCGCCGGAACAGCGCTGGCTGCTGTTGGAAACCCTGCAAGCCCTGGATGAGCTGCTCGATGGTTTGCCACCGGTGGTGCGTCGCGCGTTTCTCTGGAGCCAGCTGGAGGGCCTGGGCTATCGCGAGATTGCCGAGCGACTCAAAGTCTCCGAGCGGACAGTGAAACGCTACATGGCCCAGGCCTATGAGCATTGCCTGCTGGTGGACCTGTGAGCCGTACCGCGCCGGATCTGGCGCGTGCGGCGGCGCAATGGCTGGCGTTGCTGGAATCCGGCAACGCCACCGAGCGTGATCATGCCAGCCTGCAGCAGTGGCGCGACAGCCATCCCCAACACGAACAGATCTGGCAAAAAGCCCAGTTGCTGCGCCAGCGTTTTACCGACTTGCCTGCGGCATTGGCCATGGCCAGCCTCGATCGCCCGCAACCGGGACGGCGTGCGGTGCTCAAGCGTGCGTTGGGTGTGGCGGCATTGTTGCCGACGGCGTGGTTGCTCAGCCGGCAATTGCCTATTGACGTGTGGCGCGCCGACCTGCGCACCGGCACCGGCGAACGCAAGCGGGTGCCACTGGCGGATGGCAGCAGCCTGCAACTCAATACCGCGAGCGCGGTGGATGTGGATGCTGCCCGGCGCCGTGTGATGCTGGTGGAAGGGGAGATGGCGTTAACCGTGCCGGGGGCCGGCGCGCTGACGGTGCAGACGCGTTACGGCCAGCTGATCGTCAGCCAGGCTGACGTGTGTGTGCGGCAGGTGTCATCCGGGTGTCTGGTGTCGGTGCTCAAGGGCGCGGTGCAGGTGCAGGACCTGCGCGGGCAAATGGCGACATTGCAAAGTGGGCAGCAGGCACGGTTGCAGGCATCCGGGATGGGCGCTGCGGCGGCGTTTGATGCGCAGCAACTGGGTTGGCGCGACGGTGTGTTGACCGCGCAGAACCAGCTGTTGGGCGATTTCTTGCGGGAGTTGGAGCGGTATCGGCCGGGAGTGCTGCGCTGGGACCCGAGCCTAGAAGCACTGCGGGTCACGGGGAGTTTTCAGTTGGCTGATACCGATCGAATTCTTGCGTTGCTGGCGTCGACGATGCCGCTGCAAGTGCAGTCCCGTACGCAGTACTGGGTGACCTTGACGCCGCGTAAATCGGCGGCTTGATGCGATCCTTGTGGGAGCGGGCTTGCTCGCGAAGAACCTGAGAGCGCCGCGTTGAATCAGGATGCCCGCGTCATCGTTGACGACCTTCGCGAGCAAGCCCGCTCCCACATTTGAACCGTGCCCGCTTTAGCTTTTGATTTTGTTTCACTACACCCCGAGCCGGCTTGTAGGCCGCTTTGCTCTTGATCTTTGGCGGCCTCAACACGTGCCTTTCAGATCACATGCGCCCGCTGCAGCTCAGTCAGCGCCAGTGCCTTGAGCCGCGCCAACAGCGGATCCCGCCGATCCCGCGGATGCAACAGCTCCACCGCCAGCTCCTGGCGAATGCTGCTGGGCCGGTTGTCCATCACCAACACCCGGTCACTCAGGTACAGCGCCTCGTCCACATCGTGAGTCACCAGCAGCAAGGCGATCCCATGGTGTTCAGCCAACTGCAGCAACAGGTCCTGCAGCTTCATGCGGGTAAACGCATCCACCGCGCTGAACGGCTCGTCCAGCAGCAATACCTGCGGTCTCGAATACAGCCCGCGAGCGATCGCCACCCGTTGCGCCATCCCGCCCGACAACGCCTTGGGTAACGCCCGGCCAAACCCCGTCAGCCCCACTTCATCGATCAACTGCGCGACCCAGGCCCTGTCATAGCCGTCGTCATCGCTGAAGCCGATGTTTTGCTCCACCGTCAGCCACGGCATCAGACGCGGCTCCTGGAAGACAAATGCAACCTCACCACCGCCTTGCAGCAGTTCTCCCTGATAGTCCTTTTCCAGCCCGGCGACGATCCGCAGCAACGTGCTTTTGCCACAGCCGCTGGGGCCCAGCAGGCTCACCGCTTCCCGCGGTTGCAGGGCCAGGTGGACGTTGGTCAGTACGGTGGTGGCGCCGAAGTTCTTACGCTCGACGCGAATATCCAATAGCGCTTCACTCATGCTCAATGCTCCGGGCCTTGGCCGTTGAAGGTATCGCGCCAGGCCAGGCAGCGTTTTTCCAGGGCGGCCAACAGGCCGTCGCTGATCTTGCCCAGCAGCGCCAGCACGATGATCGCTGCCAGCACAATGTCGGGCCGTGAGGTCTCTCGGCCATCGCTGAGCAGGTAACCCAGGCCCTTCGTGGCGGCGATCAACTCGGCCGCCACCAGGAACATCCACGCCAGGCTCAGGCCGCTGCGCAAGCCGGTGAACAGGCCGGGCAGGGCGGCAGGCAACAGGATGCGGCGCACCAGGCGCGTGCGGCTGAAGCCATACATCTGCCCGACCTCCACCAGCTTGCGGTCAATATCGCGTATCGCCGCGACGCCATTGAGGTACACCGGGAAGAACGCGCCGATGGCAATCAGCACGATCTTCGAGGTCTCATCAATGCCCAGCCACAGCAGCAACAGCGGCACCCACGCCAGGCTCGGGATCGAGCGCAGGCCGGCGAAGGTCGGCTCCAGATACGCCTCGGCCTCGCGACTCAAGCCGACCCAGGAGGCAAACACCAGCGCCAGGCTGGCACCAATGGTGAACCCCAGCAGCACCCGCAACAGGCTGGCGCTGATGTGTTTCCACAGCGCGCCTTCAGCGAGGTCGGTGAGGGTCACGGCGATCTCGCTGGGGGCCGGCATCTGGTAGGACGGCAGCCAGCCGATGCGCACCACCACCTCGAGGATCACCAGGATCAGCACCGGCAACGCCAGCCCCTTGAGCCGCCGTGGCCAGGCGCTGCGCTGCACGGTGAGCGTTGGCGCGAGTGCGACGGGCAGGGTTTCGCTTTTGCTGCTCATGACGCTCCCCTTATGGACGAGGCAAGGCCTGGCCGAAGCTTGGGTCGATCAACTGGTCGATCACCTGATCCACATTCACCCCACGGCGCACCAGTTCTTCCGACACCAGGATCGGCGCGGCGGCCTTTGACGACACCACGTCCTGGGCGGTGAGCAACGGGCTGCTCAAGTCGGTGCGCGACAGTTGCAGCTTGGCCACGTCGAGGGGCAGGCCGGACTCGTCGGCCAGCAGCTTGGCGAATTCGTCTGGGTGCTTGACCGCCCAGTTGCGAGCTTTTTCATAGGCGCCGAGCACCTTGGCGATGGTCTGCGGATGCTCCTTGGCGTATTTGTCGGTCACGCTGACCACGCCGTAGCTGTTGAAGTCCTTGTTGCGGTACAGCAGGCGCGAGCCCGCCTGGATCTCGCTGGCGGCCATGTGCGGGTCCAGGCCGGCCCAGGCGTCGACATCACCTTTTTCCAGGGCGGTGCGACCGTCCGGATGTTGCAGGTGCACCAACTCCACGTCGTCCTTGCTCAGGCCAGCTTTCTGCAGGCTGCGCAGGGTGAACAAGTACGGGTCGGTGCCTTTGGTGGCGGCGATTTTCTTGCCCTTGAGGTCGCTGACGCTCTTGAACGTTGAGTCCTTGCGCACCACCAGTGCGGTCCATTCAGCGCGGCTGTAAACATACACCGACTTGATCGGGCTGCCGTTGGCCCGGCTCAACACCGCCGACAGGCTGGCGGACGAGGCGAAGTCGACGCCGCCGCTGTTGAGGTATTCCAGCGAGCGGTTG
This sequence comes from Pseudomonas sp. PAMC 26793, assembly GCF_000313235.1. Classification (NCBI taxonomy): domain Bacteria; kingdom Pseudomonadati; phylum Pseudomonadota; class Gammaproteobacteria; order Pseudomonadales; family Pseudomonadaceae; genus Pseudomonas; species Pseudomonas sp. PAMC 26793. Next base: position 193,642 of record NZ_AMXG01000058.1, read on the forward strand.
CTGCCCTGGCTCAACACCCAGCCGACTTTGGTTTGCGGCAACGCTTCTTCAAGCCAGCCGAAGTGCTTGAGCACCAGGCTCACCGGGGAGTAATAGGCATAATCCAGATTGACTTGCGCAGGGTCGGTTTCCGCCGCTTGGGCCAGGGGTTGCAGGCTGAGGGCGAGGGCGCAGGCGCCCAACAGGGTGTTGACGAAGGGTTTCATGGAACAGCTCCGGGCAAGGCGGGAAAGAGAAGGCTTTTCTTATATTCAGAAAATTTATATGGCATGTTCCATCATGCGTTACAGGAATATGCAGCCTCTGTGCCAGCAGTCGCAGGCCCGGTTTTATTGGGGTTGGCTTGGTGGGTGTTGTGATCGGGGAGGGCACTTTGTTGAATCACTGTTGGCTGCGCAACAGCTTGCATATGTTTTTATGGAATAAATAAAGAGTTATATATTCCTTTTGTTGGTTTCTTGAATAGGGCACTTTGAGTGCCTGCGCATTCGTGCGGATTGACCCAACAGACCAAAGGAAAGCCGACATGACCATTAAAGCGATCAACGTGCGCAACCAGTTCAAAGGCGTGATCAAGGAAATCCTGATCGGCGAAGTGGTGTCCGAGATCGACGTGCAAACCGCGTCAGGCATCGTGACGTCGGTGATTACCACGCGCTCGGTGCGTGACCTGGAATTGAAGGTGGGCAGTGAAGTGATTGCCTTTGTGAAGTCGACTGAAGTGTCGATCGCCAAGCTGTGACTGCAATCCAGTTGTGAACCCAATCCAAATGTGGGAGCGGGCTTGCTCGCGAATGCGTTGTGACAGTCGACATCTACAGTGACTGATCCACCGCTTTCGCGAGCAAGCCCGCTCCCACATTTTGTTTTGCATACGGCCGTTGGAGGGTTAGTTAAGGCGAGGCCCGCCTCCCGATGGACGTGACCCAGGCTTCTCATCCGAAGCATCCGGCAGTGCCTTGGGGGTTTCACTCGGGTCCTTGTAGTCCTTGTGCAAATCCCCATCCAGCCGGTTGCTCGACGAACCGCCACTCTGTGGTGTCGAGTCGAAATGCTCCCACTCCGATTGCTGGAAGCGGAACAGGCTGTCATCGGTCGGCGTGTCGCGGCCGTGGTAGTGGTGGATTTCGTAGTGGGCGTATTCGACCTTGTCCGCCCAGTTGTCCTGCAACAAACCGTCGCCGGCCAGGTCGCGGTACCAGTCGTTTTCCTTCTCGGTGGCCTTCTGTTTTTTGTTGTGGTCGACGAAGTAGCCAATGATCCCGCCCACTACCGCCAACACCACGCCCACCAGGAACAGCGGCCCGGTCAGCGCCGCCGCCGTGCCTGCGCCAAACAGCGCCGCCGCACCCAATACCCCGGCCGAGGCGCCGAACGCACCGCCGGCCACTTGCAAGCCACCTGCGGCCTGAGCCAAGGGGTCTTTGCTGTCCACACCGCTTTTGATCGCCAGGGCGCCGAGCACAATGTCGGCAAACCCACCGGCAATGTCGGTTGCCGGGCCCAGCACCTTGATCACGGAACCGGCGATCTTCGCCGATTGGGAGGCGCCAAGCTTGGCCGCACCGGCGGCCTTGAGGCCGTCATCCAGATGAGTAGCGAGGCCTTCGGTGGCTTCGGTCACGGCTTTGTCACCTTCGCCAAACAGCTTGGCGACCCCGTCGTACTGGCTGTCGGGAACCGCGTCCAGGGCGGCGGCGATTTCCTTGCTGACCTTTGAGTCGATCTCGGTGGGCTTGCTGAAGTCGATGACTTTGCCGGCCGCACCTTCCTTGCCCCAGATTTCCGGCAGGGTCTTGTCCAGGCCGACGAAGTCCACCAGGCCGCCCTTGCCCAGGGCCTCGCCGATCTTGTCACCGAGCTTGACGAAGTGGCTCGCGCCGCCGGCAAAACTCAGGAAGTCCTTGGCGATGGTCATGCGTTGGGCCGGGGTTTCGCCGAGCTTGCCGCCTTTGCCCACCAGTTGGTAAATCCCCGAGAACAGGCTGACGCCGGCGCCCATCGAACCGAGGATGCCTTTGCTGTTGAGGGTGTTGAACACCTCGCCGAGCATGCCGCGATCCGCCACCGGGATATACGGTTTGCTCAGGGCGGTTTTCACGTCGGCTTCGCTGATGGTGCCGCTGTTCTTGTAGACGTCGCCGAGTTCTTCCAGGGCCTTGGTCACGGCCGAGGATTTCTCCTTGCCCTCCAGGCCCTCGTTGAGGAATTTCTCCAGCACTTCCTGGCTGCGACGCGGCAGGTCCAGCAGGTTGCCCTTGAGCACGCCCTTGAGCAGGCCGAACAGGTCCTTGGTGGCCAGTTCCTTGTTCTCGTCGGAGATCTTGCTCGGGTCCGAGAGGATCTCGTTGAGGTCGGTGGTCAGCCCGTCGGCCTGGATGTTCTGCGCTGCCTTGGTGGCGGCTTCCGGGTCGAACAGCGACAGCGAGGTCAGGGTGTTGCTCAGGTCTTGCTGGGCTTCGTGGCTCTTGCCCTGTTTTTGCAGGTCCTTGAGGTACAGCACGTAGTCCGGGTTGCTGGTCAGGTCGAGGAGCTTCTGTTTGATCTCGTCCTTGTTGGGCAGGTGACTGATGGCGTCGTCCATCTTGGTCTTGTAGTCGGCCTGCACGGTCGGGTCTTTGAACAGTTCGCCGATCTGCTCCTGCACCGCCTTGCCGTCGATGATGTCGTGCATGTCGGCGGAGGTGAGTTCGGTCTGCTTGTCATCGAACTCGCGCCAGGTGGTGTTGAACGGGCGCTTGGATTCTTCGTAGCCGGTGATGCCGTGGCCGTTCTGGTAGGCGGCCTGGGCTTCCAGGGCGCGGACCAGTTTGGCCCGCGGGTCGTCCTTGGGAATCGAGCCGTCCTTGACGCCGGCGCGGTAGGTGTCGATCAGTTCAGTGGTGGCCAGTTCGCTGACGCTCTGGGTCGGCGATTTATCGTCGTCCTTGTCGGCATGCACGCCGGTGTCGAGGTTGAGCACGTCGAGCTCATCGTTGCTCGGCAGGTTGTACTTGGCGCGGGTTTCGTCGACGGTGCCGGCGCTCCAGGCTTCCCATTTCGCCACCACTTCGTCGTAGAGCTGCGGGCTGAGCTCCTTGGAGACGATGACTTTGCCTTCGCTGGTTTCATAGCGGATCAGGCCGTCCCCCAGCTCGTCAGGGGAGCCGAAGGTGATGTCGGTGTTTTTCAGGAAATCATTTGGCCCGGCCAGCTTGTAGCCGGCGTCTTCACTGCTGTGGATCTTGCTCCAGGTGTCCTGGGCGGTGGCCACGCTCTTGAACAGTTCCGGGCTGACATCGGCCGACACCACCACCTTGGTGCCGTCGTGGGTTTCATAGGTGAGCACGTTGCCTTGCTGGCCTTCGATCCAGCCGAAGCCCTTGTAGTCATTCAGTTCCGGCACCTTGGTGTTGGCATCCGCCAGGGTCGAGCCGTCGTTGAGCGCGGACTCTACGGCGGCCTTCTTGTCGGGGTTGGTGTAGACCTCGTGCAGGCCTGCCAGGTAGTCGAACAACTTGGGGTTGTCGTCCCGGGCCACGACCATTTTCTGGCCATTGCTTTCAAAGCGGATCAGGCCGGGGCCGACTTCATCCTTGGGGCCCACGGTGGTGCCGGCATAGGGCGGCCACACTTCGTTGTCGCTGGCGCGCTTGTAGCCGGCGTCTTCGCTGCTGGTAAGGCCGGTGAAGCTCTCGTAGGCGTCCTTGGCTTTCTGGAAGGCCTCGGGGTTGTCTCGCTGGCTGATGACGAACTTCTTGCCGTCCTGGGTTTCGTAGCGGATCACGCCGGGGCCGGTTTCGTCGGGCGGGCCGAGGGATTTGTAGTCACCGAGTTTTTCCGGGGCCGTGGCATCGCTGCCCAGGCGCTCGTAGCCAGCGGCTTCGCTGGCGTTGACGCCGGAGAGTGCCTTGAAGTCGGCGCTGACTTGCTTGAACAGGTCGGGGCTGTCTTTTTCGCTGACGATGACCTTCTTGCCATCTTGGGTTTCATAACGGATCAGCCCGGGGCCGACTTCATCCGCCGGGCCGATGGCTTTGTAGTCACCCAGGCTCGCCGGCGGTGCGGCGTCCTTGTCGGCCAGTTCATAGCCTTGTTCCTTGCTGGCAGCGAGCCCTTGCGCGGTTTTGTCGCCGGCCTCGACCTTCTTGTTGTTGGCGCTGTTCTTGAGCAGCACATGGAACGCCGCGCCGGACTTGGGCGGCGTGAGCGGAAGGGGCTTGGGGTCGGTCGAGCGGTTGAGCGGCTGGGTCGTCATGCCATGGAACTCCTGCTGTTACCGGTGGGACGAATCGGCAAAAACAGTAACAGCAGGGGTTCGGCGGTCGTTGCGAAAAGTTGTGAATTGCGCCTTAACGGTGACGCAGGCTGCGTTCCAGGCGGGCAATGCCTTCTTCCAGCATGGCCCTCGGGCAGCCGAAGTTCAGGCGCACGAACTGCTGGCTGTCATCGCCGAATTCGATCCCCGCGCTCAAGCCGACCTTGGCCTGCTCAAGGAAGAACCGTTGCGGGTCCTCCAGGCCCAGGGTGCTGCAATCCAGCCACGCCAGATAAGTGCCTTGGGGCGCATGCATCACTACGCCAGGCAGGCGGGTTTGCACGGCGTTCAGCAGGTAATCACGGTTGGCTTGCAGGTAGGCCACCAGCGCTTGCAGCCAGTCGCCGCAGTCGCTGTAGGCCGCACGGGTGGCTTCCAGGCCCAGGGGGCTGACGCTGTCGACCATGCCGCAACGGGCGTGATTGAAGCGTTCGCGAATCTCGGGGTTCTGGATCACCGCAAAGCAGGTCTTCAACCCGGCGACGTTGTACGCCTTGCTCGCCGACATCAGGGTGATGGTGCGCTGGGCAATTTCCGGGCTGAGGCTGGCGGTAGGGATATGGCGGCGGCCGTCAAAACACAGTTCGGCGTGGATTTCATCGGAGACGATCAGCGCGCCCTGGTCCAGGCAGGCGGTGGCCACGGCCAGCAGTTCTTCACGGGGGAAGACCTTGCCCATCGGGTTATGCGGGTTGCTCAACAGCAACGCACCGGCGCCCTGGAGTGCCTCACGCATTGCTGGCAGCGGCGTGAGGTACTCGCCCTCGGCGCTCAACTCAAACGGCACTTCGATCTTTGGCAGGTTCCAGTGGCCAGGTGCCAGGCGAATCGGGCGATAGTTGGGGGTCTGCAACACCACCGGGTGCCCGGGTTGTACAAACGCATGCAACGCCATGTTGAAACCCGGCTCGACACCCGGCAGGAACAACAGCTCATCGGGCTGCACGCGCCAGGCGTACTTGGCCCACAGGTCGGCGACGATTGCCTCCCGCACGCCATCGCAGGCTACGCTGTAGCCGAGGATCTGTTGATCGAGACGCTGGTGCAGCGCCTGAAGCACGGCCGGTGGCGCGGCGATGTCCATGTCGGCAATCCACATCGGCAGAACGTCTTGCGGGTAACGACTCCACTTGGTGCTGCCGGTGCCGAGGCGGGAGTGGATCTTGTCGAAGTCAAAGCTCATGGGGGGCTCGTGTCAGGGAGGCGGGCGTGGAATGGCGCCAATTCTATCGCTATAAATTTTATAGGCCAGCATTTGCGCATCTTCATTCGCCACATCCGCCCCGAGCTTCTACCCTGAAGGCATAGCCCTCAGGACGCCAAGCGCTCATGTACAAAGACCTGAAGTTCCCGGTTCTGATCGTGCACCGCGACATCAAGGCCGACACCGTTGCCGGCGACCGCGTCCGGGGCATCGCCCGGGAGCTGGAACAGGAGGGCTTCAGTATCTTTTCAGCGGTGGACTACGCCGAGGGCCGCCTGGTGGCCTCGACCCATCACGGCCTGGCCTGCATGTTGATTGCTGCCGAGGGGGCCGGGGAAAATACCCACCTGATGCAAAACATGGTGGAGCTGATTCGCCTGGCGCGGGTGCGGGCGCCGAACCTGCCGATCTTTGCCCTTGGTGAGCAGGTCACCCTGGAAAACGCCCCGGCCGACGCCATGAGCGAACTCAACCAGTTGCGGGGCATTCTTTACCTGTTTGAAGACACTGTGCCGTTTCTCGCGCGGCAAGTGGCGCGGGCCGCGCGGGCTTACCTGGATGGCCTGTTGCCGCCATTCTTCAAGGCCCTGGTGCAGCACACGGCGGATTCCAATTATTCCTGGCATACCCCCGGCCATGGCGGTGGCGTGGCCTATCGCAAAAGCCCGGTGGGGCAGGCGTTTCATCAGTTCTTCGGGGAAAACACCTTGCGTTCGGACTTGTCGGTGTCGGTGCCGGAGCTTGGTTCGCTGCTGGACCACACCGGCCCGCTGGCCGAGGCCGAGGCGCGGGCGGCGCGCAACTTCGGCGCGGATCACACGTACTTCGTGATCAATGGCACGTCCACCGCTAACAAGATTGTCTGGCACTCCATGGTTGGCCGGGATGACCTGGTGCTGGTGGACCGCAACTGCCATAAGTCGGTGCTGCATTCGATCATCATGACTGGCGCCATCCCGCTGTACCTGTGCCCGGAGCGCAATGAACTGGGGATCATCGGGCCGATTCCCCTGAGCGAGTTCAGCCCCGAGTCGATCCGCGCCAAGATCGACGCCAGCCCGCTGACCCGAGGTCGACCGGCCAAGGTCAAGCTGGCGGTGGTCACCAACTCGACCTACGACGGCCTGTGCTACAACGCCGAGCTGATCAAGCAGCAACTGGGCAACAGTGTCGAGGTGCTGCACTTTGACGAAGCCTGGTACGCCTACGCGGCGTTTCATGAGTTTTTCGCCGGGCGCTATGGCATGGGCACTTCGCGCACGGCCGACAGCCCAATGGTGTTCACCACGCACTCCACCCACAAACTGCTGGCGGCGTTCAGCCAGGCGTCGATGATCCATGTGCAGGATGGCGGTGTGCGCAAGCTCGACCGGGATCGCTTCAACGAAGCGTTCATGATGCATATTTCCACCTCGCCGCAGTACAGCATCATCGCCTCCCTGGATGTGGCCTCGGCGATGATGGAAGGTCCGGCGGGGCGCTCGTTGCTGCAAGAGATGTTTGACGAAGCCCTGAGCTTTCGTCGTGCCCTGGCCAACCTGCGCCAGCACATCGCCGCTGAAGACTGGTGGTTCTCCATCTGGCAGCCGCCGCTGGTGGCGGGCATCGACCGGGTGGTGACGGCGGACTGGCTGCTGCAACCCCAGGCCGACTGGCATGGCTTTGGTGATATCGCCGAAGATTACGTGCTGCTGGACCCGATCAAAGTCACCCTGGTGATGCCCGGCCTGAACGCCGGCGGGGCACTGAGCGAGTGCGGAATACCCGCTGCGGTGGTCAGTAAATTCCTTTGGGAACGTGGGCTGGTGGTGGAAAAGACCGGGCTGTATTCGTTCCTTGTGCTGTTTTCCATGGGCATCACCAAAGGCAAGTGGAGTACCCTGCTCACCGAATTACTGGAATTCAAGCGCAGTTATGACGCCAATGTGAGCCTTGCTGCCTGTTTGCCATCGGTGTTTCAGCAGGGCCCGGTGCGGTATCAGGGATTGGGTTTGAAGGATCTGTGCGACCAGTTGCACAGCTGCTACCGCAGCAATGCCACGGCCAAGCACTTGAAGCGGATGTACACGGTATTGCCGGAAATCGCGATGAAACCGGCCGACGCCTACGACCTGTTGGTCAAGGGCGAAGTCGAGGCGGTGTCCATCGACGCTTTGCCAGGACGCATCGCAGCGGTCATGCTGGTGCCTTATCCGCCGGGCATTCCGTTGATCATGCCGGGTGAGCGCTTCACCGAATCGACTCGCTCGATTATTGATTACCTGGCGTTTGCCAGGACGTTCGACAGTAGTTTCCCCGGTTTTGTCGCCGATGTTCATGGACTGCAACACGAAGATGACGGCAATGGTCGCTGTTACACCGTCGATTGCATCAAGGGTTAAGAATGTTTATGCAAGCTGTAATGAACCCGAAGTACCCGGGTCTCAGTGTCCGCGTGGCTGATGAGGGATTTGACGCCTACGTGTGGGGTAACGACTTCAGCTTTGAGGTCAATGCCTACGGTGTGCCGGAAATGGGCAAGCGCGTCGATCAGTGGGCGGTGGAGCGTATCGTGCCGTACCGCAAATGCTACGGCATCGATCCCGAGGAATTCGCCAGCTTCCGGGACGCTGCCGACAGTGCCGTGTTCATGGCGTACCTGGATGACCGGCCCGTGGGGCATATCGTGGTCAGCACCAACTGGAACGGCTTTGCCCATGTGGATGAGCTGGCGGTGGTATTGCCGGCGCGGCGCCATGGGGTGGCCAAGGCGTTGCTGGACGTGGCGCAGTTCTGGAGCCGCAAGAAAAACCTGCCGGGGATGATGCTGGAAACCCAGAACAACAACCTCGGTGCCTGTCGGTTGTATGAGCGTTGTGGCTATGTGATGGGCGGGATCGACCACCTGCGCTATCGAGGGATCGACCCGCAGACCCGTGAAGTGGCGATTTTCTGGTATCGGTTGTTCAAGACAGAATTGGAAGCGGTCTGAGTCACCCCGATCAACTGTAGGAGCTGTCGAGCCCTGGCGAGGCCGCGATGGCGGTGTGTCAGGCGACCTCTTTATCGAGCATGCCGCCGCCTTCGCAGCCTCGCTAAAGCTCGACAGCTCCCACATTCGATTTGCGCAACCCAAGTGCTTGCGACCGAACACACAACTCCCAGACTTCCCCCGAACCCTGTGGGAGCCGTCGAGCCCCAGCGAGGCCGCGATAGCGGTGGGTCAGGCGACCTCTTTATCGAGCATGCCGCCGCCTTCGCAGCCTCGCTAAAGCTCGACAGCTCCCACATTCAAGGCAGTGTGCTTGTCAGCAGGCTTTCAGCCTTCTCGGTGACAATCTCCAGCAATGCATTCAAGGCGGGCGATGGCTCGCTGCCCTTCAGCGTCAACGCATACAAGGTCACCACCATCGGTGGTGACAACGGGCACGCGTCCAGCCCGGCTTCCCGTGCGCCGGTGGCGGTGAACGGGTCGACAATCGCCAGGCCTTCCCCGGCTTCGACCATGCTGCGCATCATCTGGTAGGTCTGCACCCGGGTTTGCACCACCGGCAGCGGGCGCAGGGCTTGCAGTTTGCTGTCCAGCAGGCGGCTCAGGGGGTCCTGGCCTTCAAGGCCGATCATCGACTGCCCGGCCAACTCCTGTAGCGCGATGTACTTCTGCCGAGGCTTCAGCCAGCCATGGGGCGCGAGCAATTGCAGCTTGCCGTGAGCCAATGGCGTGCTGTGGATCTGCGGATGCTCCGGGTCGTGCAGGCTCAGGCCAAGGTCTGCTTCGTGCAGCAGCAGGCTTTTGACGATGTCCCGGGTGGAGTGGCTGGAGAGGTTGCACGGCGTGTCTTGAAAGCGCCGGCGCAGCACGGCGATCGCCTGGGGCAGCAGTTGATTGGCCAGCGGCGGGGTGCACAGTGCGCGCAAGGGCGGGGCATGGTGGTGCTTCAGGCTGCTGGCCAGGCGTTGCACCGGCTCAAGGGCCGCATAGAGGTGGGCGATTTCACCCTGCAGCTCGAGGGTTTCCCGGGTGGCCTGCAAGCGTCCGCGCACACTGGCGAACAGCATGAAACCCAATTGCAGCTCGGCATCCTTGAGCGTCGCGTCCACATCGGCCACGGGCAGTTGCAACCATTCGGCGGCGGTGCCGAGGTGTCCGGTCTGCAAAATCGCTTGGATGACTTCGATATGACGTAAACGCATGGCCGGAGTCTATGTTCAGCGCGACGTGGATTCAATGGCTCAGGCCCGGGTGCGGAAAAAAGACCCGGCGCGGGAATGGCCCAACTAGACTTGCACGATCAAGTCCCTTGGCGCCTGCAACCAACAGGTCATACAAAGGGCGTATCAACCAAAGGATCCACGGGGGAGCCTTATCGATGCTCGGTAAAACACACATGCGCGGGTTTTCGTATTGGGATGTGCTGGTGGCCGTGCTGGTTGTGGGCGTGCTGGTGATTGCAGTTGGGCCGAGGATCTTTGGCGACGTGACTCAGACCGAAATCGCCACGGCCAAGGTACAGCTCAACGTGCTGGGCAAGGCGGTCGAGCAGTTTCATCAGGATGTCGGGCGTTATCCTACCGACGACGAGGGTCTGGCGGTGTTGACGGTTCAGCCAGCGGGGGAAGCGAAGTGGCGGGGGCCCTATCTCAAGGATGAGGACATGCTGACGGACCCTTGGGGCGTGGCCTATCAGTACCACTATCCTCCCAGCCAGGCCAAAACCCACTTTGATCTGTTCTCGTTCGGCAAGGACCGGACACTGGGAGGCGTCGGCGATAATGTGGATATCGCCTATGGGGAATAACGTCTTATGAAGCGTGGATCGTTGCGGATTCGCGGGTGATGATAGTGCCCGACTGAATCAGCCTGAACTCATCGCCATCCAGTTTTTCTACGCGGTCGCCAATGGCCAGCTTGTAGGTGGTGGTGGGCGCCGATCCAGCCAGGCCGTCGAGGGGCGGGTTGGATTCCTGGAACTCATGCACCGAATAAACGCGACCTTCCGCGTCTCTGGCATGGAACTGTCCGACAAGTACTGCTGCCATCTGTTTAGAACCTCTGGAGATAAACACTCGATTTGCGGTTCTGTAGACCGTAGGAGAGCGGGGTAGTTTACCTATTGAAAAAAAATACTATTCGTTGACTTTTTCAGACATTACTTACAAGTCCATTTGCGGTGTGAACGTCCTTGGCATTGTAAAAACGCGCTGGTGATAGCGTCGCGCAGGCTCTATAACTACACGCTCCTTCAGTCAGAAATCGGGAAACCCCAATGAGCAAGGTCTACACGATTGCCGTACTGGTCGGCAGCTTGAGAAAAGAGTCGATCAACCGCAAGGTCGCCCTGGCATTGGCTGAGTTGGCGCCCGCCAACCTCAAATTGAACATTGTCGAAATTGGCGATTTGCCGCTCTACAACGAGGACATCGACGGTGCTGCACCGCCGGCAGCCTACAGTACTTTCCGTCAACACGTGCGTTCATCCGACGCGGTGCTGTTTGTGACCCCCGAATACAACCGCTCGGTGCCGGGTGTACTGAAGAACGCAATTGACGTCGGTTCGCGGCCTTATGGCCAAAGTGTGTTCAGCGGCAAGCCGGGCGCGGTGATCAGTGTGTCCCCCGGCGCCATCGGCGGTTTTGGGGCCAATCACCATTTGCGCCAATCCCTGGTGTTCCTCGATGTGCCGTGCATGCAACAGCCGGAAGCCTACCTGGGCGGCGCGGGCAGTGTGTTCGACGAGTCGGGGAAACTGTCGGAAAAGACCAAGCCGTTTTTGCAGGCGTTTATTGATGCCTACGGCAAGTGGGTGGAAAAGCAAAGCGCATAAGTAACCTGTAGGAGCGAGCAAGCTCGCTCCTACACTGGCAGGACTTACCTGAGCCAGTTGGTTTTCGCCAACTCGATCACTTCATCACCGCGTCCGCTCATCACCGCCTTGAGCATGTACAGGCTGAAGCCCTTGGCCTGTTCCAGCTTGATGCTGGGCGGCATCACCAGTTCCTGGGTGGCGGTGACCACATCCACCAGCACCGGGCCGTCGTGGGCCAGGGCGCGGCGCAGGGCCGGTTCGAGGTCTTCGGACTGTTCGACGCGAATGCCGAGGATGCCCATGGCATTGGACATGGCAGCAAAGTCCGGATTCTTCAGCTCGGTGCCGGTGTCCAGGTAGCCCGCAGCTTTCATCTCCATGGCGACAAAGCTCAGGGACGAATTGTTGAACACCACCAGTTTCACCGGCAGGTTCAACTGCGCCAGGCTGATGAAGTCCCCCATCAGCATGGTAAAGCCACCGTCGCCAGACATCGAAATCACCTGACGCCCGGGAAACGCCGCTTGTGCGCCGATGGCCTGGGGCATGGCGTTGGCCATCGAGCCGTGGTTGAACGAGCCGATCAACCGGCGCTTGCCATTCATCTTCAAGTAGCGTGCCGCCCACACGGTCGGCGAACCCACGTCGGCGGTGAAGATCGCATCATCGTCCGCCAGCTCACTGAGCAGGCGCGCGACGTATTGCGGGTGAATCGGCCGGCCGGCCTTTGACGGTTCTGCCAGGTAATCCAAGCCTTGGCGCGCTTTCTCATAATGCTTGAGCGAGGTTTCCAGGAAGCTGCGATCCGTCTTGCGGGTCAGGCGCGGCAGCAGCGCCTGGATGGTCTCGCTGACGTCGGCAGCAATCCCCAGGTCCAGGGTGGCACGCCGGCCCAGTGCCTGAGGGTTGCGGTCGACCTGAATGATCTTCGCGTCAGTGGGGTAGAACTGGCGATACGGGAAGTCGGTGCCGAGCATGATCAGCGTGTCGCAGTTGAGCATGGCGTGGTAACCGGAGCTGAAGCCGATCAGGCCGGTCATGCCGACGTCGAACGGGTTGTCCCACTCCACATGCTCTTTGCCGCGCAGGGCGTGAACCACCGGTGCACCGAGGGCGTCGGCCAGGGCCACCACTTCATCGTGGGCGCCGGCACAGCCGCTGCCGCACAGCAGGGTGACTTTGCCGCTGTTTTCGAGGATGCCGGTAAGGCGTTGCAGGTCCTGTTCTGCCGGCAAGGTGCGCGGCGCCAGCAGGGCCGGCCATGGTTTGAATTTGTCTTCCACTTCCAGCAACGACACGTCGCCCGGAATCACCACCACCGCCACGCCGCGATTGAGGATCGCCGAGCGCATGGCGCGGTGCAGCACGTGGGGCATTTGTTCGGGGTTGGTCACCAGCTCGATAAAGTGGCTGCACTCCTTGAACAGTTCCTGGGGATGGGTTTCCTGAAAGTAGTTCAGGCCGATCTCGGAGGAGGGGATCTGTGCGGCGATGGCCAGTACCGGCACATGGTTGCGATGGCAGTCGAACAGGCCATTGATCAAGTGCAGGTTGCCGGGGCCACAGCTGCCGGCGCATACCGTCAGCTCGCCGGTGGCGGCCGCTTCGGCACCGGCGGCGAATGCGGCCACTTCTTCGTGGCGCACGTGCATCCACTCGATGCTGTCCATGGTGCGCAGGGAGTCGGTCAGGCCGTTGAGGCTGTCGCCGGTCAGGCCCCAGATGCGCTTGATGCCCGCCTGTTCAAGGGTGGTCGCCAATTGCTGGGCCAGGGTGATTTTCGCCATGAAGAACTCCAATCGTCAGTGAGGGTAAAAAGCTGCTGATCAGTAAAGGACAGTTCCATGGCGCTGAATGCTCCCCGCTCAATGTGAAGAATTGGTCATCGCGGCTCGATATTGGCGGGTGCGACGGGCGATAAAGAGTTGGTCTTTTATCAACGCCAGCAGCGGCGCCACCCCGGGGTTCGGCCGGCGGCCACGGCTCAGGCGGCGCAGCTGATAGCGCACCACTGCCATGTTCGCCAGGCTGGCCAGGGGTTTGCGCTTCCAGCGGATCGGCGGCAGTTGCGGGTTGAGATCGCGGCCAGCGCGCCACTGCTTGATCAGGTGCGGCTCCAGGGTCAGGGCGGTGGCGATCCCGGCCATGGCGATGCCGCTGTCCAGTACTTGCTGGACGATTGGCAAACGGCGGATACCGCCGGTGACCATCACCGGCATGCTGGCGACTTTCGCCAGGTCGCTGGCCATCTCGATGAAATAGGCTTCGCGGGCCAAGGTGCGTCCGTCGCGAGCCTCGCCTTGCATGGCCGGGGCTTCGTAGCTGCCGCCGGACAACTCCAGCAGGTCGATGGCCTGCGGGTTGAGCAGCTCGACCACGGCGCGGGCGTCGGCGGCGTCAAACCCGCCACGCTGGAAGTCGGCGGAGTTGAGTTTTACTGCCACGCAGAAGTCAGGGCTCACAGAGGCGCGCACGGCCTTGACCACCTCCAGCAGCAGCCGCGCACGGTTTTCCACGCTGCCGCCCCAGCGGTCCGTGCGCTGGTTGCTCAAGGGCGAGAGAAACTGGCTGAGCAGGTAGCCGTGGGCGGCATGGATCTGCGCGCCGCTGAAACCGGCTTTTTCGGCAAGACGCGCGCTGGTGGCGAAGCGCGAGATGACGTCCTGTATATCGTCCTCGGTCATCGCCTTGGGTTGGGCGAACATCTTCGAAAAGCCGCCGAGATCGAGGGCCACCGCAGACGGAGCCAATGCTGGCTGGCCGAGGTTGGCCATGGTCTGTCGGCCCGGGTGGTTCAGCTGTACCCAGAACTGCGCGCCCTTGGCCCGGCCAATCGCGGCCCATTGGCGAAACTTGTCCAGGTGACGTTCGTCTTCCAGCACCACGCCGCCGGGGCCGGTCATGGCGTGGCGGTCGATCATCACGTTGCCGGTCAGGATCAGGCCGGGTTCGCCTTCGGCCCAGGCTTGATACAGGCGCATCAAGGCCTCGGAAGGCGCCTGGTGTGCATCCGCCATGTTCTCTTCCATCGCCGCCTTGGCGATGCGGTTACTGATGAGCTGGCCGTTGGGCAATTGCAACGCTTCAAAGGGTGACATGCTTGACTCCTCACAATGGGAGCGCTCAGGCTAAGCTTAAAGGTCACTTTAAGGTCAAGCGGGTAAAGCATGAATATCGGCGAGTTGGCAAAACTCAGCGGCCTGTCGGCCTCAAAAATTCGCTTTTACGAGGCTGAGGGGCTTATCCAGGTTGAACGGCAAGCCAATGGCTATCGCCGTTATGCGCCCCAAACCCTGCAGGCGTTGCAGTTGATCCAAGGCGCTCAGCGCGCAGGTTTCAGTTTGCAGGAGCTGAAACAGCTGATGCCGGATGCCTCGCCCAGCGAGGCCAGGCGAGCAGAGATTGTCTTCGGGCTTGAGCGAAAGATCGAGGAAATCGAGGTGATACAGGCGCGTCTGGAGCAAAGCAAGGCTGAGTTGCGGGCGGTGATCGAGACGGTCAAGGCTCACCCTGAAGGCGAGCCTTGCTTGATCAGCGGGAGCTCGCTTCCGCGTGCAGAGGTTATTACCAGTCGACGGCATAACTCAGGCTGAACGTACGGCCTTCAGCATTCGGGTAGGGCGCGCGGGCGTTGGCCTGGGCAAACATGTTCTGGTAGTTGCGGTTGGTCAGGTTGTAGACCCCGCCCTCCAGGCGACCCACCGGCAACGCTACCGAACCTAGCAGGTCGAACAACGTGTAGCCCTTGATATCGCGGCCGTTGTTATCGTCGAACGCGGCGTCATAGTTGGCCAATCGCATGCCTTGCAGGCGCAGGTTGTAGTCCCCACGGTCGTAACCCACGAAGGCAGTTGTCTTGGCCGGTGAAATACGCGTGGCAGGCAGGTCGATCCATTTGCCGTTCTGGTTGGTCTCGCCCTTGGCGTACGCGTAAGTGCCGCCCACCGACCATTGATCCGTCACGTTATAGGTCAGGGTTGTTTCCGCGCCGCGCACGCGCTCTTTCTGGTTGATCAAGCGCAGTACGCGGTCGTTGGCGTCATAGAACTGGGTGACGTCCGAGGTGTTCTCGTACGCCGTGACGCTGGCCTGCCACTTGTCCCAGTTGCCACGCCATCCCAACTCATAGCTGTTGACCTTGAGGGCCTGGGCATTGAGTTTCTGGATGTCAAAGGTGCTGTTGACGTCACGCAGGAAACGCTGGATATCCGGCAGGGAAAAGCCTTGGCTGAAGTTGGCGAACACGTCCTGGTTTTCGCTCAGGTGGTACACCGCGCCTAGGTTGTAAAGGGTGTCGTTGTATTTCAGGGTGCCGCCGGGGAGGGTCGCCCGATTGCCTGTCTGGACGATTTCCCCGTAGGCGATGCTGTCGGAAATCTCGCTGTCGATCCATTCGCGGCGCACGCCGCCACGCAGTGTCCAATCGCCAATGTCGTAGGACAGTTGACCGAAGATGGCCTTGTTGGTGGTCGTGATGTCCGGCCCCATTTCAAAGGTCGTACCGGTCTTGGTGTAGCTCAGCCCATTGACCCGATATTGATCACCGCGCTGGGTTGAGGTTTCGTGATTGTAATCGGCACCCCAGACCAATGTACCGGTGGCCGAGCCGATGTCTGGCATGGCGCTTTCGATGGCTGCCCGCAGGCCGTACACATCCTGCACGCTATTGTTGTCGGAAATCCCGGCTCTGCCCCGTGACAGGTCCGGAAAAAACAAGGCGTCGGCGCGGCGCCAATAGCTTTCGACCTGCAAGCCCTGGCCGTAGAAATCCTTGTCGGTGTAGTTGAGGTTGACGGCCTGGTTGTGGGTGAACGGTTGGTCATCCAGGTCCAGGCCTTTTACTGCGACGGCTTCGCTGGTGATGCGTGGGTTCTTGGTGTAGTGGGTATCTTGCTGGTCTTTGTAGTCCTGCAGCGACAGGCTGATCTTCTTGTCGGCGTCCAGCTCGTAGCCGAAGCGACCTTGCAGGTCGTAGGTGTCGGTGTCCATGTTGCTGCCCTGGGACGTGTCCTGGGGGATGCGGTGTCCGTTCCCGTCAAATTGATCGTTGCGCTGTACGCCGTTGGCCGATACGTACCAGTCCAGCGCGTCCTTGCGCCCGGTGGCGCTCTGGAACACGTCGTAGGCAAAACCTTTCTTGTTGAGATTGTTGCCGGAAGTCAGGCCAATCTTGCTGCTGAATGCCAACGCCTCACCGTTGTTGCGCTTGGTGATGATGTTGATGATGCCGCCGGATGCGCCCGCTCCGTACACACTGCTGGCGCCGGAAATCACTTCAATGCGCTCGATGCTTTCCGGGGCGATGCTGTTGAGCTGGCGGAAGTTGTCTCGCGTCGAGTTCTGGGAAACCCCGTCGATCAGCACCAGTGTGTTTCGCCCGCGCAGGGTCTGGCCGAAGTTACTCATGCCTCCGGTGGAGGGGGAAATACCCGGAACCAGCTGGCCGAGGATGTCAGAGACGCGACGTCCCGCACCGGTTTGCTGGGTGATCTGATCTTGACTGATCACCTGCACAGAGCCGGGAATCGAGGCGATGCTGGCCTCTGTACGGGTGGCGGACACCACCACTTCCTGTAACTGCATGGCGTTGGGTGTGGTGGGCGCCGTTTCGGTTTGATCGGCCCACGCCGGGGTGCTCAACGAGCCGATAAAGGGCAACAGGATAGAAAGTTGGAGTTTTTTCATTTTTTTCTTTTTTAGTGTTGAGAAGTGTTGGTGGTGGTGGAAACAGTCGTTTCCGGCATTTTTGAGAAAGACCGAATGGCACGGATACCCAGTGCAGCCAACGCGTATGTGAGGGCGACGAGCCAGAAGCTGTGCGCCAACCCAATGAGCCCCATGCCGATGCCACCGATCAGGGCTCCGCACAACGCGCCGGCTTTGGCGGCGCTGTTGCCCAGGCCCAGCGCGAAGCCTTGCTGGCTGGACGCGACCGTGTTGGCGATCAAGGTGTAAGCAACGGGCAGTAGCGCGCCTTGCCATACGCCCCAGAGCAAGCGGCTGGCAATAAAGCCCATCCACTCACTGGCGATCGCAGTAAAAGCGAGGGTCAGTGCGCAGGCCCAGGCAACCCATTCAATGACACGCAGGGTGTGCGCCGGTTGATGGCGGTCGAATAACCGCCCCCAAAGCGGCGCGGACAGTGCGAGCGTGGCGGCGCTGGCGGCATAACTGGCGCCGATCAGCCAGGCGGGCGCGTGCAGGATGTCTGCCACGTACAAGGCATAGAACGGCTGCGGCATCATTTTGGCCGCTTGAATCAGCACGATGACGCCGAGCATCGCTCCCAGCCAACCCTTGGGCAGCTGGGTATGTGGCGGTTTTTGCTTGTGGGTTACGCGCTGCGTATCGCTGGGCAAAAACACACTGATCGCCGCGCACAACAGGCAAATGACGGTGGCGCTGTAGCACAGCAACGCGAACCCCGAGACATCCATCAGCCAGCCACCCAGCACTGGGCCGGCCAGTGAGCCAACGGCCGTCGCCGATTGCAGGCGGGCAAGAATTTGCCCGCGCCCCCCGTCGCCACAGCAGGCCAGAGCGTAGGCTTGGGCCGCTGCAATAAACCCGGCGAGCGCTCCTTGCGCCACCCTGATGCCCACCAATAGCCATGGATCGAAGGTGATTGCGGCCAGGGCCTGACACGCTGCCAGCGCCAGCAACGCCCGAATGATCATGGGCTTGTGGCCGGTTCGATCACCCAGCCGCCCCCAGGCGGGAGTCAGCACCATAGCCGCCATCATCGGCCCGGCGTACACCAGTGAAGACAGCAGGCCGGTGTACTGGGCGTTGGCGATGCCAAGCAGTTTCTGGATCTGCAAGGGCCAGAAAGGGCCGCTCATTTCCATGGCGCCCATGGACACCAGTTGAATGCAGACCAGCAACCTCAGGGCTGCGCTGTTAGTTGCCATCGACTTGAACGCTCAGCGGGTTGCACAGGCGCCCGACGATATCGGCATGGCTCTCCAGCAAGCGCATGCGCATAAACGATTTGGCGGGCCAGTCCTGTTCCAGCAAGGCCTGGCGTTCCGTGGCCCAGCGCTGCGGTTCGACCTGGCCGCGCAGGTCGTCGAAGCATTGGCTGACCTGTGAAGCCAGCTCACCCCACAGCAGCGCCTGGGGGACGTCGAATTCGCGGGCGCCGAGCAGCACCAGTTCGCCCAGGTGACACATGAAAACCGTGTGCAGCAGTTTGTCGCGCACGAAGCCTGCGTCGTCATACAGCGTCATCTTCGGGTCGTGCAGTTCGATGTCCAGGCCCTGCGCATGCAACGTCTTGCGGTCGATACGGATGTCGCCGAAGTCACGCAACAGCAGGCGGCTCAGTTGTCCGTCTGCGGCCATGATCATGAAGCTGTTCTGCTGGTGGGCTTCGAAAGCCACGCCGTAGCGCAGGTACATATTCAGCAGGCCAGGCACTGCAATCGCAACGTAATCACGGAAAAACGCTTGCATGGCGCCGCTATCGTCCTTGCCCTGTGCCAGATGCACCCACTGTCGCAACAGCGGCTGGCCGTGCTGGTCGACGGCGAACAGGCTGCCGACCGGAACCGCTATTTCCCCGGGCTGCAGTTGGTTCAGCGGGTTGTCCCGGTACAGCACCGCCAGGTGACGAGAGCGCTCGTCGTCTGCCGGTTGTGGCTTGAAGTGCACGCCGATGCGTTCGGGAACGATGCCGAGAATCTTCTGAACCTCCGGCTCGCGAGCCAGGATGGTTTGCATTAAGTGGCTGATGCGCGGGCCCATGCGCGCCGAGCGTGGCGATACGGTGCGTTGCACGCTGGTCAGGCGCAGTGAAACCGGCAGCTTGACCATCGGTGCATCACGCCGTCCCTCGGGCAACACGGTGCGGAACGACATGGTGGGATGTGCGGTAAATGCGACGATGTCGGTCAGCACCAACAGCCGGTCGCCGATTTCGTTGGCAAAGGTCTGTGGCAGCTCCTGGCGGGCTTGCCACGGGTGCGCAGGCAGCGGCAGGTAGTCTGCGGCCTCAAGGCCTTGGCGCGTCAGTTCAGCCGTCAGTTGCTGGGCCGCGTGTGGAAAGTGGGCTTGCCACCACTGCCAGTAGTCGGCGGTGCCAGCCAGTGATTCGACATGAGCAAACTGGCGGTGCAGCGCGCAGAGGATCACCGGAAAGCGGGCTTCGAACTCCGGTGAAAAATCGATGACTTGGTCGGTGCTCAAGCCAAGCTTGGTCTTGTAGTTGGGGTGCCATGGGTGGCCCAGGGTGCCCCATTGCTCAAGTAACGAGGTCGGGTTGGCAACGCGTGGATCGTCCTTGAGCCATGCCAACAGATTGTCGCTGTGTGCCGGGTCCATGGCCTCGTGCAAATGGAGCGTCCACTGCTGATGGAACGCCAGGCACAGCGTGTCGTTGGTGAAGCTGTCATCGAGCTCTTCGTTGAGGCGGTGCAGCACCTCGGGAGCGGCAGGCGCCTGGAGATCGTTGTTGAGCAGGGTCAGCAGTTCCGAAGGAAACTGGACCTTGTGAGGTGGGTATTCCCCGCTGTGTGCGGTGATATTGCCACGCAGGTCCCAGCTGCTCATGCGCCCCGGGAGCAAATGGTCGAAGCACAGGCGGGTTTGGTCGCAGAGGGTCAACCAGCATCGGTGGTGGTCGTCGTACTCAAGGGCGTTTGCGTTCAGTAACCCCTCACGGAACAGCGCCTGAATCAAACGTTGGAAGCTGCGCTCGGCGGCTGGCGCCAAGGTGTTGATCAGGGAGTCGAGTGTGATGCGATGGGTTTGGAAGAGGGGAGTGCCGAGTGCCTCGCTCCAGCGAGTCAGTAGCCATTGCGGTTTTGTGCTGTATTCGTACTTCAAGTGGGAGTCCTTTTGCGCAGCCTTGAGTAAAAGCAGGCGAAGGATACCCATTTTAAATGCGGAAACCAATGATAATCATTGTTATTCGCAGCGCTGTTTTTGTATTTTGATACAGCCGACGGGCCTTCCAGCGGTCCGAATAAACCGCTCTATCCCGCGGATTCATTGACGTTTGTGGATGATTTAATGTTCTGACGGAATGCTCTGTATCGAAGTGTAAATATTACTGACGCGAATACAGGACCGATCTTACGGACTATTTGGGGCTGTCTCGGATAGAACGATTTTCTGCAGGCATAAAAAAACACCGCGTACCTTGCGATACGCGGCGTTCCTTTACAGCAACAAAACCTTAGGCTTGAACCACAGGAATGTTGGCGCTTGCAGCAATTTCACGGAACTCGGCGATCTGGTCAAAACTCAGGTAGCGATACACGTCGCTGGCCATGGTGTTGATCTTCGCGGCGTATTCCATGTACTCCTCAACGGTCGGCAGGCGACCCAGGATGGAAGCCACCGACGCCAGCTCAGCCGAAGCCAGGTAGACGTTTGCGCCGTCACCCAGGCGGTTCGGGAAGTTACGGGTCGACGTCGACACAACGGTCGAGTTCGGCTCTACACGTGCCTGGTTACCCATGCACAGCGAGCAGCCCGGCATTTCCATGCGCGCGCCAGCCTTGCCGTAGATGCCGTAGTAGCCTTCTTCGGTCAGTTGGTGAGCGTCCATCTTGGTCGGCGGCGACAGCCACAGACGGGTTGGCAGCTGACCCTTGACCTGATCCAGCAATTTGCCGGCAGCGCGGAAGTGACCGATGTTGGTCATGCACGAACCGATGAACACTTCGTCGATCTTCTCGCCAGCAACACTGGACAGCAGACGAGCGTCGTCCGGATCGTTTGGCGCGCAGAGCACAGGCTCTTTGATGTCGGCCAGGTCGATCTCGATGATTTCAGCGTATTCGGCGTCAGCATCGGCAACCATCAGCTCAGGGTTGGCAACCCAGGCTTCCATCGCTTGGGCACGGCGTTCCAGGGTACGCGCATCGCCGTAGCCTTCACCGATCATCCAGCGCAGCAGGGTGATGTTGGAGTTCAGGTACTCGGTGATGGATTCTTTCGACAGCTTGATGGTGCAACCGGCAGCCGAACGTTCAGCCGAGGCGTCGGACAGCTCGAAAGCCTGTTCGATGCTCAGGTTGTCCAGGCCTTCGATTTCCAGGATGCGGCCGGAGAACGCGTTCTTCTTGCCTTTCTTCTCTACGGTCAGCAGGCCAGCCTGGATCGCGTAGTAAGGAATGGCGTGAACCAGGTCACGTAGGGTGATGCCAGGCTGCATTTCGCCTTTGAAACGCACCAGGATCGATTCCGGCATGTCCAGTGGCATAACGCCAGTGGCTGCGGCGAACGCCACCAGGCCGGAACCGGCCGGGAACGAAATGCCCATTGGGAAACGGGTGTGGGAGTCACCACCGGTACCGACGGTGTCCGGCAGCAGCATACGGTTCAGCCAGCTGTGGATGATGCCGTCGCCTGGACGCAGCGATACACCGCCTCGGGTCATGATGAAGTCAGGCAGGGTGTGGTGGGTGGTCACGTCGATCGGCTTTGGATAAGCCGCGGTATGGCAGAACGACTGCATTACCAGATCGGTGGAAAAGCCCAGGCACGCCAGGTCTTTCAGTTCGTCACGGGTCATAGGACCGGTGGTGTCCTGGGAGCCGACGGTGGTCATCTTC
The DNA here is from genome assembly GCF_000313235.1 of Pseudomonas sp. PAMC 26793. Classification (NCBI taxonomy): domain Bacteria; kingdom Pseudomonadati; phylum Pseudomonadota; class Gammaproteobacteria; order Pseudomonadales; family Pseudomonadaceae; genus Pseudomonas; species Pseudomonas sp. PAMC 26793. The sequence goes on from NZ_AMXG01000058.1 coordinate 215,491, forward strand.
GGTTCGCAGTAGGTGCCTGGACGAACGCCAGCCACGCCGCAGGCCTTGCCGACCATTTTCTGCGCCAGGGTGTAGCCCTTGTCGCTTTCAGCCGGCGCTTCCGGCAGCTTGAACAGGGTCGAAGGCGGCAGGCCCAGCTCGGCGCGAGCCTTCTCGGTCAGGCCACGGCCAATGATCAGCGGGATACGACCGCCAGCACGGACTTCGTCCAACAGGACCGGGGTCTTCATTTCGAAGGTGGTCAGGACTTCATCGCTGTTGTGCTTGGTGACTTTGCCAGCATGCGGGTACAGGTCGATCACGTCGCCCATGTGCATGTTGGTGACGTCGAATTCGATTGGCAGTGCGCCGGCATCTTCCATGGTGTTGTAGAAGATGGGAGCGATCTTGCTGCCGAAGCAGAAGCCGCCAGCGCGCTTGTTCGGCACGTAAGGCACGTCGTCGCCGAAGAACCACAGTACCGAGTTGGTTGCCGATTTACGCGACGAACCGGTACCGACCACGTCACCGACGTAGGCGATCGGGAAGCCTTGGCTGCGCATTTCTTCGATCTGCTTCATCGGGCCGGTCTTGCCTTGCTCATCCGGCACGATACCGTCACGGGCCATTTTCAGCATGGCCAGGGCGTGCAGCGGGATGTCAGGACGGGACCAGGCGTCCGGGGCAGGGGACAGGTCGTCGGTGTTGGTTTCGCCAGACACCTTGAACACGCGCAGGCTGATCTTGTCGGCCAGGGTCGGGCGGTTCTTGAACCACTCGCCGTCGGCCCAGGACTGGATCACGGCTTTAGCGTGTTCGTTGCCGTTCTTGGCTTTTTCCGCGACGTCGTGGAAAGCATCGAACATCAGCAGGGTGTGCTTGAGTTGGGCGGCAGCGACGGGAGCCAGGGTGGCGTCGTCCAGCAGTTCGACCAGGGTCACGATGTTGTAGCCGCCTTGCATGGTGCCGAGCAGTTCAACAGCGCGTTTCTTGTCGATCAGAGGGGAAGTGGCTTCGCCCTTGGCCAGGGCAGACAGGAAACCGGCCTTGACGTAGGCAGCTTCGTCAACGCCTGGTGGAATGCGGTTGGTGATCAGGTCAACGAGGAATTCTTCTTCGCCAGCCGGGGGATTTTTCAGCAGCTCGACCAGGCCTGCGGTTTGTTCGGCGTTAAGCGGCTGGGGAACGATACCCAGGGCTGCACGCTCTTCGATATGTTTGCGGTAGGCTTCAAGCACAGTTATTACCCTCATCAGTGGTCCCACGGGACGCTCATCCAGAAAAGCACGGCACGCATGCGCTCAGGGGCTTTTTGGGCCGTAGAGCCAGCGCTGCCGGCAATCCTCACAGAAGCTGCTTTCAAAGTTTTACGCCTGCAGAACGGAGCTGATGAGGGTTGGCGCTGGCTATTTACCGGGTAAATAACCATCGCCAACACCGTTCTTTAGGAACGACTGTGCTCGTGACGCTTTGAAAACAGCTTCCAACGGATTATTGGCGCCTTACAAGGCCGGATGATTCTACGGCAAAAAAAATCTAAACGTAAGTTGCGTCGCCAAGTTTGCGGGGTGATCAACCTTAGACAAAGGGCTAACATGTGCAACTGTTTCGCTGATTTGTGCGTTGTCGACCATGTCTAACCAAACCATCAAGACCCCTTGCGTAGGCCTGTGCTCCACGGTTTACGGCGATCTTGTGTGCCGGGGGTGTAAGCGGTTTCACCATGAGGTGATTCAGTGGAACGGGTATAACGAGGAAGAAAAGCGTGCGGTCTGGCTGCGGCTGGAGCAGTTGTTGGTGCAGGTAATGGCTGGGAAGCTAGAGGTGTTTGACCCGAAAATCCTGCGGGGGCAGTTGGAGCAACGCAAGATTCGGTTTGTGCCGCATCAGTCGGAGTATTGCTGGGCGTATCAGTTGATTGCCCGGGGGGCTCGGGTGATCAGCAATCTTGAGGCTTACGGGATGGTGTTGATGCCGGAGTTTCGGGAGTGGGGGTTGCCTGAGTTGCGGGATGCGATAGATCGGGAGTTTTTTATTTTGTCCGAGGCGCATTATCAGCGGTATATCGCGCCGGGGTTTTTGCGGGATGCTTTTGCTGGCTGACTGTGTACATATCCGTTGCTGCGGTAACGGCTGCTTATGGTTCCGCTCTTACAGCGGGTCACTTTTTTACAAACGCCTAAAAAAGTAACCAAAAAACGCTTTGCCCCACCACTCGGTGCCTCGCCTAGGCTCGGCATGCCCGCACTCCGGCCCGATTCCGCGGGCCGCCGCGACGGGCCATCCATGGCCCGGCGCGGCTAAATCGGCATCCCTGCCGATTTACCCGCTCCACCGTGCCTACTTGCGGCCATCGTGGTTAACGGGGCCCGCAGATCAAAATCAAAAGCAGATCAAAAGCAGAGCACAGCGGCCTACCGGCCGGCTTGAGTGTTAGAAGGCCAGAGATCCAGAGCGAAAACAGAGCTGCTTTTCTGTGGGAGCTGGCTTGCCTGCGATGCAGACAACTCGGTACATCAGGTACACCCAGTTGATGCCATCGCAGACAAGCCAGCTCCCACATTTGACCGTGCCCGCTTTAGCTTTTGATTTTGCTCTTCAACACCCAAGCCGGCCGGTAGGCCGCTGTGCTCTTGCTTTTGATCTTGATCTTAGGCGCCCCGTTAAACCACGCTGGCCGAACGCAGGCTTTGGAGCGTGGGTAACCCGGCAGGACGCCGGGTTAGCCGCGCTGGGCCATGGATGGCCCATCGCGGCGGCCCACGGTCCAAAGCCGGAGTGAACACCGAGCCTAGGCGAGGTGCCGAGTGGTGGGGCAAGAGCCCTTTTGGTTACTTTTGGGGCTCTTTTCCAAAAGTGACCCGCTGTAAGAGCGGAACCAATAGCCGCCATCACCCAAATAACGGATATGCCCCCAAAAAAGCCTCACCCATTAGCCAGCTCCTCCAGATGATCCATCAACTCCTGCGGCTTAAGCACCAACACATCACTGTCCACCGCATCCAGCACCACCTCCGCCGTATTCCCGATCAACGCCCCCGAAATCCCCGTACGCGCCACGGTACCGATAATGGTCACCGCCGCCTGCCACTTATGCACCGCATGAGGAATCAACACATCCGCCGGCCCTTCCTCGATATGCAGATGCGTGTCATCAATATCGAATTCCGCCTGAAACGCCTTGCACTGCTCGCGATACCGCGCCTCGATCGTCTCCTTGAGCTGAAACACCGGGTCAGCCGCCGACAACATCGGCGACGGATGCGCACTGATCACATGCAACTGCGCCTTGGCCAGGCTCGCGATATCAAACCCATGATCAATGATCGAGTTATGCAGCGCCTGGTGCTCGGCATCCGAATTGCCCACATCGATGGCCGCCAAAATCACCCCGCCAGCCCACGGCGTGGACGTCTTCACCAGCAGCACCGGAGTAGGGCAGTAACGCATCAGCTTCCAATCGGCAGGCGTCAGCAACGCCTTTTTCAGCGGACTGTCCGCGAAATGCTGCTTGACCACCAACCCACACCCCTCAGCCTGCTGCACATCGATGATGGTTTCATGCAGGCTGTCATTCCACGCCTGTTCAGTCGTGACGCTGTAACCATCCTCCTGCAAACCGGCCTTCAGCAGGCTCAACATCGCCGAATGCTCGTGCTTCTTGTCACACACCAACAGATGCAAATGGGCCCCGGTGACGCCGGCAATCAGCTTGGCGCGCTTGAGGGCCAGGCTTTCCGAATGTTCAGGCTCGATGACCACCAGGATGCTGCGGATGGCTTGCATGGTCGGGTTCTCCAAAAAAGGGGGGGCGTGGAACAACTATAGTTGCTGCCCGGCACACGTCATGTTGATGCACATCAAGCCCAGTGGCTGGCGGTCTGCGGCGCGGTCGGTATAATCGCCGGCCTTTTGTGAATCTTTGCCCGTGAGCCCGATGAACCTGCCAGAAATCCACGAATTCCTCGGTTGCCGCACCCCCGACGGCTGGGTCCAGGCCGCGTTGGCCGACCAGGAAACCTTGCTGATCGACCACAAGAACTGTGAATTCAAGGCCGCCAGCACTGCCTTGAGCCTGATCGCCAAGTACCATTCCCACGTCGACCTGATCAACCTGATGTCACGCCTGGCCCGGGAAGAACTGGTGCACCACGAGCAAGTCATGCGCCTGATGAAGAAGCGCAAGATCGAGCTGCGCCAACTGTCCGCCGGCCGCTACGCCTCGGGTTTGCGCAAAGTGGTGCGCAGCCATGAGCCGGTCAAACTGGTGGATACGCTGGTGGTCGGCGCCTTTATCGAAGCCCGCAGTTGCGAGCGTTTCGAAGCACTGGTGCCGCATTTGGACGAAGAACTCGGCAAGTTCTACTTCGGCCTGCTGAAAAGCGAAGCCCGGCATTTCCAGGGTTACCTGAAACTGGCCTACCAGTACGGCGACGCCAAGGACATCGCCCAGGTCATCGACCGCGTGCGCGCCGCCGAGCAGGAACTGATCGAGTCACCGGACGTCGAGTTCCGCTTTCACAGTGGCGTGCCGGCCTGACACCACGTACACCAGCGCACCGATCAATACGGTGATCCCGGCCAACAGCAGGATCACTGTCTGTGTCCCCAGCGATGCCGCGAAAACCGCAATCAGCAATCCGGCCAACGGCTGCGAGAGGTTGTTGAGCAACGTGATCACTCCTACGGTCTTGCCAAAATCCTGGGTCGGAATCATCCGCTGGCGGATGCTGCGCATATACACGTTGAACATCTTGTCGAAACCGGTCACCAGCAGGAAGCCTGCGGCATAGGCCCAGACGTTCGGGCTGATCGCAGTCACCAGCGCACCCACGGCAATCATTGAATACGACAGGCCGCCGAGCACCTTCAACGGCAGGGTGGCGCGCGCCAGATAGAACAGAATGACAATGGTCACCACGGCACCCGCTGCCTGCAGGCCGGCGTAGGAGTCCTTGCCGGCGGCGTATTGACCGATGACCATGGCGGCCGACGTGGCCAGGGTGACACCGATGATCAGGTTCACGCCCACCGCCAGGGCGATGATCCTTTTCAGTTCCGGCAGGCTGCGGATGTGGCCGAAGGCAATGCGCAGCGGTTGCAGCCAGATGTCATGGTGCTGCTCGAAGGTCTCCAGGTTGACCCTGGTGTTGCGCTGCCAGATCAGCATCGCCAGGTCTGCCAGCAGGAACAGCCCGGCAATCCCCAGCACTACCCAATGCCAGGCCCAGACCTCCAGCATCAGCGCCGCCACCAAGGGGCCCAGCACCAACCCGGTCTGGTCGGCAATCTGCGAGTAGGACAAGGTCTTGGCGTAGGTGTAATGCTTGAAGATATGCGGCATCACCACTTCCCGGGCCATGATGCCCTGGGTGGTCAACACGCCGCACAGCGCCGAAAGAATGACAATCCAGTAGATCCCGTCAAATGCCCCATACAGCAGCACCGCCAGCACGCAGGCAACCGCCCGGTAAACCTGGCTGATATGCAGGATGCGAACGGGAGAGAACTTGTCGCACAACGCGCCGCACACCGGGAATGACAGAAAGCGCGGCAGTGACTCGACAAAAAACGCCAAGCCTGCCCAGGACACACTGTTGGTGGTCTGGAACACGATCAGCGGCACGATGAACAACAGAATCTGGTCGGCCAGGCGTGACAGGAATAACGAAATGAAGAACGCCAGGTAATCCTTGCGCATACAACTCCCTGTGAATGGCGTTAAAGATTGCAGGCTATTTGTTAAAAACTCTTAAAAGCATGAAGCTTCGTCGGCCAGTAATGGCCAGCTGCTTTAGTCTGCCTGCTTGCCCCCTATAATGCGCACACTTCAATCTGCGCGTGCACTGGAAATTTATGGATAACTTGGGTCTCGGCAAGGTCTTGCTCGTGGAGGACGATCAGAAGCTGGCAGGGCTGATCGCCCATTTCCTGTCCCAGCACGGCTTCGAAGTGCTGGCCGTGCACCGGGGTGACCTGGCGCTGGCGGCCTTTCTGGAGTTCAAGCCCAAGATCGTCGTGCTCGACCTGATGCTGCCCGGCCAGAGCGGCCTGCATGTGTGTCGCGAAATTCGCAACGTGTCCGACACGCCCATCGTGATCCTTACCGCCAAGGAAGACGACCTGGACCATATCCTCGGCCTGGAATCCGGCGCCGACGACTATGTGATCAAGCCGATCAAGCCGCCCGTGCTGCTGGCCCGTCTGCGTGCCCTGCAACGCCGGCAGACGCCGGAGCCCACGGTGCGGGGCTCCCTTGAGTTCGGCCGCTTGGCCATCGACCGCAGTTGCCGGGTGGTGAGCCTGGGCGGCGAGAAGATCGACCTGACCACCATGGAGTTCGAACTGCTGTGGTTGCTGGCCAGCGCCGCCGGGAAAATCCTCTCCCGCGACGACATCCTCAACCGCATGCGCGGGATTGCCTTCGACGGGCTCAATCGCAGCGTCGACGTGTACATCAGCAAGCTGCGCGGCAAGCTCAATGACAACCCTCGGGAACCGGTGTGCATCAAGACCATCTGGGGCAAGGGCTACCTGTTCAATCCGTTCGCCTGGGAGGTCTAGATGTTACGGCTGTTTCTGCGTCTGTATATCATCCTGGCCATTGGTTTGGCGGGGGCGATCTGGCTGGTGAACTACACCTTCGATGAGCTGCTGCCGGAGGCCAACGAAACCTACAACCGTGAGGCCCTGCGCGGCCCTGCTTATGGGTTGGTGGAACAATTGCGGCCGGTGACGGGTGAAGCCCGCGCTGCTCGCCTGGTTGACTTGCAGCCGCACTACGGACTGCGCCTGGCGCTGGTGCAGAAGGACGCGCTGAAACTGACCGAACGTGAGCAGCAACTGCTGGCCGGGGGCGAGTTGGTGGTGCGGGGCGATTTCATGGAGTTCATCTCCAACATCGACGGCGGCCAGCAACTGCTGCAAATCAAGCTGCCGGAAGAGCCCAAGTGGTTGTACATGTGGGCGTATGGCTTCCTCGGCCTGTGCCTGGCGATTGTCCTGTACTTCTGGGTACGGCCCCATTGGCGTGACCTGGAGCATATTCGCCTGGCCGCGCAACGTTTCGGCGACAACGACCTCGGCTCGCGCATCCTGCTGCCGCGCCGTTCCACCGTGCGCGAGCTGGCGGGGCACTTCAACCAGATGGCCGAGCGCATCGAAAGCCTGATCGCCAATCAGCGCGAGTTGACCAACGCGGTCTCCCACGAACTGCGCACGCCGATTGCGCGGCTGTCGTTTGAGCTCGACCAACTCAAGCAACAGGCCGACCCACGGCAGAGCCGCGCGCTGATCGCCGACATGTACGCCGACCTCGGCGAGCTGGAAGAAATGGTCTCGGAACTGTTGACCTATGCCAGCCTGGAACGTGGCGCCACGCAGATCACCCGGGAAAGCATCGAGGCCCACAGCTGGCTCGACAGCGTGATCGGCAGCGTCGCCCTGGAGGCCGAGGCGGCAGGCGTGCAGTTGCTGCTGCGCACCTGTGAAGTCGATTACATCCGCATCGAGCCGCGCTTTATGGCCCGGGCGGTGATCAATCTGTTGCGCAATGCGATTCGCTACGCTGACCGGCGTGTGGAAGTGTCGCTGGTGAAATTCGGTGCCGGCTACGAAGTGCGGGTGAATGACGATGGGCCTGGGGTGCCGATGGAAGGGCGGGCGAAGATTTTCGAACCGTTCCTGCGCCTCGATGCCAGCCGCGACCGCCGCACCGGTGGCTTCGGCCTCGGCCTGGCGCTGGTGAGGCGGGTGTGCCAGTGGCACGGCGGGCAGGTTGAAGTGCTGGATTCGGAGTGGGGCGGGGCGTCGTTTCGGATGACGTGGGCGTATGCCGAATAACCACCCATCAGCCACCGATCGTTCCAACGCTCTGCGTGGGAATGCCTGCCGTGACGCTCCGCGTCACCCATGCGCAGGAGCGGGACGCGGAGCGTCCCAATAGGCATTCCCACGCAGAGCGTGGGAACGATCGCCTTAGAACCTGTACTCGACCATCCCCATCACTGACGTCTGCAGCCGCCGCTCCACAATCGGGCTCTGGCCGGCCTTGTCCGCCAGGTATTGCACATCCAGCAGCGTCGAAAACTGGGTGTGCTCACTGATCGGCAAACTCCACACCAGGTTCATCCCGTTGCTGATATTGCCACCGCTGGCCTTGTAGGCCTTGAAGCGGCTCTGCGCGGCCTGGCCGGTGGTGACGCCGTACCAGGTCTGCAGGTAGTTGCTGTCGCCAAAATGGCTGCTGAGGCTGGCGTCCAACGAACCGCAGTCGCCGTCATACAGGTTGGTGCCCAGGCTCAATTCCAGGTGGGTGAAGGCCTTGCCGGAATCCTTGTGATCATCCTCTTCAAGTGCATGCTCGAGGGTGGCGCCGAGAATCACCCCGCCGAGGTTATAGCTGCCACTGATGCCTACTTGGGGACGGGTCTTGATCTCGCCCATGCCCTTGAGTTTCTTCGAGCCCGGGCGACCGCTCCTGCTTTCATCCTTGCGATTGCCACTGGCGCCGACGTAGGCGCTGAAGCTCGCACCGCCGCCGTCATAACCCCAGCCCAGGCCCTTGTCGGTGTCGAGGAAAATCCCCCAGGGGCTGACGATGGCCGCCCCCAGCACCGGCGCGGTCACCCGCTCGTCGCTGCCGCTGTAGCGGGGCAGGTTGGCCACGCCGGCCTTGAGGGTGTATTCCCAGTCGTCGGCCAGAAGGGTGTCGGCGCCGGACAGCAGGCACAGCGACGTCAGTGAAAGGCAGAGGTTTTTTGAACGCAGGAGGGTCTTCATGTGAGGTCAGAGACTCAGGGGGTTGTGGGGAGAATCGGTACGTTTGAACTGGTAGCCGGAGGCGCTCAGGCCATTGATCTGGCGGCTCACGGTGTCCCCCAGGCCATAGCCGTTGCCGGCAAGCACCGCGTGGGCGTTGTCCACGGGCAGCAGGATGTAGTCGGTCAGCGTCTGGTCGTGCAGTTGGCCGCGAATCACCAGGAAGCCGTTTTCCAGGCGCACGCTGATGCCGCTCAAGGGCGCGTCGGGTTCATGGGTGTTGAGCACTTGGTAGGTGCCGATGGTGTCGGCCCAGGCATTACTCAGCGGGGTCTGTTCGATGCGTTCGCCCACGGGCACGCGCTGACCATGGCTGCGGGCGGTGAGCATCTGGCGGCCTTGCACCGTCACCACGTCCAGCTGGACGCGGCCCAGTTCACCCAGGTCCTTGAGCCAGAAACCGAGGAATTTCTGCTGCGCCCGCAGCCAGCCATGGCCGTCCCGCAGCAGTTCGAAACGGGTGTCGGCCAACTCACCATACAGCTGACCGTTTTCGTCCTTGATACGGAAAATGCCCCAGGCCGTGGCATAGAAACCGGCCAGGCGCTTGCGGTCGATAGCGGCGGGCACCTGGCGGATTTTCAGGCCATGGGCCGGCTGCTGGCAGTCGTCAGAACACACCGGCTCGCCGGTCTGGGCCTGGAGCATCAGGCGCAGGGTGTCGGTGGTCAGAGACACCACCATCTCTTCGGCGTTGCTGTCGTTGGCCATCACGATCACGGCCAGTTGCTGGTCCGGCAGCATCGTCAGTTGCGCGGCGAAATCATCTCCGCCACCGCTGTGCTGGTAAGTGCGTATGCCGGGGCCGACCGGTTCATCACCACAAGGGGCGAGAAACCACCCCAGGCCCATCTGGCAGTCGAAGTCCAGGGCGTTGCCAGTGTTTTGCTGGGTGAACATGTCGTCAATCGACTGGCTGCTCAGCACCTGTTTGTCTTTGTAGAGGCCTCGGGCGAAGAGCATGCGCACGTAGTGGCTGAGGTCCTTGGGGCTTGCCCACAAGCCACCGGCGGCGAGGTCGCGTACCTGGGCGTCGGCGCTGACGGTGCCATCCTCATAACCCCGGGCGCGGAAGCTCAGTTGTGCGCCGGTGCCGACAAAGCTCGACTGATTCATCTCCAGCGGTTTGAGCAGGCTGCTTTGCAGGCGGTTTTCAAAGTCTTGCCCGCTGCTGCGCTCGATGGCGGCACCGGCCAGGGCGTAGCCGAGGTTGGAATAGGCCACCTGAGTGCCCGGCGGCGTGCTCAGCCATACCCCGGAAATACGCATCGGCATCTGGCCCATGGCGAAGGTGTTGCGCACGTCCCGCAGGTGTTCGCTGGGTAGGCCGGACTGGTGGCTGAGCAGGCGGCGCAGGGTGATGTCGCGGTCGGCAGCGGTCTGGTCGGAATGAAAGCGCGAGCGGACGTAAAACTCCCGCAGGGTGTCCTGGATCGGAGCGTCGAGGGCCAGGCGCTGTTGCTCCACCAGTTGCATGGCCGCGGTGGCGGTGAGCAGTTTGGAAAGGGCGCCGGCGCGGAACGCAGTGTTGGGGGTCACCGGTTTGCCCAGGGCTTTGTCGGCAACGCCGAAGCCGTGGGCCCAGATCAGTTCCTGGCCATTGACCAGGGCGATGGACAGGCCGGGTATGTTTTGCCTGGCCATTTCAACGGGGATGCGTTTTTGCAGGTAGCGGATGATTGCGCTGTAGTCGCCCTTAGGGATGGGCGGCGGGGCCGGCGGTTGGCCGTGGCAGCCGAGACTGCTCAGCAGGCAGCCCAGCAGCGGAATACTGCGCAATGTGCGAAACATGATGAGCACCCGAGGGGTGGTTTGGATGCTCGAATGCTAGGGGCGGGCCGTCCATCAGTCTTTGTGAGCTTTGTCGGGAAACTGTCAAAGACTGTTAAAGGGGGGCCGCCCCCCAACCGAAGTCGTGCGCAAAGGCCCCGGCAAGCCGCTGGCAAACGACTCCTAGGTGATGAACGCCGATGACGTGAAAAGCGTCATCGACGGCTGGGTGTCGGGCCTGCACCCATCCTTTTTGAAGCTAAAAAGGACCAAGCCTCAAACGGTGCGCGGCTTGAGCAGGAGCTATTTGATCGGTGTGAGCGGTGGCTGCTTCCATTGGCCGTTGCCCACTTCAGGTTTGGGCAGGTAAATGCGCAACAGAGCGTAGAACGGACCCGGAGGTGCAGGCAGCCAGTTGCTTTGTTCCGCCTTCGGTGGTTCGTGGTGTGCAACCAAAAGCGTCAGGCCGCCGTCGGCGTCGAGCTTGAAGTTGGGCAACATCCCCGACGTAAGCAGGTAGCGCTTCTTCAGGTTGGGCGTCAGCAGTTTGGTCTTGGCGCTGTACATGGTCAGTGACCAGAATGCGTCGGCCGGCGGCAACTGGTCCTTGGCGAAGTGCAGGGTGTAGCTGTGGCGTGCGCCGTTGGCGGGTTTGCCTTCGCTGTCCACGGAGTAGCGCAGGTAGGCCGTTTCATCACCGGAGTTGCCAAACAGGTGCAGGTTGGCGCCTGCGTAGCGGTACAGGTAATTGTTTTGAAGGTGGTCGCGGTTGCCGAACAGGTCAGCACTGGATACTTGATGGGTATCGATCTTGTCTTTCTTGAAGGCAGCATACTCGGCCTTGCCGTCGGCGATGCCGTCATCCAATGCTTTGCGCTGCTCAACCGTCAGGGCCTTGAGGTCGAACGGCTTGCCCGCCTCGACGCCGATCTTGGCAAAACGCGCGAGCACGTCTTTCTCACTGTCCTGCGGTGCGGCGTAGGCCAGCATGAAGTTCAGGTAGCGGAACAGATGCACGCTGTCGCTCATGTTCGGCGTAGGCTTGGGCCAGGCGATTTTCGGCGGCTTGATGGGTTTGGGCTGGTTCACGTAGCTGCTCAGGGTCTGGACCTTATAGCCGCTCTGGATCTGCTTGACTTTGCCCAGGTCCTTCTCATCGAACAATTGAGTGCGGTACAGGGCGTAGGCGATGTTGCTTTCGCTGTACACGACGCGGTCGATATCGGTTGGCTGCTGGCCTTTCCAGCCCGGGCCGGCAACCATGTAGTGACCACCGTTGTTGCCGGTACTACGGGTACCCAGATAGCCGAAGTTCTGCGTATAGAGGTCGATTAACTGCACGGCGTAGTAGCGGTTGTCTTCGATCTTGGGCAGGGTCAACACCACGGGCTCGGCCCGCAGATCGAGCCAGACAAAGGAGTTGGGCGTGTCCGGGTTGGGGGTGGGTATCGCTGTGTCTTTAGGGGTTATCGCCTGCGCGGTGTTCCCGATATGGTTGAACGGCGCCTTGAAGTTCGGCCCGGTCTTGTCGACGGCCTGGGCGTAGAGGGTCTTGTACATCTCCACCACCGGGAAGCCATAAAGGTAGGCTTCCTTGGCAATGGCCCGGGCTTCACTCGGCGTGGCGGTGAAATCGGCCCAGGCGCCGGTACTCATGAAAATCGAGAGGCTCGCCAACAGCAGGCGCGTCGGTGTTCGAATCATGTTGTTGCGTCCTTACTGAATCAGTCGGATGTCGTCGAGTTTTCAGCTGTTATCAAAGCAGGCTTCGGTGGGCGCGTACAGTCGCAACTGACTGAACTTTGCGCTTCAGGCAGAGTTTGCACTCAGTTGCTCAGGAAGTCTTTTGGCACGTGAGGTTCAACGCAAAGATCTGTCGACATCCACGAGATCAAAGTGCCGCCTGTGGAAGGCGGCAGCAGGGGGAAGTCAAAGCAGCATGGACTTGACTTTGTCACGCAACTGATCAATCGAGAACGGTTTGCCAATCACCTGGGTGCCAACGGGCACATCGATATTCTCGGCATAACCACTGGCGAACAGAATTGGCAGGGCAGGTTTCAGTTCACGGGCCTTGGCGGCCAGTTCCACGCCACTCATGCCCGGCAGGCCGTGGTCGGTCATCATCAGGTCGATGGTATGGGCGGTATCTTTGATGATATCCAGGGCGAGTTCAGCGTCTGCCGCCTCAAGCACCCGGAACTCCAGCTCTTCGAGGACATCGACGATCAACATGCGCACGATGGCGTCGTCTTCGACTACAAGGATGGTGGAGGCAGCAGCGGACATAGTGAGGATTCCCGAGAAGTGGAGGTGCAGGTCTTGATCATTCGAAAGACCATCCTCTAGTGAGTCATGTCGATCTCGGCAAGTTCCCGAAACTGGGTAGGTATTGTGCCGTTAATGGGTGGGAATGTCCTCCGGTACGAATAAAATCTATGGGGCCGAAGCTGCTTCGCAACGAGCAGCTTCGGCAACACCGCTTCGGGTCAGTTCAAGGTCGTTAAAGCTCGACGGATATCATGTGTGTAACGCTTGGGCGTCTTGGATAGACCGCCATATCGCTGCCTGAAAACTCGCTGACCTTGTATTCCGGGGATCCGGGTGTTGTTCCATGAGCGCGATGCTGAAATGGGCTGGTGCCCCTGTTCAATGTACGTTCCAGTCCGTCGCTCATGGCCTTGGCGGAGTCAAACTTGGCAAGCCCGAAGTTTGGATCGAAATAAAACCAGAGGGGCTTGTCGTCCCTGAGGGTGACGCCTGCCAGCAGGGCGTGGTCCTGGGTGGCTATGCGCAGGGTTTTTCCGGGCGCCGCCTCAGCCAGTTCGTCGATGATTGTCTGGTAAGAAACTTGCCGGATGGGCTTGCCCATGTGGAACGTTACGTCACCCGATACCTTATTGTGAAAAGCATTCAGCTCTTTAATAAAGTCTGCCCCGGTGTCAACCTTTGGCTTGGCAGCTGCGGTAAACAGGTTGCCCAAGAATGTACTTTCGGTTCCGGACTCAATAGCCAGCCCCAATGCGTTCGCCATACCGGCACACTCGCCTTCGGAGGCAAGGTTGACCTGACTGAGGTAATACTCCTGCGGCATGGGGGTTACATGGCCGCCAGCCGCTTGTATGTCGCGCTGGAACAAGCCAAACCCGTCCTGGCTCAACTTTACTTTTTGCAGTTCTATCTGTTTGGCCAGGGCGCCGACTTCCTTATAGGACAGGAAGGGTTGTGAGGCGAGTGCTTGAAGCTCGGGAATGCTCAACGAGGCATCGTAGCCGGGGATGTCGCCCGGTTTTCCAGTGGTATAACCCAGTTCAAAGTCCAACAGGTTGTTTGGCTGTTTGGCTTTCTCCATTTTGATCTTGAAGTCTGCTGGGACATACCGGCTTAGAAAGCCCGAAGGCGGCGGTACGGCGATTTCGCCTGCGAGCTTGTTATAAAGCCAGTCTGTCAGGTTGAGATTCAGCGTTTGGCCATCCATTGCCCTCACATCGGGGGTGAACGTTTCGAGTGGCGAGCCATAAGGTCGCTGTTTGTCTGCGTCGAAGGCATACCACTTGCCCTCTTTGAGTACAGCGCCGCCTTCAACACTGTGGCCTGCCACCTTGAGGGTGCCAGTGGCAGCGGCGTCGTAGCTTGCACTGACAGTCTTGAGTAAATCGTAACTGCCACTGGCACCTTTGAGTTTATTGAAGCCTTCAATGCTTTTTTCGAGCAAAAACGTGCCGCCTTTGTTAACCAGCCCTACGCCCCCCTGTACCAGATCGCCCAAACCGCTCACCGGGTTCAAGCCACTCATGACCGCCACGCCTATTTTCTTGGCGACGTTCAAGGCCTTGGCGCCGGCGCTGATGACCTTTGTGCCTGCGTGCACTGCTTTCGCCGAGCCCAGGGTTATAAAACCCAGCAGGTCCTGCTGAAGATCGATCGCCCCGTCCACGTAATTACCCTTGGTAAAGTTGACAATCGCTGACCTGAGGGGAATGAGGTCCAGGAAGAAATTGGTCACCTTCAGCTCGGTTTCCATTTGCTTGTCGTAGGTCGTGGCACCTTTGGCTTGCTTAACGACGTCCTCGTTACCCAGATCGAGGTTTTCGACAAATGCATTGGCGATGTACTGGGTGCGGGCGGTAGTAAAGCTGTTTGGGGGCAGTGGGTTCGTATCTGCCTGGGCTGAACGGGCCGACTCGCTGTCGTTGGCAGGGTTGAACGCTTGTATTCGCTTCTCTTTGATCGCCAGTTCCCAGGTGCTCGCGGAGAAATCCTGAGGGATGACTTTTTTGATGCTGCCGTTTTTTATATCCACCTTATAGGTGTTGCTTCCTTCTTTGCCCTCCACCTGCATCAGGAACTCATGTTTAACCGGTTTGAACAGGGGTGTAACTAAGTTCGGGCCCAACTGATAAACAGAGGGCTGATAAAAAGTGATTTTTCCCTGCTCGATGTTTTTTCGATCTTCCAGCGGCAGGTTGGCGATCAGGTGTTTTACGGTGGTGACAACCCCTTCGTTGCGCGACTGGATCGACTCTTCAAACTGCTTTTGAAATGTCGCATTCACGTCGAATTTGAGTGACTTGCCTTCCAGTGCCTGGGTGATGTCTGGATCCTTGGATTCCCAGGTGTAATTGCCCAAACCACTCATGGCGATGTCCAGTAGTGAATGCCGGCCCGCAGGTGCGCGGTTTGGGTCGTGGAGCGGAGAGCCGAACTGTTGTTGGCGGTCGTCCTTCACTGTCAGGACCTTTTTTTCAAACGGCACATCATCCCCGAACCGCTCTTTAAGCTGGGCCAGCGCAATGGCCCTGCGGCTCGGGATTTCGGTCTCCACCAAGGTGGAGGCCTTCATTCGTTCATCCACTTGTGCAGTGAATTCGCTGCGTATCGTTTCAAGCTGGGAGGGGGTGTAATCATCATTGGGCTGTTTGGCAATAACGCCATTGGCTACGGCCCAATCGATCAGCGCTGTCCTTTTTGCACTTTGGGTCGCGGCGGGCGTGGCCAGTGCCGCGCTTTCAGCCTTCAGCATCACTTGGGCGAAGGTCATGTTCGGTACCGAGCCCGGCGACTGCGCTTCTATCGACGCCGCCGCAACCGCCAGGTTGACCCAGGCCGGGCTGCCGTAGGTCACGTTGGCGGGGATGTCTTTGATCAGAAACTCCGGGGCTGTTCTTGCCAGTAATACGTAAGCACCCGCCTGGGCCATCTCGGGGCTGGTTCTGCCCTGGCTCGACAGGTGTGCGCTCAGCCCGTTGACGATGGCCGATGCCGGCTTGCCCCAATGCTGGGGACTGGCCACGTCGTAACCGGCCAGCTTGTTCCGCTGAGGCGCCTGGACTGACTCGTGATCAATCTGCGTACTGATAGCGGCCAGCAGGTAGTCGTTATGGCTGTTCTCGGTCTCGATGCCATTGAGCCCGCGCTGCAGGGCCTGGCCCATCAGTTGGCCTTCGGGCGAGCTTAAAAGAAACTCCAGGATCTTGGCCGGATCGTTCATGGCGGCCGCCGGAATGGGGTTCTGATAGGCGAGAAAATCCAGGATGCTCTTGCTTTGCTTGACTTGCGGCTTATCACCGAGGTGGTGGGAGTGGTTCATCGCAAGCGTGCTTAGCTTAGTTTGTTGGTTCTGATCCAACGGTACGGGCCAGGACAAGGCACCGCCCAGATCACCGAAAGGGTGGGCGGCGATCCTGACGGCGGCTTCCTGTTTCAGCTTGAGGAACTCGGCCTTTGTGGTAGGCAAAGGCACCCCGTTGGCAGTGAGGAATGCCTCCAGGCTTTGGCTGACCCTGGTGCCCATACCCATCGTTTTATGATGGGACGAGTCTGGATGAATGGCCATTTGCGTGGCTTCAGGACGGATAATAGATAGGGGGCAGTGTCGTAATCTTGTAGTGGCGGGGCTGCCAGGTTGACGGCGTAGAGCAAGTTCTGCCAGTTCTGCCGGTCGGCCATTGGCTGTTTCAGCGGGTCGGAGCGGGGGGGCGGATGCTGCTGGTGCTAGTGCTGGTGCTGGTGCTCCTGCAACCGCACGTGGAGTTGAGGTCTGGGCGCCCACTGACGATGTTCCGAAAGCAGGGGGGGGCAAGAGTTGGGGGGCAGGCTGCTGCACAGAGAGATTGCTGACATTTTGCATGGTTGGGTACCTTTATTAGGAGATACGCGCCTTTTCCGAGGAGGTTCCCTGTTCCCCACGGCACACCTTTGGGTGGGCCCGTCCATCGACAACGTTCCCGCTCAACCCCTTATGCAAGAAACAAAGTCAATTGCCGGGTGTTAAAAGCACGCCGATTCGTCGACTAATCAATGGGTTATGTAATCTACGTCGCTGCGAGAAGCAGAAAAATAGCGCTCAGGCGCAACTTTGGGGCAAACTCCCCGTTTTTCCGTATTTGGCCAAGGCATGCCCATGACTCCCGCGTCGACTGTCGATGAGAAAAGCTTCCGTAAATTGCTGGGCCGCAACGTGGCGCTGCCGTTGGGCGTTGGCGTGCTCAGCGCGGTGTTTTTCGTCGTTCTGATCACTTACCTGTTGTCGGTGATTCAGTGGGTCGAACACACCGACCGGGTGATCAACAATCTCAACGAAACCTCGAAATTGACCGTGGACCTGGAAACCGGCATGCGCGGCTTCCTCATCACCGGCGATGAACACTTCCTCGACCCGTATGAAGTGGCCAAGCCGCGGATCATTTCGGACTTGCGCAATTTGCAGGCACTGGTGGCGGACAATCCAGAGCAGGTGGACCGGCTCAAGCGTCTGGAATCGTTGCAACAGGCGTGGAACACCTACGCCCAGTCGATGATTGATATGCAGCGCCAAAGCGGTGATTTCCGCGGCGCCGTGAAAGCAGGGCGCGGCAAAAGCCTGACGGACGAGATTCGCAAGGAGTACGACCGGGCGGTGGCGATGGAGCAACAATTCCGCATCACCCGCAATGAAGACGTTACCCGCACCACGATCATCAGCGTCACCTTGTACCTGGTGTTTGTGCTCGGCCTGAGCGGGTTCCTCGCGTATGTCGGTCGAAAGAATCTTCTTGAACTTTCAAACAGTTACAGCGAAAACCTCATGTCACAGCAGAGGATCGCCAAGCGCCTTGAGCAGCAAGCCTGGCTGCGCAACGGCCAGACCGAACTGGCCGAGCAGGTCCTCGGCCAACTGACATTGAACCTGCTGGGCCGCAACATCCTGCAGTTCTTCGCCCAGTACATGGGCTCGGCGGTGGCGGCGCTGTACGTGCGTGAAGAGCACGGTGGCCTTACACGCGTGGCCACTTATGGCTTCTCCCGGGAGCAAGAGCAGCAGGAACAGTCGATCTATAACGATGAAGGCATCGTCGGCCAGTCTGCCCGCCAGGATCGCCTGATTCGCCTGGACGATGTGCCGGTGGACTACTTCAAGGTCAGTTCCGGCCTCGGCGAAGGTTCGACCCGCAGTGTGATGGTGGTACCGACCAGCGACGATGGCCGGGTCAACGGGGTGATCGAGCTGGGTTTCCTACGTACACTGGAAGACCGTGATATCGAACTGCTGGAGTTGATTGCCGAGAATATCGGCACCTCCATCGAAGCCGCCCGTTATCGTCAGCGTCTGCAGGAAGTGCTGGCCGAAACCCAGCAGCTTAATGAAGAGCTGCAAGTGCAGCAGGAAGAGCTCAAGACCGCCAACGAAGAGCTGGAAGAGCAATCGCGCATCCTCAAGGAATCCCAGGCTTTCCTTGAAACCCAACAGGCGGAGCTGGAACAGACCAACGAACAGTTGGCCGAACAGACCCAGACCCTGGCCGACCAGCGCGATGCCATGGATCAGAAAAACGTTGAACTCAATCGCGTACAGATCGAGCTGGAAGAGCGCGCCGACGAGTTGCAGCGTTCCAGCAAGTACAAGTCCGAGTTCCTCGCCAACATGTCCCACGAGCTGCGCACGCCGCTGAACAGCTCGTTGATCCTCGCCAAGTTGCTGGCGGAGAACCCCCAGGAAAACCTCAGCGCCGAACAGGTCAAGTTCGCCGAGTCGATCTATTCGGCCGGCAACGACCTGCTCAACCTGATCAATGACATCCTCGATATCTCCAAGGTCGAAGCCGGCAAGCTGGAAATGCGCCCGGAGAACACCAGCGTTGCGCGCTTGGTGGATGGGCTGCGCGGCATGTTCGAGCCGCTGGCGGCCGACCGCAAGCTCGGGTTCCAGGTGGAGGTGCAGGAAGGCTCGCCGCACATGCTGTTCACCGACCGCCAGCGCCTGGAGCAGATTCTGAAGAACCTGCTGTCCAACGCGATCAAGTTCACTGAGCAAGGTGAGGTCAGCCTGTCGGTATCCCGGGCGCCGGGGGAGGGCATTGCCTTTACCGTGCGTGATTCGGGGATTGGTATCGCCCCGGACCAGCAGGAAAGCATCTTCGAGGCCTTCCGCCAGGCCGATGGCACCACCAACCGCCGTTACGGCGGCACCGGCCTGGGCCTGTCGATCTCCCGAGACCTGGCGAACCTGTTGGGCGGCTATATCAGTGTCACCAGCGAACCTGGCCAGGGCAGTATCTTTACCCTGGTGGTGCCCGAGCACTATGTAGAGCGTGACGAAGACACCCCGGCGCTGGAACAGCCGCGGGCGGTAGTCCCTGTGCCTGCACCGGCGCCGATCAAGGTGTCGCCGATGCCGATCGCCCACGAAGCGCAGATCCCACGCTTTATCGATGACCGCGACAAGGCCCCGTTCGCCACGCGCTGCATCCTGGTGGTGGAAGATGAGCCCAACTTCGCCCGCATCCTCTTCGACCTCGCCCATGAACTGGGTTACCACTGCCTGGTGGCCCATGGCGCAGACGAAGGCTATGCCCTGGCGGAACAGTACATTCCCGACGCGATCCTGCTAGACATGCGCCTGCCGGACCATTCCGGCCTGACCGTGCTGCAACGCCTCAAGGAACATGCCGGGACCCGCCATATCCCGGTGCACGTGATTTCCGTCGAAGACCGCGTCGAAGCCGCCATGCACATGGGCGCCATCGGGTACGCGGTCAAGCCGACCACCCGCGAAGATCTCAAGGATGTGTTCGCCCGCCTGGAGGCCAAGCTCACGCAGAAGGTCAAGCGGGTGCTGCTGGTGGAAGACGATGACTTGCAGCGCGACAGCATTGCCCGCCTGATCGGCGACGATGACATCGAGATCACCGCCGTAGGCTTCGCCCAGGAGGCATTGGACCTGCTTCGCAGCCACATCTATGACTGCATGATCATCGACCTCAAGCTGCCGGACATGCTCGGTAATGAGCTGCTCAAGCGCATGTCCACCGAGGATATCTGCTCGTTCCCGCCGGTGATCGTCTACACCGGGCGCAACCTGACCCGGGACGAAGAGGCCGAACTGCGCAAGTATTCACGCTCGATCATTATCAAGGGCGCACGCTCCCCCGAGCGTTTGCTGGACGAGGTCACACTCTTTCTGCACAAAGTCGAATCCCAGCTGTCCCATGAACGCCAGACAATGCTCAGGACCGCCCGCAGCCGCGACAAGGTCTTCGAAGGGCGCAAGATCCTGCTGGTGGATGACGATGTGCGCAATATCTTCGCCCTGACCAGTGCCCTGGAGCACAAGGGCGCGATTGTCGTGATCGGCCGTAACGGCCGCGAGGCAATCGAGAAACTCAATGAAGTCGATGACATCGACCTGGTGCTGATGGACGTGATGATGCCGGAGATGGACGGTTACGAGGCCACGGCCCTGATCCGCCAGGACCCGCGCTGGCGCAAGCTGCCGATCATCGCGGTGACGGCCAAGGCCATGAAGGACGATCAGGAGCGTTGCCTGGCGGCAGGTTCCAACGATTACCTGGCCAAGCCCATCGACCTTGACCGGTTGTTTTCATTGATTCGCGTGTGGCTACCCAAGATGGAACGGATTTAATTGGAAAGAAGCACTGACATCGAACTGCGCTTGCTGATTGAGGCGATCTACCTCAAATACAGCTATGACTTTCGTGATTACTCCGGGGCCTCGGTCAAGCGCCGCGTGGCCCATGCGCTGCGTCAGTTCGACTGCGCCACCATCTCGGCCTTGCAGGAGCGGGTGCTGCATGACCCGACGGCGTTCATGCAGTTGCTGCAATTCCTGACGATTCCCGTCAGTGAAATGTTTCGCGACCCTTCGCACTTCCTGGCGATTCGCCAGGAAGTGGTGCCGCTGCTCAAGACCTACCCGTCGATCAAGATCTGGATCGCCGGCTGCAGCACCGGGGAAGAGGTGTACTCCATGGCCATCCTGTTGCGTGAGGAGGGCTTGCTGGAGCGCACCATCATTTACGCCACCGACATCAATCCCCGGTCCCTGGAAAAAGCCAAGCAGGGGATTTTTTCCCTTGAGAACATCCGCGCCTATACCCACAACTACCAGCAGGCCGGTGGCCAGCGTTCGTTTGCCGATTACTACACCGCGGCTTACGATCATGCGATCTTCGACAAGACCCTGCGGGAGACCGTGACGTTTGCCGATCATAGCCTGGCGACGGATAGCGTATTCTCAGAAACTCAGTTAATTTCCTGCCGTAATGTACTGATTTACTTCAATAAAAAGTTGCAGGACAGGGCGTTTGGATTGTTTCATGAGTCGCTGTGTCATCGCGGCTTCCTGGTGCTGGGCAGCAAGGAAACCCTGGATTTTTCCGGCTACAGCAAACAGTTCGAACCCTTGGTCAAGCAAGAACGGATCTACCGAAAATTATGAATGAAGCTGCTGCCAGCCCGGCATCCGGGATCGAAGCTATTGTGATCGGCGCTTCCGCGGGCGGTGTCGAGGCGTTGCTGGGCATTTTTGGTGAATTGCCGGCCAACTTCAGCCTGCCGATCATCACGGTGCTGCACCTGCCGGACGAACGCCGCAGCCAGTTGGCGGAAGTGTTTGACCGTCGCGTATCGATGACGGTGGTGGAAGCGCGGGACAAGGAAGTGATCCAGCCCGGCACCCTGTATTTTGCCGGCCCCGGTTATCACCTGTCGGTGGAGCACGACCGCAGCTTGTCACTGAGCCAGGAGGACCGCGTGCACCATTCCCGGCCAGCCATTGACTACCTGTTCGAGTCGGCCGCCGATGCGTACGGCACCGGTCTGATGGCGATCCTGCTGACGGGCGCCAACCAGGACGGCGCCCGAGGCCTGGCCCATGTCAAACAGTGCGGTGGTATGACGGTGGTCCAGGATCCCGACGAGGCGCGGGTCGCCGTCATGCCCCGGGCCGCCCTGGCGTTGCATACACCTGACTATATTCTTCCCTTGAGCCGCATCGGCACCTTGCTGGCTTCCCTGGAATCCTCCCCATGTTAAGTACTGTCCAGGCCAAACTGCTGATCGTCGACGATCTGCCGGAAAACCTGCTGGCCCTTGAAGCGCTGATCAAGCGTGAGGACCGCCAGGTCTACAAGGCATTGAGCGCCGACGAGGCCTTGTCGCTGCTGCTGGAGCACGAGTTCGCGATGGCCATTCTCGACGTGCAGATGCCCGGCATGAACGGCTTTGAGCTGGCCGAGCTGATGCGCGGCACCGAAAAGACCAAGAACATCCCGATCGTGTTTGTCAGTGCCGCCGGTCGTGAGCTCAACTACGCGTTCAAGGGCTACGAAAGCGGCGCCGTGGACTTCCTGCACAAACCGCTGGATATCCATGCGGTCAAGAGCAAGGTCAATGTGTTCGTCGACCTGTATCGCCAGAGCAAGGCGATGAAACAGCAGGTTGAAGCCCTGGAGCAAAGCCGCCGCGAGCAGGAAGCCTTGCTCACGCGCTTGCAGGCCACCCAGGCTGAACTGGAGCAGGCCGTGCGTATGCGTGATGACTTTATGTCGATCGTGGCCCATGAAGTGCGCACGCCCCTCAACGGGCTGATCCTGGAAACCCAATTGCGCAAGATGCACCTGGCCCGGGACAACGCCGCGGCCTTTACCATGGACAAGATGCACGCCATGGTCGACCGCGACGAGCGGCAGATCCAGAGCCTGATCCGCCTGATCGAAGACATGCTCGACGTGTCGCGTATTCGCACCGGCAAGCTGTCGATTCGCCCCGGGCGCTTTGACCTGACGCAACTGGTGCACAACCTGCTGGAGAATTTCGCCCCGCAAGTGGCGGCGGCCGAGTCCTCGGTGAAGTGGGTCCAGGAAGGGCCGGTGGAGGGCAACTGGGACGAGTTCCGTATCGAACAGGTGGTGTCCAACCTGCTGACCAACGCCTTGCGTTATGGCGCCAAGAGCCCGGTGGAAGTGCGGGTGTACGCAGAGCATGGCGAAGCACGGGTGGAAGTGCGTGACCACGGGATCGGTATCAGCGAAGACAACCAGACGCGGATCTTCCAGCAGTTTGAACGGGTGTCGGCCAGCCACGCCGTGGCGGGCCTGGGCCTGGGGCTGTTTATCTCCGAGCAGATTATCGCGGCCCACGGCGGGACCATTGAGGTCGAAAGCAGGATAGGCGAGGGCGCCTTGTTCCGCGTCTGCCTGCCGTTAGCGCCTGCGCCAGGAAATCAATCGTGAATCCGACGCAACCTCTGCGTGACCCCATGGTCGTATCAGCAGCAATTGACCGGACAAAGGCTTCCCATGAGTGAAGATGCACAAGATGTTGTACTGATCGTCGAAGATGACGAATCGATTATGTTTGTGTTGGGCGAGTACCTGTCGGGGCTTGGGTACCGGGTGTTGAAGGCGATTGACGGTGAGCAGGCGTTCGAAATCCTCGCCACCAAGCCGCACCTGGACCTGATGGTCACCGACTATCGCCTGCCAGGCGGTATCTCCGGCGTGCAGATCGCCGAGCCTGCGATCAAGCTGCGACCGGAATTGAAGGTGATCTTTATCAGCGGTTACCCGCAGGAGATTCTCGACTGCAACAGCCCGATCACGCGCAATGCGCCGATCCTGGCCAAGCCGTTTGATCTGGATACGTTGCAGGAACATATCCAGCGGTTGTTGGTGCGACCATCGGGTGCTGCCGGCGCCTGATTGACCGTCAGAGCGCAGGCAGAACGGATAGGTCAGCCGTCTCAGTCGTCGGCCATGTCGAACACCTGTGCTCTCTGGTTCTGATCGAACACCGTCGGTACATTATTATTGCCCTCTATCAACTTGTAGCTTCCATCGGGATTGATATCAATACCGGATGCCGTGCCAATGGTTGTTGATTCGGGTTGTTTTTTGACGATATCCAACAATACCTTTTGTTCGTTGTGACTTTGGCCCAAGGCAACGCCTATTCCTACCGGGCTCTTGGTCAAATCGCCTCCCAGAAATATGACTTTTCCGCCATTTGCCAGGTCCGCATCCAGTTGCTTTAGGGTGGTATACATTTCATCGCTCGGAACGCCACCCTGAAAGTGCATCAATGTTCGCTTATGATAGATGCCGTCCCTGAAGTCGGTGAGCACTGCAATCGCCGTGCAATTGCTGAGGCCACGAGTACTCAGCACTGAACGGCCATCCGTGGTCGTGGCGAAGTCCGATATAGGGACATCGATCCGCTCGACTTGCGGTGTGACAGGAGCGGGCAGGGCGGGACTGGTTGTTGTGCTGGTTGATTTAACAGCAAGGGGGGCGTCATATAACGGTTTAACTTGAAAATCAAAAACATCGTTTTTTTTTCTTCCAGTCATTGGTGTGGTCAACGACCTGAAACTCCAATTTGCTCGAGTCAGTACTATAGGTTTTATATTGCGGAAACAGTTTTTTATCGTGGGTCAGTTTTTCCAGTGCCTTTTCCATGGCGTCTGCACTTTTGAAGTTGGCAAGGCCAAAGTTGGGCTCATAAAAGAAATAGCTTTTGCTGGCACCCTCGATTTTTACGCCGGCCGTCATTGCGTGGTCTGGAGTGGCGATCATGACAGACTTTGAAACAGTGGAGTTGGCCAGTTCATCGACCATGTTTTTAACTGAAAGCTGTCGTACGGTTTGGCCTGCACTAAAGGCAGTTGGTGTCCTGACTCTAGTATGGATCTTAGAGAGCCCCTCAATAAAACTTCTGGAGGCAGGATCCCTTGGAAAAGCTGCTGCGGTCAGCATGTTTTTGATTAATATCTTCTCTTTTCCTTCCGCCATGGCACTTGCCATCACGTAGGAAAGTGCAGCACATTGACCATCGCTCAGTTGCACTGTTTGAGAAATGTAGACAATTTGTGGCATCGGTATGACTTCCCCGAAACGAGGCTCAATATTATCGATAAACCTGGCTGATCCACTCCGACTGAGATCATAGATGAGATCGTCATATCGCTTGACCACCATCCCGACTTGCTCTGCCGTGAGGTTTTTCTTGTCGGCGACAAGTTTCATGAGATCCGGTATTTTCATGCTATGCGAGAAGCCACTTATCGTTTCAGGGTCTTCTCCAGAGGAGTAACCGCGCTCAAAGGAGTTTTTTTCGGGACCGTCTCGATGAGTATTAACAGTCTTTTTCCATTGGGTGACAACGGTAGGGTCGACTTTCGTGGTGATGTCTTTCTCCGTGGCCCATTTTCCGAGGTCTTCCGAATTTAATTTTGCAGAAGGCACAAAGTCTGTCAGCGCAGGGCCATACGCACTTCGAGTGATGGGGTCGTAGTGATGCCATCTGCCATTTTGAAGTACGGCAGGCCCTTCGACTACGTCATTGTTGAGCTTGAAAGTGCCTGCTGAGGACGCATCGAAACGTTTGCTGGCGTTTACGAGATCATAGCTATCGGCCGCGTTCGTCAGTGTTCTAAACGCTTTTTGGCCCTGATTGAATCCTGCTTTGCCCAGCGCACCAATGCCGCGCACCAGGTCAGCAGCCCCATCCAGTGGATTAAGACTGCCGATGGCCGCCCGCCCAACGGTCTTCAACACGCTCCCAGCCTTTGCAAGGGTTGAGGCACCGGCCGACAGCACTTTGGCCCCCCGCGCCGCAGCGCCCAGGCCCACGACAAACCCGAGCGCATCGAACAGCACGTCAGTGACCCCCGCTGCGGTATTACCTTTTATGAAGTTATTGATGGCGGAGCGCAGCGGGATCAGGTTCAGCAGGAATTCCTGGACCTTCTTGTAGGTGGGCACCTCGGTATCGAATGTTGTCTGGCCCCTGGCTTCTGCCTCCAGCTCGCGGATGCCGCTATGTTTGGCCATCGCATTGGCAATGTAGCGGGTCTTTTCGCTGAAAAAGTTGTTGGGCGTACCCTCCTGGTGCTTTTCGTCGGTGACGCCCCGCAAGTAGGTGCCGTCTGGCTCGACCTCCTTCAGCGCTCTCCCGGTCACGGTATGGCCTTCGGTATACACCATGTCTCCCACGGGGTGGTCTTTCAGTTCATTACGTTTGCGAACGCGGTTTTGTTTCAGGTCGATTTCATAAACATTTTTGACGCCGTTGAGTTCGGTTTTTACAAGCAATACATGGGTTTTTTTGTCGTTGTCGAGCGAAGGGGGGCATGGAGTGCTCTGGTGTATCTGATATACGTAGTTTCGCTGAGCGGGGTGATTTTTCCCTGCTCAATGTTTTTTCTGTCCTCAAGAGGAAGCGTTGCAATCAGGTTTTTGACCTGGGCGGCTATCCCCTTTTCCGTCGCGAGAAAATACTTTTGAATCGCCGTATCAAACTGATCATTGATATTGGGAAGGCCGTAGGTGTTTGTTTTAGGCTTGACCCTGTCGTCTCCTGACCACCAACCGAAAACGTCCTCTGGCTTCTTATGGAGATAACCCTTCATATAAAGATCTACCAGCGAATAGGGGCCAGGGTAGTCGGCTTTTGGAGGGTTTACATAGATAAGTTCATCCTCCACTGGAGCATCATGACCGTAGACCCTCTTGAGCACTTCAATGGCCATCTCCCTGCGCGTGGGAACAGGGGCTGACAGGGCCGACGAGGCTTCGCTCAACTCGCGAATCTGAGCATTGAATTTCATGAATACGACGCTCATCTGATCGGCGGTGTAGTCATCCTGGGTGTTCACCAAAAGTACGCCGTTGGCCACCCCCCAATCTTTAAGCGCATCCCGTTGGGCCATTTTTTCGACCTGACGGTCCTGGGGGGTAAGTGGCGCCACATCGGCCAGCTTCATGACCTCCGAAAAGCTCATGCGCGAGGTTGAGCCGGGCGCCCGGGCCTCAAGGCGTGCCACGGCGACGCTGAAGGTGACCCAGGTATGAGAGCCGTAGGTGACCTTGTCGGGGATACCCTTGACCAAAAAGGCGGGCGCCTTGCGCGACAGCAGCAGGTGGGCTGCGACGGGCGCCATCTCGGCGCTGGCGCGTCCGTTGGCAACCAGATGGCTGGCCAGGCCCCGTGTGACGGTTGAAGGGTGTTTGCCCCAGTGTTCAGGACGAGCCAGGTCAAAGCCGGCTACGCCAGTCCTGATCGGGCTTGAGGTGGTGCCTGCTTCGGATCCCTCATCGAGGGAGGCGCCCAGGGCACCCAGGGTCCAATCGTCGATGCTCTGCGGGGTCGACGGCGCGTTGAATTGTTCCTGCAACGCCTGGCCCAGCGCTTGAGCCTTGGGTGTGGCCAGAAGCTTTTCCATTAAAAGGTGCGGGTTTTCCCGCTCGTAGGTTGAGTACTGTTGGCCAGAGGTCAGATAGTCAAACACGCCTTTACGCGCATCATAATTTTGCAGGTCACTGATACCCAGAGTGTTTTGGCTCAGGGCATTTTTCATGCGCTGTCGATCGTCATCGCTCAATGGAACGGGCCAGGACAAGGCTCCGCCGTAATCTCCCCGGGCGGTTTGCAAAAGTGGATGCATATCCAGGAAACGGCCAAGCTGGAGTAGTTCATCGCGGTTAGTGGGCAGGTCCAACTGGTTATCGTGTAAGTATTTTCCGAGGGTGACGGTTTCCTCTCCCTTCAACCGCCGGGGCGAGTCGGGATGCAGCGGGATGATGAGGCCTGGCGCGCGGTCGCGGATGTATTGATCCCTTTGCGCGTTGAGCCTGCTCTCGTACCGCGCCCCCAAAGAAGAACGCTCTATCATTCCGGTGTTATAGGCGTTTTCCGCCCCGCGAAAGAGACCTGACAGCACGTTATAGGCGCGTACCCTGTCATGAGCCGCGCCCAGCCGGGCCTTTTGGTCGTTCAAAGCTGTTTCGGATCGTTTGGCTTCAGGTTTTGCGCGGTCAAAGGTTTTGGAGTGTTCGAGTTCTGCCGCCCGATTCCCTTTGATGGCTTGGTGGAAGTCAGGTTCGCCATAAAAATCGGCGACGTCCTGGTAAGTCGCTGTCCTGGCGTTTGAGGGGGTGAAATAAACATAAGAATATTGCGACGTCAGTGCTTTGGCGGCCTGCATGATCGGCGCCATCATTGAATTCCATTTATAGTCGTTGTCGACGCCCGAAAACCTTTTGCGCTGACCGCCGACGATGGGTGTGATGGAACCGTCGCCGTGATTGATCTCAGTCGACTTCCTAAGATCAATGCCCTGGCTTTTTGCCCAAGAGGCAAAGTCTGGGTTTTGCATCACCTTGTGCAGGTGTGACCACCACTGGCCGAAGGACGAGGCAGGGGGGATGTTTGTAATATCGTTGAGCTTTCCAGTGCTCGCTGCGGTGCGCAGTGTTTGCGCAAACAATCCCGCCAGCTCACTGTCGCCTTTGGCCTGCTCGCTGGGTTCGGGTGATGTAGCCAGAGGTTGTGCAGGCGCAGCAGCCTGCGGCTGGGCAGAAGGCTGCTGCGCGTCGGCATTTGCGGGCAGTTGCAGAGGAGGAGCAAGGCGGGACGCAGAAATGGTCATGGGCTTCCTTATCGAGTAAGTGTAGGAAACGCCCCGGAGAAACTTTGCTCCCCAAGGTATACACCTACGTACCCGAACCCACGGTGCCGATTCCAAACCACCGGCAACCAATGATTGCCGGGTTTTGCTGGGCCTACCTCACGCCCGGATCATCTCCCGTACTTTCGCCGTCAACAAATCAAAGGTGAACGGCTTGGTGATCATCTGCATGCCCGGGTCCAGGAAACCACCGCGCACCGCGGCGTGCTCGGCATACCCGGTGATAAACAACACCTTCAACTCCGGGCGCACCTGCCGTCCGATCTCCGCCAGTTGCCGGCCATTCATGCCCGGCAGGCCAACGTCGCTGATCAGCAGGTCGATGCGCTGGCTGGACTCGATGATCGGCATGGCACCGTCGGCGTCACCGGCTTCGACGAAGGCATAGCCCAGTTCGCTCAACACGGCGCTGACCAGCACTCGCACGGCCGGGTCGTCTTCGACGATCAACACCGTCTCGCCAGCGTTGGCGAACGGCAGCAGTGCCGGGTTGAGCGGTTCATCTGCAATGACCTCGCCGACAAACCGCGGCAGGAACAGGCTGACGGTGGTGCCCTGACCCACCACGCTGTGGATCGACACATGCCCATGGGACTGGCGCGCAAACCCGTAGATCATCGACAACCCCAGCCCGGTGCCCTGGCCGATGGGTTTGGTGGTGAAGAACGGGTCAAATGCACGGCTGATCACGCTCTCGGGCATGCCGCAGCCGGTGTCCCTGACGCTCAGTTCCACATAGTCGCCGGGTGTGAGGGGGCCGTAGGCGGCGGTAAACACACTGTCCAGGTGGCGGTTGGTGGTTTCCACCACCAGTTTGCCGCCGTTGGGCATTGCATCCCGGGCATTGATGGCCAGGTTGAGCAGGGCGCTTTCCAGTTGATTGGGGTCGACTTCTGCGGTCCATAACTGTTCGGTCAGGCGGATGTCCAGGGTGATGCTTTCGTTGAGGCTGCGTTGCAGCAGCTCGCCCATCGAACTCACCAATTGATTGATCTGTACCGGTTTTGAATCCAATGACTGGCGACGGGAAAAGGCCAGCAAGCGGTGGGTCAGGGCCGCCGCGCGGTTGGCTGAAGTGACACCCAGGTCGATCAGGCTGTCGAGGTCTTCGGTGCGGCCCCGGGCGACACGCCTTCGCAGCAGTTCGAGACTGCCGATAATCCCGGTCAGCATGTTGTTGAAGTCATGGGCGATACCGCCGGTCAATTGGCCGACGGCTTCCATTTTCTGCGACTGGCGCAGCGCCTCTTCGTTATTGCGCAGCTGCGCCGTGCGTTCTTCCACCTGTTGTTCAAGGGTTTCCAGCGTGCTTTGCAGGCGCTGTTCGCTCTGGCTCAGGTCGATCAAGCGGTCACGTGCCTCGTATTGCCGGCGGCGTCCGCGCAGGGCCGTGGTCACAAGGCTGATCAGGGTGATCGGATGGAACGGCCGCTCCAGGAACGTCACGTTGCCCAGCAGCGCACTCAAGCGTGATGACCCGTTCTGTTCGCTGCCGCCATGATGAGTCATCAGCACGATAGGCAGGTCCGACCAGGCCGGCTGTTGGTGCAGGTAGCTCAGCAGCGGTTCCAGATCGACACCGTGCATGGCTTCGGCGGCCACAATCAGCAAGCCGGCGCCCTGTTCCAGTTCCTCGCACAGCATCTGCAAATGGCTGGCGATGATGCCGTTGAACCCGGCTTCATTGAGCATCATCAAGGCGAGGGAGCTGTCGCGGCCCAGGGGCGCCAGGATGATCGCCCGTTCGGAAATGGCCGGTAGGCCACTCATGAACTTTCATCCTTGAGCAGCGGGTTATCGGTGCCCATGTAGGTCGGCACGCCGCGCAATACTCCCTGGAACGCTTCGAGGGGGGCGCCGATGGTCATGCCCCGGCCTCCGATACGGTATTCACGGATCGTCGACTCATGGCTGCCGGTGCGTTTCTTGATGATCGAAATCGCCCGCCGCACCTTGCCCAAGGCTTCGAAGTAACGCAGCAGGATCACGGTGTCGGCCAGATAGGTAATGTCCACCGGCGCCTGCATGTCACCCACCAGCCCATGCTGGGCGACGGTCATGAAGGTCGCGGCGCCACGGCGGTTGAGGTACAGCAGCAGCTCGTGCATGTGCAGGATCAGCGCGTTTTCTTCCGGCATCGCGGCCTGGTAGCCGTTGACGCTGTCGATCACCACGGTCTTGATCCCGCGTTCGTCCACGCAGCGGCGCACCCGGTGGGAGAACTCGCCGGGGGACAACTCGGCGGCGTCCACTTGTTCGATCAGCAGGTTGCCGGTGGCTTGCAGGGCGTCCAGGTCGATGCCCATGTTGCGCATGCGCTCGAACAGCAGGCCCAGTTCTTCGTCAAAAATGAACAGGGCGGCCTTTTCGCCCCGGGAGACGGCCGCTGCGGCGAAGATCATCGAAATCAGGGATTTGCCGGTACCGGCCGGGCCCAGGATCAAGGTGCTGGAACCGGTTTCGATACCGCCGCCCAGCAATGCATCCATCTCGCGGATGCCGCTGGTGAGGGTCTGGCGGTTGTAGCCGCCACGGTGCTCGGCCGCCACCAGGCGCGGGAACACATGGACGCCGTCTTCCATGATGGTGAAGTCGTGATAGCCACCGCGGTACTTCTGGCCACGGTACTTCACGATCCGCACGCGGCGGCGCTCGGCGCCGTAGTTGGGGGTCAGCTCTTCCAGGCGAATCACGCCGTGGGCCACGCTGTGTACGGTTTTGTCGAGGGATTCGGTGGTCAGGTCATCCAGCAGCAACACCGTGGCGTCGTAGCGCACGAAGTAGTGCTTGATTGCGAGGATCTGCCGGCGATAGCGCAGGGAGCTTTGCGCCAGCAGGCGGATTTCCGAAAGGCTGTCGATGACGACGCGGGTGGGCTTGACCCGCTCCACCACTTCGAAGATCTGGCGAGTGGCTTCGCCCAGCTCAAGGTCCGAGGAATACAGGAGGCTTTGCTGGTGCTCGGCGTTGAGCAGGCTTTCGGGGGGCGTCAGTTCAAAGATGTGAATGTGTTCGTCCAGGTCCCAACCATGGGACTTGGCACCCTGGCGCAACTCACGCTCGGTTTCCGACAGGGTGATGTACAGCGATCGTTCGCCGTTTTTTGCGCCGGCCTGGAGGAAATGCAGGGCCACGGTGGTTTTACCGGTGCCGGGTTCACCTTCCAGCAGGAACAAATGGCTACGGGAAAGCCCCCCGGCAAGAATGTCGTCCAGACCTTCAATACCGGTGGCCGCCTTTGCTGTGAACAGCTCTTTGGATGTAGACAAGAAGTGCCCTCGGGTCACAAATAAGTAGTCGGCAGCGCCGGCTGGGGCGCGCCATATTTACTTGACCGTAGCGGCATGTAGCGGTTCAACGTTTTGTGTCAATTACAGCTTTTCGCAGTCCCTACAAGCCTTGCTGCAACGCCGGATCGTCCGGGTTTTGCTGTTCCAGCTGGGCCAGCAACACCTGCACATTCTGCAGCTGGCCGGTTTCCTTCCAGTAGTTGACCAGCAAGACCCGCGCCTTGCGATTGGCCGGGTTGCGCTGGACGATTTCTTCCAGTTGGCGCTGTGCGGCTTCGAGTTCCTCTTGTGCGTGCAGGGTGGTTGCCAGGTCGTAGCGGTAATCCTGATTGTTCGGCTCCAGCTCCACCGCCCGGGACAGGCTGAGCAGGGCAAATGCGCGCTCGCCATGGTGCAGCAGCCACATGCCCAGGGCATGCTGCAGGTAGGCGGAATCAGGATGGGCCTGCAACTGCTTCGCCAGGAGCTGGCGGGACTCGTCGACCTTGCCCTGCTTGTCCAGCAGTTCGATTTGCGCGACCACTGCTTGCAGGTTATCCGGTTGCAGGCGCATTGCCTGTTCCAGGGCATTTTGGGCATCGGGCAGCAGCGCACTGTGAATGTACAGGCGTGCCAGCTGAATCCAGCCTTCGGGGCTTTCGGGCTGGGCCTTGAGCAACTTCACGTATTCGTCGAGTACCTGCTGCAAGGGGCCGAAGTACAGGCCCAGGGTGTCGGGAGACAGCCCCAGCAAGGCATTGGCCGCCGCAAACCGGACGCTTTGCTCTGGGTCATCCAGCAAGGGGCCCAGCAACAGCGTGCGCTGGCCGCTGGGCACCAGGCCGACAATGCTGTGAATCGCCGCCTCACGCACCATGGGCGCGTCATTGGCCAAGTCCTTGTCCGCCAGCTTCAGGGCCTGGGGGCTGGGGTAGTTGGGCAGTTCGGCATGCAGGGCAGCGCGGCGCACATCGGAGAGGTCCGGGCGACCCAGTTGTTGATACAGCACGCGGGCGGCGCCGGGTTCGCCGTTATGCGCCTGTTTCAGGGCCTTCGCGTAGCCGTGGGCGATGGCCGGGGGCACCACCACCGGTGACGTACGGGTGAAATACCAGGTGATCAGCACAATCAACAACAGGGCGCACAGGCCGATGATGGAGTAACGGCGTGACTTTGACATGCAGGCGTCCGAAAGCTTGGCAGCTAGTGCAAAGCCACCAGCTTCGGTCAGGTCACCGCGAGTGTCAAACCCGCATCACGTCAGCACGAATTCAATGGGCTCAAGGGCTGGCGGCAGCTCGGTTTCGCCGAGGGCCGCGAGAATCTCGCGCTCCAGGGTGCGCAGGATG
Organism: Pseudomonas sp. PAMC 26793; assembly: GCF_000313235.1. Taxonomy (NCBI): domain Bacteria; kingdom Pseudomonadati; phylum Pseudomonadota; class Gammaproteobacteria; order Pseudomonadales; family Pseudomonadaceae; genus Pseudomonas; species Pseudomonas sp. PAMC 26793. The sequence goes on from NZ_AMXG01000058.1 coordinate 248,424, forward strand.
GCGTTGCAGGGCAGGTCGTTTTCGTCAAAGCCGAAGGGGTCTTCGAGGTCGTCGCCGATTTCATCCAGGCCGAAGAAGGTGTAGCTGACGATCGCGGTAAACACCGGCGTCAGCCAGCCCAGCGGCTCGGCCATGGCGAAGGGCAGCAGAATGCAGAACAGGTAGATGGTGCGGTGCAGCAGCAGGGTATAGGGGAAGGGCAGCGGCGTGTGCTTGATCCGCTCGCACGAGGCCTGGACCTGGCTCAGGCCGTATAGCCGGGTTTCGAGTTGGGTGTAGCGCCAGTCGCTGATGTGGCCTTGTTCGGCGAGTGTGGAGCAGCGGGCGCCGAGGTCTTGCAGGATGCTGTCGGGGAGGTTGGGGTGGCTGGCTTTGGGGTTGACCCACGGCTTGATTGCCTGGGCTTCATCTTCCAGGCGCAGGCGGGCGATCAGGCCGTGGGCGAAGCCGCACAGGCCACGTAGTACGCTTTCTCGATCGGTGGGGCTGAGGATTTGGGTTTCGCGGATCAGCGAGCGTATTTCGATGATCATCTGGCCCAGTTGTTTGCGGCCTTCCCACCAGCGGTCGTAGCAGGCGTTGTTGCGGAAGCTCATGAAGATCGACAGTGACAGGCCGAGGAGGGTGAAGGGTGTGGCGTTGACCTTGGAGAAGTAGGCCGGGTGCAGGGTTTCGACCAGCACGATGACGGAGGCCAGCAGGGTGACCAGCAGGCTGCGCAGGGCGATGCGCTTGGCGATTGAGCCCTTGAGGGAGAACAGGATGCCGAGCAGGTTGGGTTTGGGACGGACGATCATGGGCGGGCTTCTTGGGTGGCGCAGGCTGTCAGGGTAGAAGCATGTCTGCGTTGCGTCCAATTGCTTGGGCTGACTGGGTGATTGGTGGGGTCTATCGTTGGGGCTTTGGGTGTACATATCCGTTATTTAGGTAACGGCCACTTGTGGTTCCGCTCTTACAGCGGGTCACTTTTGGCAAACGCCCGGAATGCCGGCCCAGCCAAAAGTAACCAAAAGGTCTTTGCCCCACCACTCGGTGCCTCGCCTAGGCTC